>JBKOVT010000214.1:0-16660 GCA_046724035.1 Pseudomonadota bacterium | reverse complement strand
CACGCCGGCGAGGATGTTGCGAAAGGCGCGGTCGCCTTGGCTGCCGGGCGGCGGCTCAAGCCGGCCGATCTCGGGCTTGCGGCCGCTCTCGGCCAGGACCGGCTGCCGGTCTTCAGTCGCTTGCGCGCCGCGCTGTTGTCGACCGGCGACGAGGTGCGCGAGCCTGGGCAGGCGCTCAAAGCCGGCATGATCTATGACGCCAACCGGGTCATGCTGGAAGCACTATTGCAGGGGCTCGGCTGTACCGTCAGCGATCTCGGGATCCGGCCGGATCGCGCGGTGGCGCTCGCCGACACGCTCGCCGCGGCCGCCGCCGAACACGATCTCATCGTCACCTCCGGTGGTGTCTCGACCGGCGAGGAAGATCATGTGAAAGCTGCGGTCGAGCGGCTCGGCCGTCTCGATTTCTGGCGTCTCGCGATCAAGCCGGGGCGGCCGGTCGCGCTGGGACAAGTGCGCGGCGTTCCGCTGATCGGTCTGCCTGGCAACCCGGTCGCTGCCGCGCTGACTTTCGCGGTGTTGGCGCGGCCGTTGATCCTGCGCCTCGCCGGCGCCGATGCGACACCGCCGCTGCAATTCCCGGTGACCGCCGGTTTCAAATACCGGAAGAAAGCCGGCCGCCGCGAATATCTGCGCGCCAGCATCGCACGCGAGAACGGCGCCGTCGTGGCGCGCCGCTACCCGAAAGACGGTGCCGGCATCCTGTCCTCGATCGTGCAATCGGACGGCTTTGTCGTACTCGCCGAGGACATCGCCGAGCTCACACAAGGCATGACCGTCGATTTTCTGCCGTTCTCGGAAGTCTTCGCATGAGCGCGCCGGTGAAGCTCCTGTATTTTGCCTGGCTGCGTGCGCGCATCGGTCAGGTCGAGGAAGAAGTGCCGCTGCCGCCGCAGGTGCGCGATGTCGCGGCGCTGCTCGAATGGCTGCGCGGCCGCGGCCCCCGCTATGCCGAGGCGCTGCGCGATTTGTCGGTGATCCGGGTCGCGGTGAACCAGGATTATGTCGGCGCCGAGCACCCGGTGCGTGCGGGCGATGAGATCGCGATCTTCCCGCCGGTGACCGGAGGCTGAGCGATGATCCGGGTGCAGCGCGAGGATTTCGATGTCGGGCATGAGCTCGATCGGCTCGCTGCCGGCGATCATACGGTCGGCGGTATCGCGAGCTTTATCGGCCTCGTGCGCGACTTCAATCTCCAAGGAGGCATCCCAGCGAGTTCGACCGACACCGTCTCGGCGATGACGCTCGAACATTACCCCGGCATGACCGAGCGCAAGCTGGCCGAGATCGAGGCCGAGGCCAACCGGCGCTGGCCGCTATCGGCGTCGCTGATCGTCCATCGCTACGGAAGGTTGGAGCCGGGCGACCGCATCGTATTGGTAGCGACCGCCTCGCCGCACCGCGAGGCGGCGCTTGCGGCGTGTCATTTCCTGATCGATTGGCTGAAGACAGAGGCGCCGTTCTGGAAGAGCGAAGAGACGCTCGAGGGCGAACGCTGGGTCGAAGCGCGCGCCGAGGACGACGCGGCCAAATCGCGTTGGAGCCGAGGCGACTAGCCCGCCGGGGCGGGGACCGGCTTGCCGCGGCGCTTTGGCGCGTCGACCGGCGGCGGGGCTGACGAATCCGGACCCGAGCCCTCGCCGGGCGGCGTCGCCTGACAGCGATTAACCAGCTTGTCCGTGACTATATCAGAAAATCCGCCGGACTTATGGGTCAGGTAGCGAAACAACAGCACCTGCAATTGCTGCATTTCCTGCTCGCTGAGCTTCGGCACGTCGAGACTAGGACCCTCGGACATTTGACCAAAATTCCCGCCCATGTTGCCCGTGCAAAAACGGAGCCCGGTTTTCCTCGGGCTCCGCTTGCCGAAGCGAAGAGTAGCGGGGTTAGGTAAAGAGCAGGTTACGCTGCGGTCGCGGCGACCCTTTTGCCGACCAGCCGGTCGTGATCCTCCCACATCAAGCGGCAGATCGTGCCCGGGGTGAAGGCGTCACCCGATCCGGCGCACCCAGCCGAACTCGTCAGGAATCTCGCCGCGCTGGATACCGACCAACTGCGCCTTGATGGCGGCCGTTATCGGGCCGGTCGAACCATCGGCGATCAGTATGTCCCCCGCAGCGCTCTTGATCTTGCCGATCGAAGCGACGACGGCAGCGGTGCCGCAGGCGAATGCTTCCTTCAACCTGCCGCTCCTGGCGTCCGAGCGCCACTGGTCCATCGAATAGCGTTCCTCGCGGACCGTTCGGCCTTCCTTGTGCGCCAGCGTAATGATCGCGTCGCGCGTGATGCCCGGCAGGATTGTGCCGGTCAGCGGCGGGGTCACCAGCGAGCCGTCATCCATGACGAGGAAGACGTTCATGCCGCCGAGTTCCTCGACCCAGCGATGCTCGGACGCATCGAGGAACAGGACCTGATCGCAGCCGTTCTCGATGGCTTCAGCCTGCGCGGCCAAGCTCGCCGCATAATTGCCGCCGCATTTGACGGCGCCCGTGCCGCCCTCCGACGCGCGGGTGTAGCGGTCGCTCAGCCACATGGTCACGGGCTTCTCCCCATCCTTGAAGTAGGAGCCCACGGAGCTGGCGATCAGGATGAACAAATATTCATAGGATGGGCGGACACCGAGGAAGGCTTCCGTCGCGAACATGAACGGCCGCAGATAGAGGCTGCCGTCACCTTCAGGGATCCATGCGGCATCGATCGTCACCAGTTCGTCCACAGCCTGCAGGAATACGGTTTCGGGCAGTTCCGGCATGCTCATGCGGGCGGCCGAAGCCTGGAAGCGGCGGGCGTTCTGCTCTGGCCGGAAGAGGGCGATCGAGCCGTTGCCGAAATTATAAGCCTTCAACCCCTCGAATATTTCCTGACCGTAGTGCAGCACGGCGGCGGCCGGATCGAGCGCGATCGGCGCGCGGGCGCGCACCTCGGCATCATGCCAGCCGCGATCCTGCGTCCAGCGGATCGTCACCATGTGATCCGTGAAGACTTTGCCGAAGCCCGGATCCCGCAACAGACCAGCCCTGACATCGGCCGCCGTCGGCCGGTCCGTGGGGCGCCGAGAGAAGATGGGATTAGAGGGGGCGTTCATTGAAAAAATCCCTGCAGGGCGCGGTTGCACGCAGATGGGTTATAACCCAGAGGACGCCCCGTTCGTATCAGAGGCTGCAAAATAAGTCAACATGACTGACATAAAATTGCCGACCGCCCCAGCCCGCGCCGCGGTCTCCAGCGAACCGGCGTTCCTGCGCGAGGAGGAAGTGCGGCAGGGCATCGAGCTGTTGTTTTTCGCCTATCGCGACTTTACCGCTGAGCCCGATGCGATCCTCGAGCAATACGGCTTTGGGCGGGCGCACCACCGGGTCGTGCATTTTGTCGGGCGTCATCCGCAGATGACCGTCGGCGATCTGCTGGCGATCCTGCGGATCACAAAACAGAGCCTCAACCGGGTGTTGGGCCAGCTCGTCCGTCGGGGCTTCATCATCCAGCATCGCGGCCCGCAGGACCGCCGCCAGCGGCTCCTGGAGCTGACCGAGCGCGGGCGCGAGTTGGAGCGCCAGCTTTCCGAGCCGCAGCGCATTCGGGTCGCCGGTGCCTATCGCAAGGCCGGCCCGCAAGCCGTCGAAGGCTTCCGCAAGGTGCTGCTCGGCATCATTGCGGGCGACGACGACCGCCGCCGGTTCGACCGCCGCGCCGCGCGCTCCTGACGTTTTCTGTATACTCCCGGCGCGATGACCGATGCCGAGCCCCACCTTCTCGTCGTCGATGACGATCTGCGGCTGCGCGAGCTGTTGCGCCGCTATCTCAGCGACAGCGGTTTTCGCGTGACCGGTGCGGCGGATGCCGCGGAGGCGCGCGCCCAGCTCGCGAGCTTTGCCTTCGATCTGGTCGTGCTCGACGTCATGATGCCGGGCGAGAGCGGGCTCGCGCTGACCCGTTCCTTGCGCGATGACCCCGAGCCGCGCGTCCCGGTATTGCTGTTGACCGCGATGGGCGAGCCGGAGGACCGGGTCAACGGCCTGGAGCACGGCGCCGACGATTATCTCGTCAAGCCATTCGAGCCGCGCGAGCTGGTCTTGCGCATCCGCAACATCCTGCAGCGCAGACCCAGCGTCGCGCCGCCTCCGGGCGAGGTCAGGTTCGGCGCGTTCCGCTTTCACCTCGCGCGCAGCGAATTGTTCCGCGGCGACGATGCGGTTCACCTGACCACCGCCGAGACCGGCCTGTTGTCCATCCTGGCGCAGCAGGCAGGTCAGCCCGTATCGCGCGAGGAGCTGTCGCAATCGGCGGGGTTCAGCGGCAACATCCGTAATGTCGATGTGCAGATGACGCGGCTGCGGCGCAAGCTCGAGAGCGATCCGCGCTATCCGCGCTATCTGCAGACCGTTCGCGGCACCGGTTATGTCCTCAAGCCCGAGTGACAGCCTGCCGGCATTGCCGGCCGAGCCGCGCGCGCTGACCGCGCCGGCCGCGGCGGACGGCTTCGAGATCCGACAGCGCGGCTGGGCCAAGCGCCTCTTGCCGCAAACGACGTTCGGCCGCTCGCTGCTGCTGATCGTCATCCCGCTTGTCTTGGTGCAAATGATCGCCGCCTGGATCTTCTACGACCGGCATTGGGAGACGGTGTCGTACCGGCTGTCGGCGGATGTCGCCGGCGACATCGCGATGGTCATCGATGTGGTCGAGCCGACGGCGTCCGATCCCGAGCTGAGCGCGCAATTGCGCCACGCCTCCGACATGACCGAGCTCGATTTCACATACAGGAGCGGCGCGCTGTTGCCGGAAGCGGGCCCGGCGAGCGGCACGACGCTCGAGAAGCAGCTCGGCCGGGCGCTGACCCGGCGCGTGCAGCGGCCCTTCCGCATCGACGATATCAGCTGCGACCGCTGCGTGCTTGTCGATGTGCAGCTCGACACCGGCGTATTGAGCGTCAACATCCCGCGCGGCCGGCTCTTCACCGCGACGACCTACATTTTCATTTTATGGATGGTCGGTTCGTCACTGGTGTTGCTGGCGATCGCGACGGTCTTTCTGCGCAATCAGGTGAAATCGCTGCGCCGCCTCGCCGCTGCCGCCGAGGAGTTCGGCAAGGGACGGCCGGTATCCTTCACCAAGCCCGAAGGCGCGCTCGAAGTGCGCCAGGCCGGCGCCGCCTTTCTGCGCATGCGCGAGCGGATCGACCGCCAGATCCGGCAGCGCACCGAAATGCTGGCCGGCGTGTCGCACGATCTGCGCACGCCGTTGACCCGCATGAAGCTCGCGCTCGCGTTGATCGGCGAGGATTCGGCAGTCGCGGAACTCAAATCCGATGTCGCCGAGATGGAGCGGCTCGTCAATCTGTATCTCGATTTCGCGCGCGGCGAGGGCACCGAAACCATCGTCGCGACCGACATCGCGCTGTTGATCGAGGATGTCGCCGCAGCGGCGGAGCGGCAAGGCGCGGCATTGACGCTCGCGCGTATCGACGAGCTGGTCCTGCCGGTGCGGCCGAACGCGCTGCGCCGCTGTCTCTCCAATCTGATCGCCAATGCTCGCCATTACGGACATCGTGTCTGGGTCTCGATCCTGCCGGTCGAGGACGGAATCGACATCCTGATCGACGATGACGGCCCGGGCATTCCGGCGGCCGAACGCGAGCGGGTGTTTCAGCCGTTTATCCGCCTCGATACCTCGCGCAATCCGTCGACCGGCGGGGTTGGGCTCGGCCTCACGATCGCGCGCGATGTGGCCCGCAGTCATGGCGGCGATGTGCGGCTCGAAACCTCGCGGCATGGCGGCTTGCGCGCCCGCGTGCACCTCCCGCGCTGATAGAAATACTTACTCAGCGGATGTAAGCCTGCACCGACAGATTGATCCCGTAGGAGCATTCGGTGGGTAGGGGCCGATGGCGCCCTTCGGGTATTGCGTTTTGACATCGCCCCGGCCCCATTGCCAAACCGTGACGCCGTCGACCACCGGAACCCAGGCGCCTGCCGTCGAACGCTGCCCGCCTTCGGTCTGGCCTTCGATCGCCTGAAAAATGTAATTGCCGGTCGTGCTGGTGCTTCCCGGCTTTGCAAAGGTGACCGTCAGATCGCAAAGCTGCGTCTTCCGGCCATGCGTGATGATCAAGATCCCGCCGATATAGACCGCCTTTGCGTCGGCCGGGATGCCGAATTGCGCGAGTTTGAGAGAGATCCATTCGCCGGCCGGCGGGGTCGTGTCCGGATTGACGGAATTGACGAAGATGGCGGGATAGGCTTCCGGATTGTCGGTCAGGACGCCGATCTTGCTCCCCTCGACCCATGAATAGGGTCCGAAATTCGGCGGTGTGCCGGTGCCGGACGAGACGGCCTCTTCGCTGCACGCGAACAGCGCGACGCCGCCGATCAGCAACGCTGCAATTTGCCGGCGAGCCATCATCGGCGACCTTCCCGCTTGTCGGATGTGCTGTTCGCCTAGGCTTACACCGCCGCGTTACCGCCGGCGATGCCAGGAGCGCCGCGTCTCATCGGCAAGCCCGCATGACCTGACCGGAGGGGAGCGCCTGCGGTCCGGCTCGATCGGATCGGATGGCGCGCCGCCCGCGACGGCAGCACGGCATAAAAAAGGCCGCCCGAACGGGGCGGCCTTTTCGTTGGAAGCGTCAAGACGGCGGTTAGGCGGCCTGCTTGCGGGCGAACGAGCGCAGCTCGTCGAGCCCTTCGGTGGCGCGCTTCTGCAATACCTCGGCGGCATCGGCGCCGGTCTTGGCGGCGATCGAGGCGACCTCGCGGCCGTGATTGACGCTCTTTTCGAGCATCTGCTTGGCGTAGTCGGTGTTCTTCGCGATCCGCTCCTCGGGCGAGGCCGGCTGGGCGAGGTCGCGCAGCAGGGTCGAGAGGCCCTCGAAGGTCTCGCGGGTCAGCTCGATATGGCGCCGCGCCACCGCCTGGACGCCCTCGACGGCTAGCTGGTTGGCCTGGCTCAGCGCCTCGATATTGCGGCGCTGCGCGGCCCAAATCGCCTCGACATCGAAGGGCCGGAAGCGGAAATCGGCGAACAGCTTGGTCACATCGAAATCGAAGAAGTTGGGACGGGCATCAGACATGGTGCGGGTTCCGATCAGGGGTATGAGTTTTTGTTGCAGTGCACAATGGGTATATCGGCAGGGAAAAGGCGCTGTCAACCCCTGCCCTGAACTCCCGCCCCCGCATCGCAGCAATAAAGCCGGGCTCAGCCCGACGCGGCGGCTTCGGCCCCCCGACCGGCCGCGCGTCCGCCGCCGCCATACCACCGCTCCACCGCACGCAGGCGGCGGTCGAGCGCCGCCATCGTCGGCGCCAGATCCGGCGATTCGTCGCGCAGCCAGATCCGCATTGTCGCCATATAAGCGGCCGCGGTGAGCTTGACCGCGACGATGCCGGCGAGACCTTCGCCGGGGATGCCGGCGGCTTCCAGCATCCAGCGCATCGAGCGCAACAGGCCCGCCCCGGCGGCGAGCGCGGCCAAGGGGTCGGTCGGCAATTCGCGGCTCAGCCTTTCGATCGCGGCGCGGTGCGGGGTCAGTGCGTCGAAACGACGCATCAGAAGATCGAACACCCGGTCGCGCGGGCGCTCATCGGGCGCGGTATCGAGCGGCTGGGCCAGCACGGTCTCGTCGATGCGGCGAAAAAACCCGCACAGAACCGCCGATTTCGATCGGTACATGCGGTACAATTGCAGGATCGGTAGCCCTGCCTCCCCCGCGATGTCGGCCAATGAAAGCCGCCGCCAGCCTTGCCGCGCAATGCAGGCGAGCGCCGCGTCGATGATGCGGTCGCGGTCGTCGAGTTCAGTCTTTGCCGCAGAGGCGGGGTGGGGCGGGCCATTGTCGCCGGGCAGCTGCGAGCGTCCCTTCACCACCGTCCGCGCCCGTTCAGTTCGCCAGTTCCCGCGACCGCTTCGTCGCGGCCGCTACCGCGCGATCGAGCAGCCGGGCGAGTCCATCCTTTGCCATCAGCACATCGAGTGCGGCGCGGGTCGTGCCCCCGGGGCTCGTGACGGCCTCGCGCAGCCGGGCCGGGTCCCCTTGCGACAGGCGTGCCAGCTCGCCGCTACCGGCGACCGTCTCGCGCGCGAGGCGCAACGCCAGTTCGGCGGGCAGACCAGCATGCTCTCCGGCCTGCGCCAGGACCTCGATCAGCAGGAAGACATAGGCAGGGCCGCTTCCCGACACGGCGGTTACGGGATCGAGGAGCGCCTCGTCCTCGACCCAGGCACTCTCGCCGATCGCGGAAAGCAGCGTCTCACACAAGCCGCGCTGTTGCAGCGTGACGAGCGGGTTGGCGCAAGCCACCGTGATCCCCCGGCCGATGGCAGCCGGCGTGTTCGGCATCGTGCGGATGACTGCGGCCTCGCCGAGATGACGCGCGATGCCGGCGATCGTGATGCCGGCGGCGATCGACAGAAACAGGGTCTGCGGCCGCACCCAGCGGCGATAGGCCGGCAAGACCTGGTTGATGATCTGCGGCTTCACCGCAAAGACGACCGCGTCTGGGATCAGATCGTCGGGCAGTTCCTCGGCCGCAGCATGCCAAGCGACGCTGTTGGTATCGGCAAACGGGGCAGGGAGGCCGGCCGGCTCGATCGCGAGAAAGGCGGTGGCGGCTTCGCGCGCCAGCCAGCCGCGCAGCATCGCCGAGCCCATCTGACCGCAGCCGACGAGGACAAGCGTGTCCGCTTTTATCGCAGCCGGCGCGGGGCGCTCGGGCATGGCAGGGGAGACCGGGTCAGGCCTCGCCGATCGGCTCGATCATCGCGGTCGCCATTGCCTCCTCAGCCGGCTTGCCGCCCCAGATGACCAATTGGAAGGCCGGGTAGAAGCGCTCGCACTCGGATAGGGCGATGTCGACGAGATCCTCGACCTGCTCGGCGCTCGCCATGCCGATTCCGCGCAACAGCACCGCGTAGCGGAAAGAGGGCGAGGCATCGCCTGCCGCCAGATCGAAATGGCCAAGCCACAGCCGCTCATTGGCGAGCGCCAAAAGCTCGTACAGCACGCCCCGCCGGCGCTTCGGCACCTTCATGTCGAAGCCGCAGGAGAAATGCAGCGCGCTCAGCTCTTCCTGCCACAGGAAGTACATCCGGTAATCGCACCAGCGGCCGGAGATTTCGACGACAAGCTCCTCCTCGCTGGCACGGTCATGCGCCCAGTCGTTGGAGACGACGATTTCTTCGACGAGATCGATCGGATTGCCGACCGGGGAGTGGACTTCGACCATTGACACTGAGGTCATCGCGCCCTCCTGGAGGCGACACATAAAAACGGAACTCTTAGCCGGCTTGCCAGAAAGCCCGTGGCGCCACTCCTCCTAACGGCCCGAACGGTGCATTGGTCGAATATTCGACAAAACTACGCTGCCAAAGCCGGGGGACGGTGGCAAGGCTATATTTAGCGGTCTTGCTCGCCTATGCCCCAGGTCCTGGGGCTTCGCCGGTTTCGGTCCTGCGCGGCGCGCCTCGCCCACCCTGCGCGACGCGATCCTCCAGCTCGGCGATTCGCTGCAGCAGGATCTCCTGCTCCTCGCGCGCCTTCGCAGCCATCGCCTTGACCGCCTCGAACTCCTCGCGGCTGACAAGGTCCATGCCGGCCAGGATGCGCTCGAACTGGTCGCGGAAGCGCGCCTCGATCTCGCCGCGCACTCCCGACAGCGCTCCCATCGCGCCAGCCGCGACACGGGCCATATCGTCGAAGAAGCGGTTCTGGCTCTGCATCGAGTTTCCCTATTCGGCCGCTTCCCGTTTGCCTTGCCGCGCCGCGTGATCGTCGATCGCCTTCTGGATCGCCGCGCTGGCCCGCCCGACAAAATCGGCCCGGTGGCCTACAGCGTAATCGTAGCTGCCGCGCAATAAATCCCGGCTGTTCTGGAAACGCGGGTGGACAAAGCGCGCCATCAACTCGTAATGCCGCTTTGTCTGTTCCCAATCGGCCCAGTTCTGCGCCAGCTCGCAGAGGACGCCGAAGCCGCCCGATCCCTTATTCAGCCGCTCAATATAGGCGATCGCATCGTCGGGCGTGCCGATACAGGCGGTGCCGGTCTCGATCAGCCATTCGACAGGGTCGCCAACATCGGGCGGGATGATTGGAAATGTCGCCACGTCGCGGAAGTAATTGGCGAAGGCTTGCACCCCGAAGCGCACATTCTGGCGCGCCTGCTCGCGCGTCTCGGCGATGTGGAAGAAGCCGACGACACGCCAATCCTTGCGGTTCGGGGTGTAGCCGTTGGCCCGCGCGGTCTCCTCGTAGAGGCCCCAATTGGCGGTGTGGCGCTCCATCTGCGCCGGTGCGGTGCCGCCGATGGACAACATGCCGACGCCGTATTTCCCGGCCAGCACCGATCCCGACGGCGAGCGCGCGGCGGCGACCGCCAACTCCATGGTCGGCTGTGTGTAGGGGCGAAGCTGCAGCTGCGCGTCGGTGATGTTGAACCAATCGGTCTGCTTGCTGACGAGCTCGCCGCGCATGAGCCGCACGACGACGTCGAAGGACTCTTCCATCATGCGGCGCTGCTCGCTGGGATCGATGCCGATCTTCAGCGCGTCATGCACCAGCGCGCCGGGGCCGACGCCGAACATCGCGCGGCCGCGCGTCATATGATCGAGCTGGACCATGCGGTCGGCGAGCATGAAGGGGTTGTGATAGGGCAGTGACACGACGCCAGTCCCGAGGCGGATGTGGCGCGTGCGCTGCGCCGCCGCAGCGATGAACATCTCCGGGCACGCGATCAGCTCAAAGCCGCCGGAATGGTGCTCGCCAATCCAGGCCTCGTGGTAATTGAGCCGATCGAGATGCTCTAGCAGCTCGAGATCCCGCTCGATGGACAGGGTCGGGTTCTCGTCATGGTTGTGGAACGGCGCCAGAAAGATGCCGCTCCGCATATAAAGATCGCTCATGCGCGGTGCCTCCGGGGGCTGGGTCGCTCAGGCCGCGCCCCTCATCCGTGATCGTCGGCGATGGCGGCCGGTTCCGGCAAGCGGTTTTCCCGGCCGGCTGGCATGCACCGGGTCAGGCGGGCCGTGGAGCCCCGGAAATGCTCGCCATCAGCTCGGGCGGATGGCGCAGGGTCTGCAGCACGACGCAATAGCGCTCCGTCAGCTTCAAGAGGCTGTCGATACGGTCTTGCGACTCGTCGGTGTCGAGCGCAAAGGCCAGGCGGATCGCGCGAAAGCCGACGGGCGCGGCGCGGTCGACCCCCAACGTGCCGCGGAAATCGAGATCGCCTTCGGCACTGACCGAGCCGCCCTTCAGGCGGAATTCGAGCGCGGTCGCAACGGCGCGCAGTGTGACCCCGGCGCAGGCGACGAGCGCTTCCAAGAGCATATCGCCCGAGCAGGCCTGCAAGCCGCTGCCGCCGGTTGCTGGATGCAGCCCCGCTTCGACCAGCGCCCTGCCAGTCTCGACGCGGCAAGCGATCCCATCGGCATCGAGGCTCCCGTCGGCGCGCAATGTCACGAGCGCCTCCTCGGGTTGCTCGCGATACCTGGTCTTCAACGGCGCCTGCAGCTCGCGCAAACTCGCAGCGTCCATCAGATACTCTCCCTGAGTCGTTTCAGGCAGGCGGCGCGGTCGGCGTTAAAATCGCCTTCTTCCCACCACTTTCGCACCGCCGTGAGCAATTCGCCGACGCGCTTGCCGGGCGGGACGCCGAGGGCTGTTACATCGCGTCCCTTCAGCGGGAAAGGCGGCGGCTGCCATGCGGCGGCGAAGGCAAGCACCTCCCGGAGGCGGTCTTCATCGAGCGTGCCATCCGCGGCGGCGAGCAACGCCAGATCGCGGTAGCGCTCCGCGCCGAGCCGATACAGAGCAAGCCGACGCGCCCGGGCATCGCCGCCCGGATCGATCGGCCAGGGCGGGACCAAACCGGCGAGGCGGTCGCGCTGCTCGTTCGAAAGACGAAGCCGCTCGGCGAGCGCGACAGCACCGTCGCGATCGACGGTTATCAATGCCGCCAACCGGCGCAGCACGTCGGGCTCCGGTTCTATCGCGATGATCTGCTGCAGCCAGTCGAGCCGCGTCGCCTCGTGAAGGATCGCGGCGAGGACGCCGTCCTCAGCCATCATGCGCAACGCAGGAAGGGGATCGGGCACGGCGAGCAGCCGCAGCAATTCTTGCGACACCCGTTCGGCCGAGAGATTCGCCAGCAGCGGTACCGCAGCGCGGCAGGCGGCGCGCGCGGCTGCATCACCGCTGCCGCTGCCAAAGCGCGCCTCGAAGCGGTAATACCGCAGTACCCGCAGCACATCTTCCGCGATGCGCTGCGGCGGTTCACCGACAAAGCGCACGCGACGCGCTTCGAGATCGGCGATGCCGCCGACCGGGTCGTGCAATGTGCCGTCGGGATCGAGATAGATCGCGTTGATCGTAAAGTCGCGGCGCGCCGCATCTTCCGCCCAATCGGCATTGAAGGCGACGCGCGCCCGTCGCCCGTCTGTTTCTACATCGCGCCGCAATGTCGTGATCTCGAAATGCCGCGGCGGGTCGGGCTTGCTTAGGACAGCGGTGATCGTGCCGTGCTCGATGCCGGTCGGGACCGGCTTGATCCCCGCTTTTTCGAGAGCGGCGATGATCGCCTCCGGGCGGGCCGGTGTCGCGATGTCGATATCGGCGCTCGTGCACCCGAGCAGCGCGTCACGCACACAGCCGCCGACAAAGCGCGCCGCAATCCCGGTCTTCGCCAGCGCGGCGATGACCGCGCGGGTTTGTGGCGCCGTCATCCAGGGCTGCGGCGCGATCTTGCGGGGCTCGCCACCGCTCACCGGGGCTGTCCGATCATCGCTGCGGCTCGATATGGCCGGGAACGATGCGGCCATTCTCCCAGCGCGGCGGCACATAGACGCCGGACTCCGACCTGCCGAAATGCACATTGACGACCACGAGCACGACGATCAGCAGCAGCGTCCCCGCTCCAACAAGCCACACCCACGGCAAAGCCCGCCAGCGCGGCGCGGCGCCCTCGGCGCCTTGCATCGTGCGGATCCACGCCAAATAGAGCGCGGTCGGCAGGAGCAGCGGCAATACGATCGTCAGGAGAACCCGCAGCATCGCCGCTCAATCCGCCAGCACCTCTGCCAGATTGACTAGGATGCCGGCGGTCGCGCCCCAGATGTTCCGGCCCTGATACGGCAGCACGAAATAGGCCCGGTTGTGCGGCCCCACCTCCCGCTCGATGCGCTGGTGGTTGCGCCGGTCGAGGATAAAGGAGAGCGGCACCTCGAACGCCTCAGCGACTTCGAACGGGTCGATCGAAATCGGCACCGGCGGATCGACGAGACCCACAATGGGCGCGATCTCGAAGCCGGTGCCGGTCACATAGGTGTCGAGCCTGCCGATGACGCTGACTCGGTCGGGCGGCAGCCCCACCTCTTCTTCAGTTTCGCGCAGCGCCGCGGCGACCGCGTCGGGGTCTGCATCCTCGATACGGCCGCCGGGAAAAGAGATCTGTCCGGCATGCGCCGTTAGATGCGCGGTGCGCTGGGTCAGCAGCACCGACATGCCGTGAGGGTGATCGATCAGCGGCACCAAGACAGCCGCCGGCGTAAGCGCGGTGCTGGGCGGGGTAACGCCAGGGTTCAGGTCGTGATCACCGCGCATGGCGTGGCGGAAAGCCGCGGCCTCCGCCGGATCGGCGCTGCCGCCAAAACCGCGCCGTCCCGGATGCCGGCCCGCCAGGCGCTCGATCGCGCTCTCCCGCGTCAGGCCCATGGCTGGTCGGCGCTCCTGTGGCAAAACGATCCTGCGACGCTCGGCCGGCTGCGGCGTCGTGTCAATCGGCCTCGATCTCGCCGAGCCGGAAAAACGTGCCGCCGCTCCATATGCCGAATTGCTCCTCGCCCCCGACCTGCTCCTCGTGGCCAAGCTCGGCCAGCTCATAAAAGACCGGCCGCGCGAGGCGGGCTTCGAGGCCCGGCCGCACCAGGATATAGGGCGCGGGCGTGCCGTCGGCAGCGGTTTCGACACGCAGCGGGTGATCTGGCCCCGCGGTCACAATCTCGTCGAGATTGGTCCGGAAGATCAGTTGCTGGCCGCGGCCCGTTCCTTGCACCTCGACGGCGACTGCGACGAAAGGCACGTCCTCGACGACGACCCGACCACGCTCGGCCGGGGTCAACAGCCAATAACTGCCGTCCGATTCGCGGCGCAGCACGGAGGCGAACAGCTTGACCAAGGGGATGCGGTTGATCGGAGAACCCCGATAATACCAAGTGCCATCCCGGGCGATCCGCATGTCGAGATCGGCGAGCTCGGCGGGCGCCCGGCGAAGCCCGGGTCGTCCGGCGGGGGAGGAATTGCCCGAAGCTGGCTTTTCCATCAGTCTCAACAACGCAGTCTGTGAAAAAGGATTAACGGCTTGGTATCAACCACCCCCTTCAACGCCGCTCAGGGCGGCGCCGGTCCGGCGGATCTGGTCGCCGAGGTTGAGGCGCTCGGCGAGAGGCTGAGTCTTGTTCGTGACCGAGTCGGCGAGGTCATTTTCGGGCAGCGCGAGGTCGTCGAGCAAGCGCTGATCACGCTGCTGTCCGGCGGGCATGCGCTGTTGATCGGCGTCCCCGGGCTCGCCAAGACGCGGCTTGTCGAGACGCTCGGCACGATTCTCGGCCTCGACGACAAGCGCATCCAGTGTACGCCCGATTTGATGCCGGCCGACATCCTTGGCTCCGAAGTGCTGGAAGAAAGCGAGACCGGCCGGCGCTCGTTCCGCTTTATTCGCGGCCCCGTGTTCTGCCAGCTTTTGATGGCGGACGAGATCAACCGCGCCAGCCCGCGTACGCAATCAGCCTTGCTGCAGGCAATGCAGGAGGGTCGGGTATCGATCGCCGGGCAGTACCATCCCCTGCCCCAGCCGTTTCATGTACTGGCGACCCAGAACCCACTCGAGCAGGAAGGCACCTATCCGCTGCCCGAGGCACAGCTCGACCGGTTTTTGCTGCAGATCGATGTCGACTATCCCGACCGCGATGCCGAGCGGCTGATGCTGATAGCCACGACCGGCCTCAACGAGCAATCACCGCGACCGGCGATGACAACGGCGGAATTGCAGGCAGCACAGCGGCTTGTGCGGCAGATCCCGGTCGGCGACAGCGTCGTCGACGCGATCCTGTCGCTGGTGCGCTCGGGCCGTCCGGACGAGAACGCCGAGGGGCCGCGCCGCTTTGTCGCCTGGGGGCCAGGGCCGCGCGCCAGCCAGGCGCTGATGCTGGCGTGCCGGGCGCGCGCGCTGATCGATGGACGCTACGCGCCGTCGATAGACGATGTCCTGGCGTTGGCGCCGCCGGTACTGCGCCACCGCATGGCCGTCAGCTTCGCCGGGCGCGCCGAAGGAGTAACGGTCACGCAGGTGATCGATGACATGACGATGCCGCTGCGGTGATCTCGCCCCAAACTATCAGCCGGCAAACCGTCGGCCGGCTTTCCGGGAGGCCGGGCGCTGCGCGTTCGTTGCGTGCCAGTTTGCGCGACCGGGCGGAGCAGGCGGCTGCCGTTCTGCCGCCGCTGCTGGTCGCGGCTGAGCGAGTCGCCACCACCGTCGCACAAGGAGTGCATGGCCGGCGGCGGGTGGGGCAGGGCGAGACCTTCTGGCAATTCCGCCAATACGAGCCGGGCGATGCCGCAGCTCGCATCGATTGGCGCGAGAGCGCCAAATCGCAGCGCCTCTACGTCCGCGAGACCGAATGGGAGGCGGCCCAAAGCATCTGGCTCTGGCGCGATGCGTCGTCCTCGATGGATTACAGCTCGGCCGCTTATATCGCCGATGCCGGTTGGCCAACGAAACGCGACCGCGCTGAGTTGATCCTGGTCGCGCTCGCGAGCCTGCTGGTGCGCGGCGGCGAGCGGCTGACGCTGCTCGGCAGCGGCGTCGGGCCGATGAGCGGCCGCGTCGCGCTGAGCCGGCTCGTGCAACTCGTCGAGCATGAGAGTGTGCCGGCGATCGGGAAAGGGTTGCCGGT
The DNA here is from genome assembly GCA_046724035.1 of Pseudomonadota bacterium. Classification (GTDB taxonomy): domain Bacteria; phylum Pseudomonadota; class Alphaproteobacteria; order ATCC43930; family CGMCC-115725; genus DATARH01. The sequence goes on along the minus strand of JBKOVT010000214.1, from coordinate 721 downwards.
ATTCGAGCCGTTGCCGCGCGCCGGCCAATTGGTGCTGATCGGCGATTTTCTGGCGCCGCTCGAAACAGTGCATGCCGCGGTGGCGCAATTCGCCGGTGCCGGGCTCAAGGGTCATCTGCTGCAAATCGTCGATCCGGCCGAGGAAGAATTGCCGTTTGCCGGGCGCGTCCGCTTCGAGGGTGTCGAGCAACGCGAGGAGCTGGTCATCAGCCGGGTTGAGACCGTGCGCGAGGAGTACCGGCAGCGCTTCCAGCGCCATCGCGACGGATTGGCGGCGATCGCGCGGGCGGTCGGCTGGACGATCGGCTTTCACCGCACCGATCGGCCGCCGCATCTGGCGTTGTTGGCGTTGCACGCGACGCTAACGGCGGACCGCCGGCGATAGCGAATGCTTGCACTCGGGTCGCTCGCTTTTGCTTCGCCCTGGCTGCTGGCGGCGCTCGCGGCATTGCCGGTGATCTGGTGGCTCTTGCGGGTAACGCCGCCGGCGCCACGCCGCATCGTCTTCCCGGCAATCCGGCTGCTGTTGGGCCTGACACCGCGCGAGGAGACGCCGGCGCGCACGCCGTGGTGGCTGATCCTGTTGCGTACTGTGCTGGCCGCGCTGGTCATCCTCGCGCTGGCGCACCCCTTGCTCAACCCGCAGACCCGTCTCGCCGGTACCGGGCCCATGGCCCTCGTCATCGACGACGGCTGGGCCGCGGCGCGCGATTGGAGCCGA
>JBKOVT010000198.1:0-4943 GCA_046724035.1 Pseudomonadota bacterium | reverse complement strand
CTCAGACTGGTGCGGCCCGATGGGGTCGAGGTCGAGAAGCGGCAGCTGACGAGCGACACGCTCGGCGCGCACGACATTACCTATGCGCTGGCGCGAGACGCGCGGATCGGCACCTGGCATGCCGAATTGAAGCTCGATCCGAAAGCGCCGGCGATCGGCAGCATCGAATTCCGGGTCGAGGATTTCGTGCCGCCGCAATTGAAGGTGGAGCTGTCGGCGGCCGACCGCCCCGTCAAGCCGGGCGAGCCGTTCCCGATCACGATTGGCGCCCGCTATTACTATGGCGCGCCCGGCGCCGGGCTCAGCGTCGAGGCGCAGGCGACGATCGCGTTTGACGATGCGCCGTTCCCGAACGAACCCGGCTTTCATTTCGGCCTCGTCGGCGATGAGTTCACCAGCACCCGCAAGGATCTCGAACCGCCGGCAACCGACGCGGAGGGCAAAACGACGGTTGCGCTGAACCTGACCGACCTGCCCGATGTCACAAAGCCGTTGGCGGCGACCGTGCAGGTCAGCGTCTTCGAGCCGAGCGGCCGCGCGGTTATCGGGAGCCTCACCCGGCCGATCCGGCAGCGGCCGCTCGCGATCGGGCTGCGCTCGCCGGCCGGCGACGACGCCATTCCCGAAGGGCAACCCGCGAATGTCGAGATCATCGCGCTCGATGCCGAGGCGAAGCGCATCGCGAGCAAAGGGCTGCGCTGGGAATTGCTGCGCGAGAACTGGCAATACAGCTGGTACTCCGTCAATGGCAGCTGGCGGCACCGCGTGCAGCGGCGCGACCAGCCGGTGGAGACGGGCTCGCTCGATATCGGTGCCGACGGCATGGCGGCGCTGTCGCGCACTCTGCCGGCCGGGCGCTATCGCTGGGAGGTCACCGATCCGGCGAGCGGCGCACAATCGAGCCTGCGCTTTCATGTCGGCTGGTGGGTCGAGGCGGCATTGCCGGATGTGCCGGACAAGCTCGAAGCAACACTCGACAAGCCGAGCTATCAGCCGGGCGACACGGCGAAATTGTTTGTGAAAGCGCCGTTTGCCGGCGAGGCCGAACTGGCGGTCGCATCGGACCATGTGCTGGCGTTGCGCGCGTTCAGCCTGCCGGCAGGCGGCACGACGATCGAATTGCCGGTCGATGCCGCCTGGGGCACCGGCGTCTATGCGCTGGTCAGCGCGTATCGGCCGCAAGCCGCCGCGGCGCCCGATCCTGGCCCTGCCGCGCCGCGCGGGCCGGGACGCGCAGTCGGGGTCGCCTGGCTCGGCGTGGATGCAAGCCCGCGCACTCTGTCGGTGGCGCTCAGCGCGCCCGATGTCGTGCGGCCGCGCGGCCCGGCCGAGATCAAGGTCAAGATCGCCGGGCTGGCCGCGGGTGAAGACGCGTATGTGACGCTCGCCGCGGTCGATGAGGCCGTCTTAAAGCTGACCGAGTTCGACAGCCCGATGCCGGAGAAATACTATTTCGGCAAGCGCCGGCTCGGCGTCGAATTGCGCGATCTCTACGGTCGGCTCATCGACACGAATGCGAATGGCGTCGGGGTGTTGCGCAGCGGCGGCGATAGCTTTGCGCGGCGTTCGGTCGCCGGCTTGCCGGATAAGAGCAACCGCGTCGTCGCGCTGTTCTCGGGAATCGTCAAGCTCGACCGCGACGGCGCCGCGAAGATCGCGTTCGACGTGCCCGATTTTCAGGGCCAGCTACGGCTGATGGCGGTTGCCTATTCGGCTAAGAAGCTCGGCTCCACAAGCGGCGCGATGATTGTGCGCGACCCGGTCGTGACGATGGTGTCACTGCCGCGCTTTCTGGCACCGGGCGATACCGGCCAGATCGGTGTTGTCATCAACAATCTCGAAGGCGGCGCCGGCGACTACCGGCTGAAATTGGCGGCGAGCGGCGCCGGCAATTTCGCGGCGCCCGCCGAACGCACCATCCCGCTCAAAGCCCGAGAGGGATTCAGCGGCAGCTTCCCCGTGTCGGCGGCGACGATCGGCAATGTTGCGTTGCATCTGGAGCTCGCTGGCCCCGGCGATCTGAAAATCGCGCGCGACTTTACGATCGGCGTGCGGCCGGGACAGGCGTATCAGCTGCGCCGCTTTGTCGGGAAGCTCGAACCCGGGCAGAGCGTCACGCTCGACGATGGCGGCGCCGACGAGTTCCTGCGCGGCACCGCCGAAGCGCTGCTCTCGGTGAGCCCACGCCCGGATTGGGATGTGCCCGGCTTGTTGCGGGCGCTCGACCGCTACGCCTATGGCTGCCTCGAACAGACGACGAGCCGCGCCCTCCCCTTGCTGTATGTAGAGGCCGTCGCCGGGCTGTGGCACACCGATCCCGGCTTCAACCCGGGCGAAGCGGTCGATCGCGCGATTGGCCATGTCGTCGAATTGCAGCGCTCGGACGGCAGCTTCGGCGTGTGGAGCGAGACAGAGGAGACGGTGCCGTGGCTCGACGCCTACGCCACCGATTTTCTGCTGCGCGCGAAAGAGCACGGCAAGAACGTGCCGGATTACGCGCTGAAGGGCGCGCTCGCCTGGCTGCGCGATTATGTGCGGCAGGAGCATAACGAAAAAAAGGATCTGCCGGCGCTCGCCTATGCGCATTACGTGTTGGCGCATGCCGGCGCGGGCGATCTGGCGACCTTGCGCTATTTCAACGATACGCAGATGGCCGAATTGCCGACGCAATTGGCGAAGGCGCAGCTCGCGGCAGCGCTCGCGCAATACGGCGACACGGCGCGCGCCGCCACGGCCTACGATGCCGCGTTCGGGCCGCCGCCAAAACGGCCGATCGGGCTCCGCTACATCGATTACGGCAGCGATCTGCGTGACAGCGCCGCTGTCCTCGCCTTCGCAGCGAGTGCCCGCGACGCGGCGCCACGGCTGACCGCCATCACCGACCGCATAGCGGAGTTGTTCGCGCGCGCGAACCGCACCAGCACTCAGGAGCAGGCCTGGCTCTTGATGGCGGCCGAGGCGGCGGCGCGCGCGACCGGCGGCACGATGACCGTCGCCGAGGGCAATGCCGCACCGCAGACGCGCAACGAGCCGCTCTATCTGCGACGCGCGCTCGGCAGCGGGGCACCGGCCGCGATGATCGCCAATCGCGGCACCGGCCCCGCCTGGCGGACCGTGTCGATCACCGGCGTGCCGAAGAGCGACCTGCCGGCCGAGAGCAAAGGTTACATGGTCAGCCGCACGATCTACCGGCCGGACGGCTCGCCGGCCGATCTGAAAAAGGCGCGGCAGACGGATTTGTTCGTCGTCGTCATCAAGGGCAAACGCACCGGCGCGACGGGGGGCGCGCAGACGCTCGTCGTCGATCTCTTACCGGCGGGCTTCGAGATCGAGAATGCCAGTCTCGGCGGCCAATCGTCGGCGAATTACGATTGGCTGAAGAACCTGACCTCGACGACCTATACCGAACAGCGCGACGACCGCTATGTCGCGGCGCTCGATCTAAGTGACGGCAACGGCGAGTTCACCTTGGCCTATGTCGTGCGCGCCGTAACCCCTGGCGAGTTCACCTATCCCGCGCTTGTCGTCGAGGACATGTACGAGCCGGAGACGACCGGCCGCACCGCGATGGGCAAACTCTCCGTTCAGCCGCGGTGACAATCCTTCGCCGCGAAAACCCCTCTCTGCCCCCCAGGGCGGAGAGGGAGGGAGATCGGGGCCGCAAGCTCAGGCGCAAAGCTGTCTGGCTCTGGCCTCCTCTGGTGTTCGCGCTGTTGAGCGCTTTGACGTATCTCGTGCTGCCGGGGCCGGCGCTGGAACGCAGCCGCGATCTTTCGGGACTCGTGCTGGCGCGCGACGGCTCGATCCTGCGCGGGTTTTTGAGCGCCGACGGCAAATGGCGCCTGCCGGCCACGACCGACAGCGTCGATCCGCTTTATCGCAAGATGCTGCTCGCGACCGAGGATCAGCGCTTTGCGACGCATCCCGGGGTCGATGCGCTCGCGGTGTTGCGCGCCTTCGCGCAGCTCGCGAGCCACGGCCATGTCATTTCCGGCGCATCGACGCTGAGCATGCAGGTTGTGCGCCTGCTTGAACGGCGGCCGCGTTCGCTCGCCCCCAAAGCCGTCGAGGCCGCGGAGGCACTGTCACTGGAACGCCATCTCGGCAAGGACGCCATTCTCAGCCTTTATCTCACGCTGGCGCCGTTCGGCGGCAACCTCGAAGGCGTGCGGGCGGCGAGCCTCGCGTATCTGGGCAAGGAGCCGCGGCCTCTGTCGCCCGGCGAGGCGGCATTGCTGGTCTCGCTGCCGCGCGCGCCGGAACGGCTGCGCCCCGACCGCCATCCCGACGCGGCGCGGCAAGCGCGCGACGCGGTGCTCGCCCGGGTGCGCGAGAAGGGCGTCATCGCCGAGCAGGTGCTGCTTGAAGCGCGCGCCGAGCCAGTGCCGCAACACCGGCTCGCCCTGCCCTTTCACGCGGTCCATCTCGCGCGCGCGCTCCGCAATGACACGCCGGACGCGGCGGAGCAATGGACGACAATCGATCCGCTGTTGCAGCGGCAGGTCGAAGCGCTGCTGCGCCGCGAGGCCGCCAGCCTCGACCCACAAGCGACGCTCGCCGCGCTTGTCGTCGACAATCGCGAACGGCGGGTCATCGCCTATGGGGGCAATGCCGTATTCGACTCCGCCGAGCGGCACGGCACGCTCGATATGGCGCGCGCGGTGCGCTCGCCGGGGTCGGCGCTGAAGCCCTTCATCTATGCGATGGCGTTCGACCGGCTGATCATCCATCCGGAAACCGTGCTGGAGGACCGGCCGCGCCATTTCGGCGATTACGCGCCGACCGATTTTGACGGCCGCTTTCTGGGCGCGGTCAGTGCCGCCGAGGCGTTGCAGTATTCGCTGAATGTGCCGGCGGTTGCGGTGCTGGAGCGGCTCGGGCCAAGCCGTTTTACGGCGGCGCTCGGCGCGGCCGGCGTGCAGCTGCGCCTTCCGACTCCGACC
>JBKOVT010000228.1:0-10050 GCA_046724035.1 Pseudomonadota bacterium | reverse complement strand
ACCGACCGGCGACCGATCAGCAATGCCCAATTCGCCTCGAATTGGGAGCTGTCGGCGGCTCGCGCCATCTCGGTCGTGCGCTATGCCGTGGCGCAGGGCATCCCCGCAGCGCGGCTGGCCGCCGCCGGCTTTGCCGACAACCAGCCGCTCGATCCCGGCGACAGCGAGGAGGCGTATCGCCGCAACCGCCGGATCGAGTTGAAATTAACCGAGAGATAATCTTGCCAGGAGCGGGGTGGCTCTTTATCTGGTTACAAGCGGCAAGATAAGCCGTGGTTTGGATAGGTTGGCGCGCAGCCTCGTACCGACCGTGAGCCGGCACCCGCCGGCCGCGGAATCGGTGAGGGATTTGCCCTTGGCTGCGCTACAATGTGTGGAATGCTCCTAATTCGGAGTAAGTCGATCACCCGCGCCGCTGGCCGGAAAGAGCCGCTGGCGCCTGGATGAGGAGACCCTGTGCATGGCCGATGCCGTAGCGCGCGACCTGCAGATCCCGGTGTCAAGAAGGCGCCCGCGAGCCCGCGTGCTGGTCCAGCGCAAGTCGCTGGTCGCTTTCCTGTTTGCGCTGCCGCTGATCACGATCGTTGCCTGCCTGGTGATCTATCCCGCCTTCTACTCGATGCATCTGGCGACGCTGAACAAGTCGATGACCAAATTCGTCGGCTTCGGGAATTTCGAGTTCCTGTTCCGGCGCAACACGTTCTGGATGGTCGTCGAGCAGTCGGTCCTGTTCGCGGTGACCGCCGTGATTTTCAAGGCGCTGATCGGCTTCATCGTCGCCCATTTCGTCCACAACATCCCGCTGAAGGGCCAGCGCAAATGGCGCGGCATGCTGCTGATCCCGTGGGTAATACCGCCGGCTATGAGCACCCTCGCCTGGCTGTGGCTGTTCGACCCCTCCTACAGCGCGTTCAATTGGATCCTGACCCATCTCGGCCTGTCCGGGGTCCCCTGGCTCGGCAACCCCTATTGGGCGCGGTTCGGCGTGATCCTGGTCAATGTCTGGGTCGGCTCGCCCTTTTTCATGATCATGTATCTCGCGGCCCTCAAATCGGTGCCGGAGCAATTGCACGAGGCCGCAGCGATCGATGGCGCCAACTGGTTCCAAAAGATCTGGTACGTAAACCTGCCGATGATGCGCAACATCATCCAGATCACCGCGCTGTTCTCGCTGATCGTGACCTTCGCCAATTTCGACATCGTCAAAGTGTTGACGAATGGCGGCCCGGTCGATCAGACGCATGTCTTCGCGACCTGGGCCTTCACCTTGGGCATTTGGGGCAACGACATCCCGCTCGGCGCGTCGGTGTCTCTGTTCATGTTCCCGATCTTGGCGGTGGCGGCGGCGCTGATCCTCCGCAACATCCGCAAGCGCGGCAACGAGGCTTAAAAAATGACCACCGCAACCGCACAGATCGGCGCCCCCGAGCGCGGCGCGGTTCGCTACGGCAGCATTTCGCGCGGCCGGAAGCGGACGCTCTATTGGTCCTATTTCTTCCTGGTCCTGTTTGTCATTTTCTTCCTGATGCCGCCGGTCTACATGCTGATCACCTCGCTCAAGACGAGCGCGGAGATCGGGGCGGTAACCAATCCGTGGTGGGTCTACCACCCGACCCTGCAGAACTACATCGACCTGTTGAGCCAGGCCCAATTCCTGACCTTCTTCAAGAACTCGGCTCTGGTGGCGGTGATCGTCGTCGCGGTCACGATGGTCGTCAGCATTCTCGCCGCCTTCTCGCTGGCGCGCATGAAGTTCTGGGGATCGGGGACTTTGGCGACCGGCGTGTTCCTAACCTATCTGATCCCGGAATCGCTGCTCTTCATCCCGCTGTTCAAGATCTTCGCTTTTATCCATGACCTGACCGGCATCGAGCTGATCAATCATTGGTGGGTGCTGATCTTCCTCTACCCGACGCTAACCGTGCCGTTCGCGACGTGGATCATGATCGGCTATTTCTCCAGCATTCCGAAGGAGCTGGACGAGGCGGCGCTGATCGACGGCGCGGGATACCTGCAGATCCTGACCAAGATCTTCATCCCGGTGGCGCTGCCGGGCATCATCGCGGCGACGATCTTTACGTTCACGGTGTCGTGGGCGAATTTCCTCTACCCCCTCGCCTTCACGACCTCGGCCGACCAGCTTGTGCTGCCGGTCGGCATCGTGACGACCCTGATCAAGGGCGACGTGTACAACTGGGGCCAGATCATGACGGGTGCGCTGCTCGGCGCCGCCCCGCCATTGATCATCTACGCGTTTCTGATGGACTACTACATCGCCGGCCTGACCGCCGGCGCGACCAAGGGCTAATGGAGTAACTTATGGCCGAAGTCGCCCTTCGCAACATTGTCAAAACCTTCGACCGCACCCCCGCGGTCGCCGGCATCGATCTCGACATCACCGACCGGGAGTTTGTCGTGCTCGTCGGGCCCTCGGGCTGCGGCAAGACCACGACCTTGCGGATGATCGCCGGTCTCGAGGAGGCCACCTCCGGCGAGATCTACATCGGCGACCAGCTGGTCAACGACGTGCCGCCGAAGGATCGGGACATCGCGATGGTGTTCCAGAATTACGCGCTCTATCCGCATATGACCGTGTACGAGAACATGTCGTTCGGTCTGCGGCTCAAGAAATTCCCGAAGGCGGAGATCAAGGAGCGGGTCGAGAACGCCGCGCGCATTCTTGACATCACGAACCTGCTGGATCGTCGGCCGAAGCAGCTGTCCGGCGGTCAGCGTCAGCGCGTCGCGATGGGCCGCGCGATCGTCCGCAACCCAAAGGTCTTTCTGTTCGACGAGCCGCTGTCGAACCTCGACGCCAAATTGCGCGTCCAAATGCGGATGGAAATCAAGAAGGTCCATCAGAAGGTCACGACGACGACCGTCTATGTGACGCACGACCAGGTCGAGGCGATGACCCTCGCCGACCGGGTCGTCGTGATGAATGGCGGCAAGATCGAGCAGATCGGCTCGCCGAACGAAGTGTACCACCGTCCGACGACTCGGTTCGTCGCCGGCTTTATTGGCTCGCCGGCGATGAATTTCCTGCCGTGCCGGCTGGTCGAGGGAACCAATGGCAGCGCCGGTCTTTCGGTCAAGCTGTCCGACAAGCTGAGCTTCCCGGTGCCGCCGGACCGCATCGCGCGTTACCGGCCCTATGTCGGACGCGAGCTGACCTTCGGGCTCCGCCCCGAGGACATCATCGAGAAGCGGGGTGATTTGCCGCCAGGCCGGGCCGCGTTCGACGCGCAGCTCGATGTGGTCGAGCCCATGGGCATGGAAACAATGGTCTATTTCCTCGTTCAGGGCACGGAGGTGTGCGGCCGGGTTGATCCGGCGGTTGCCGGCAAGCCCGGCGAGACGATGCCGCTGGTTGCCGATCTCAACCACATGCATCTGATCGATCCGCAAACCGACCAGGTGCTCTGACCCGCCTTTCGACGTCTCGGCCAAGCCGCCGCCCCTCGCGGCGGCTTGTGCTTTTCTGCGAGGGGTGACCGATGCTGGATGTGCAGGACAAGGTCGTCGCGATCACCGGCGCGGCGCGCGGGCTCGGCCAGGAATTCGCCGCAAGCTTGGCTGCCAGCGGCGCACGCATTGTCGCCGGCGACATCAACGATTGCGCCGAGACCCTCGATCTGGTGCGCGGGGCCGGGCCCGAGGGCGTTGGGGTCAAGCTGGACGTCACCGACGCAGCTTCGGCTCAGGCCATGGTCGAGGTCGGGCTGCGCGCCTTCGGCCGGCTCGACGCGCTGATCAATAATGCCGCGCTCTATGGCGCACTTCATGGCGGCCGCTTCGACGCGATCGACGAGGCGGAGTGGGACGCCGCGATGGCGGTCAACGTCAAAGGCATCTGGAATTGCTGCAAGGCGGCGGTGCCGGCGATGCGCAAAGCGGATGGGGGCAGCATCATCAACATCGCCTCGCTCGCCGCGACCTACGGCATGCCGTATGGGCTGCACTACACAACATCGAAGGCGGCGGTGATCGGGTTGACACGCGGTCTCGCGCGCGAACTCGGTCGCGACCGCATCCGCGTCAATGCGCTGGCGCCGAGCGCCGTCATCACCGAAGGGACCCGCGAGTTTTTCGGCGCCAAGCTCGATCGCGCGTTGGATACGATCAAGACCAGCCAGACGATTCAGCGCAACCTGATGCCATCCGATCTCGCCGGTACGGTGCAATGGCTGATCTCGGATGAGAGCGCGTTTGTGACCGGCCAGACGATCGCGGTCGATGGCGGCACTGTGATGCTGTGAGCGAGGAGCGCGCATGCAGCTGGCGGGAAAAGCGGCCCTGATCAGCGGCGCCGGCGGCGGCATCTGCCGGGCGATCGCAGTGGCCTTTGCAGAGGCAGGCGCGGCGGTGGCGTGCTGTGACGTCGATCCCGAGGCTGCGGCTGAAACCGCCCGGCTTGTCACCGCGGCCGGCGGCCGAGCACTGTCGCAGGCCTGCGACGTCGCGAGCGAGGCTGCGACGCGCGATGTTGCCAATGCCGCCCATGACGCATTCGGCCGTCTCGATATCCTCGTGCACGGCGCGGCGCCGCACGATCCGAGCGGCACCGTCATCGAGACGACGCTCGCCGATTGGCAGCGGGTGCTCGATATCAACCTGACCGGCGCGTTTCTGCTGAGCCGCGCCGCGCTGCCGCACATGATCGCCGCCGACGGCGGCTCCATCATTTTCATCGCGTCTCAACTCGGCCGGGTCGGCAGCGCCGGTCGGGCGGCCTATTGCGCGACGAAGGGCGCCCTCATTCAGCTCGCCAAGGTCATGGCGATCGACCATGCGCCGCAGAACATCCGGGTCAATACGCTGTCGCCCGGCGCGGTCGAGACGCAGCGGACGCTGAACCGCTACGGCTCCTTTGCCGCGGCGAACCGGGAGATCGGCCCTAAGCACGTGCTCGGCCGCCTCGGCCGGCCCTCGGAGATCGCTCCCGCCGCCGTCTATCTGGCGAGCGATGCGGCGAGCTTTGTCACCGGCAGCGATCTCCTAGTCGATGGCGGCTACACCGCGATCTGAGCCTCAGGCTTCGAGGACTTCAAGGACCTCGCCGTTGGGGGCGAAAGCGGCCGCCAGAAGCTTGCCACCGCGCCCGGCGCCCCCGTCGAGCGAGACTGCGTAGTCGCGCTGCACGAGGCCGCGGCGATCGCGGTCAAAACCGCGAATGACCCGGCGAAACCCGTCGAACGGCGCCGTGAGGTCCAGAATGTCTGTGGGCCCCCACCAGAAGGCGTCGCCTTGTTCGGCAACGGGCCGGCCGGGGTTGATCCCGGCGCTGACGAAGAGCAGCGGCCCTTCTATAGCCACCGCGGCGTGGCGGAGTATCGAAAACAGCGGGGTGTGCCCCGGCCGCGCATTCATCGCCTCGCGCATGCCGCTCGTCCAGCGCGTCATCGTGCGCGGCCCGTCGCGGCTCGCAGCAAACCCCTGCCGCATCTCCGCGCCGTAGCCCGCGACGGTCGGCTCGACGCCGTTCCGCGCCATCCAGCCCAAGACCTCGCCAGGGTTATGGGCAAATTGCAGTTGGAGGAGCTTCTGCCACATCTCTTCCTGCGCCCCGCGCAGGAAGATGACATCGCAGGCAAAGCCGCGCGGCCGCGCCATGATGCGGCTGCGGAAATCGATCAACTCGTCGATAGTCGGAACGACGGCGCTGCCATGGCCCAGGTAATTCCCGAGATAGATGAGACGGTCGCCATCGGCGAACCGCGCCGCGATTTGATCATGCAGGCGGGAGAGGCGCTCGGCCTCGCCATGGACCGATCCGACAGCCCAGATCCGGCGCGCACCACGCAAGCGGGCGAGCTTGCTTTCCGCGGCGCCGCCCTTCACCCCATGCTCCACGCGGCCATTTGCCGCTGGCGCACCCTAAAGGGCTGCTCAGGCCGCCGAGAGCAGCTGCTCGACCCGACGAACGGCCGTCGGTTCGTCGATCCGTTCGACCGCCGCGAATTCGCGAACCAGCCGATCGAGCGCGGCTTGATAGATTTGCCGCTCGCTATAGGATTGCTCTGGCTGTCCGACGTTCCGGAACAGATCACGAACGACCTCGGCGATCGAGGCAGGGTCGCCTGAGGCGATCTTGGCCTGGTATTCCTGCGCCCGCCGGCTCCACATCGTGCGCTTTGCCCGGGACCGGCCGCGCAATTTGGCAAGCGCCGCGTCCATCTCCTTCCGGCTCGACAGCTTGCGAAGCCCGGAAACCTTGGCCTTGGCGAGCGGCACGCGCAGCGTCATGCGGTCCTTGTCGAACACGACAACGATGACGCTCAAGGTGTGCCCGGCGATCTCCTGGATCTCGATCGTGGTAATTTTCCCCACCCCGTGAGTGGGGTAAACCACGAGATCGCCCTTGCCGAAAGGTACCTTCTCGACCGTCATGTTATTCCGTCTCTCACGCAACTGACCCGAATGGCGGCTGTCGAAACCTCCCAGGGGTCGCCGACACAGGGGGCAACCGTCCAACACCTCAAAGAAAGGCCGCGGGACGAGGGGGAGGCGTTCGGTAAGCGCCGGTCAAATTTGTATCATATTCTCGGCTGGTAGGCCAGCAGATCAGCCATGCCCGGTTCGCAGAGGCGGGTTCGGCAGCACCCGGGCAGGCCGCGCCAAGCCGCCCAGGAACTCCCTGGTGAGGCTCGGCCGTCCTCCCGGGAGAGGCTCAGCGGCCTCCTGGATTAGGGCTGAAAAACTTGTCGAACTTGCCGTCGACGCCCTTCCATTCGTCGGCATCTTCAGGGTAGGGCTTCTTGCGCGTGATATTGGGCCAGTTCGCCGAGTATTGCCGGTTGAGCTCGAGCCATTTTTCGGCGACCGGCTCGCTGTCCGGGATAATGGCCTCGGCCGGGCATTCCGGTTCGCAGACCCCGCAATCGATGCATTCGTCGGGGTGGATGACCAGCATGTTCTCGCCCTCGTAGAAACAGTCCACCGGGCACACTTCGACGCAATCCATGTATTTGCAACGGATGCAGGCTTCAGTGACGACGTAGGTCATGGTCTCGCGTCTCTTCCTTGGCTTGCTCGGCCTCGCGCAATGCCAATCATATCGTAGCGCCGAGGCGGTCGCGCGGGCAAAAACACGCCGCGTAGCACTGGTACAGGGATGACTGTTCGCCGCACCCCCAGCCGATCGGCCACGCTCGCGGTTCGGCGGCGCGGCCCTCCTACCATGCGGCTTGCCGCGGGGGCAAGTCTGGGCCCTCGCCGTCGCAGGAGCGAGCCGCAGGGCCGTCGCCGATGGAAATTTTGCCCGAGATGAGCCGTTATCGCCGGGCCCCCTGAGGAGCCGGATCTCGTGAAGAAACGCGGCAAGGTCGTTCTCCTGCACTTCGTCGGCCAGATGCCGCTCGCCGGGATCGCTTGGCAGGCTGTGCATTATCTGACGCCGCTGCAAAAGCTCGGCTTCGAGACCTGGTACGTCGAGGACCACGGCGCCAACCCCTACGATCCCCGGATCAGCAGCGTCGTTATGGATTGCGCCTACAATCTGGGCTTCCTGCGCGCCGCGCTGGAGCGGCACGGCCTTGGCGAGCGCTGGGCCTATTGGGATGCGATCAACGACGTCTATCACGGCCTCTCCCGCGAAGCAGTGCGGACGCTCTATGCCGACGCCGATGCGCTGATCAATTTGTGCGGCGCGACGCAGCTGCGCGAGGAGCACCTGCGCTGTCCCGTGCGCATCATGGTCGACACCGACCCGGTGTATGAGCAAATCAAATACGCCAAGGCCGACCCGGCGGCGCGCGCCTACCTCGACGCCCACACGCATTTTTTTACCTACGGCGCCAATCTCGGCACGTCCGCGTGTTCAATCCCACTTTCGGGGGTGCCCTGGCGAGCAACCCGCCCGCCCGTCGATCTCGACCTCTGGCCCGAGCCGCCAAGAGATGCCGCTGCCCCGCCCTGCTTCACGACGATCGCGACCTGGGAAAACAAGGGCAAGAACATCGATTTTGAGGGCGAGAGCTATCTCTGGTCGAAACACACGAATTTTCTCGAATACCTCGACCTGCCGCGGCATCGGCCGGAAACCTGCTTCCGCATGGCGATGCTGCCGCCGGACGAAGCCGTCCGCGAGACCGTCGAGGCGGGCGGCTGGGGTCTCGTCGATCCGCGCCCGGTGTCGGCCGGGATGCACGCCTACCGCGATTTCATCTCGGGCTCGCGCGGCGAGTTCACAGTCGCCAAGGACATCTATGTCCGGCCGAACAGCGGCTGGTTCAGCGACCGGGCCGTCTGCTATCTCGCCGCGGGCCGGCCGGTCGTGACGATGCGAACGGGGTTCAGCAGCTACTGCCCGGCCGGGCGTGGTCTGTTTGACTATGCCAGCAAGGACGAGGCGCTGGCGGCTATCGATGCAGTTGCCGCCGACTATGGCGGCCACAGCCGCGCTGCCCGCGAACTCGCCGGCGACTGCTTTGCCGGCGAGCGGGTTCTTGCCCGACTTTTGGCGGAAGCGGGGCTATGAACTGAGCAACCGCCGGTTTTTCAGGCAATTCGCCTTGACACTAGGCCGCCCACGGCGCAAACGACCAATCGACCCGATCAGGCAATCATCCCCGCGTTGCGCGACGAGCACAGCAAACCCATGGCTTTCGTGAGGACAGTGCTGGGCGCGGAGCGGCGATGGAACGCGCTGTCGCTCGCGCTACTGATCGCCGCCGGACTGGTTGTCGTCCTGACCTTTACTGATTACGGCGTCACCTGGGACGAAGACGTCCACAATTGGTACGGCTATTTCGCGCTCGACTACTACCTGTCCCTGTTCAGCGACCAGCGCGCGCTCAATTGGCTTAACCTCTACAATTACGGCGCCGCCTTCGACATGATCGCGGCGGCCTTCAACAAATTTTCGCCGCTCGGCATCTATGAGACCCGCCATTTACTGAACGGATTGGTGGGGCTCGTGGGTCTCGCCGGCTGCTGGAAGCTCGGCCGGGCATTGGGCGGACCGCGCGCCGGTTTTCTCGCGCTCCTCTTCCTGTTGCTGACGCCGAACTATTACGGCCAGATGTTCAACAACCCCAAGGACATCCCGTTTGCCGTCGGCGGCGTATGGGCGGCCTATTACATGGTCCGCATCATGCCGAGCCTGCCCTATCCGCCCTGGCGGCTGCTGCTCAAGATGGGGCTGGCGATCGGTCTGGCGCTTGGGGTTCGCGTCGGTGGATTACTGTTCCTGTGCTATCTCGGCCTGCTGCTCGGCCTATCGGCGACGTGGCAAGGCATCGCCGCGCGCCGGCTCAGCGTCTTCATCACGACCGGGCTGACGAGCCTGTGGCGCGTGCTGCTGCCGGTCGCGGCCGTTGCGTTCGCCGTCATGCTCATGTTCTGGCCGTGGGCGCAGCAGGATCCGCTGGGGCATCCGTTGCGGGCGCTTGCCTTCTTCTCGCACGAGACCTTTCCGTTCAAGACGCTGTTCGACGGGCGTTTCGTGCCGGCGAGCGACCTGCCCTGGACCTATCTACCGACCTACATCCTGCTCGCGCTGCCGGAACTGGTCTTGGTGCTGCTGGCAGCGGGCGCGGTTTCGGCAGTAGTCGCGCTGGCTCGGCGAGACAATTGGGGCCGGCGCGAGGTCGTGCTCGGCCACTTCCTGCTCGGCCTTGCGATCGTGTTCCCGGTTGCCTACGCGATCGCGATCAAGGCGGTGCTGTTCGACGGGATGCGCCATTTCATCTTCGTACTGCCGCCGATCGCGGTGGCCGCGGCGGTTGTTGCAGACCGGGCTCTCGCCCGCCTCTCCGCTCTGCCTTACCGCGCGCCGATCTACGGCGCCCTCGGGCTCTACGGGATCGCGCATGTCGCGACGATGGTGATGCTGCACCCGGACCAGTATGTCTATTACAACGGGTTTGTCGGCGGCGTCGACGGCGCGCAGCGCAAGTTCAAGCTCGATTACTGGGCCAATTCCTATGCCGAGGCGGTGCGTGGACTCGAAGATTACCTGCGGCACGAATACGGCGCCGATTTCGAGGAGCGCGAGTTCACCGTGGCCGTGTGTGGTCCGCCGATCTCGGCGCGCTACTATTTCCCCGA
>JBKOVT010000117.1:0-14197 GCA_046724035.1 Pseudomonadota bacterium | reverse complement strand
CGGGAACAGCGCGTAGGACTGGAACATCATGTTCACCGGCCGCGCATAGGGAGGCACCGCGGTGACGTCGGCGCCGTCGATGACGATGCGGCCTTCATTCGGCGTCTCAAAACCGGCGATCAGCCGCAGCAGTGTCGTCTTACCGCAGCCCGATGGCCCGAGCAGCGCGAAGAATTCGCCGCGCTCGATCGATAATGACACGCGATCGACCGCGGTGACTGCGCCGAACCGCTTGCTCGCCCCAATGATTTGGAGAAGCGCCATCCCGTTCAGCAGCCTGATTTCATGCGCGTCCAGGCACGGGTGCGGGCGCGCTCATAAGCGCGCGGCGCCGGCAGGTCGATATAGAGGAGCCGTTTCAGCGATTCCGGCGGGTAGATGCCGGGGTCGTCGCGAATTTCCGGATCGACCAATGGCGTCGCTGCAAGGTTCGGGTTCGGATACGAGACGGCGTTTGTAATCGCAGCGATAACATCCGGCCGGAGGATGTAGTTAATGAAGACATGCGCGTTGTCCGGATGCGGCGCATCCACCGGGATGCCGAGCATGTCGATCGACATCTGCGCGCCCTCGCGCGGCACGCGGAACGCGATCTCCACCGGGCTCTCCGCTTCGCGCGCCCGGTTTCGCGCCTGGATGACATCGCCGGAATAGCCCAGTGCGATGCAGATATCGCCGGTTGCCAGATCGTTGATGTATTGCGACGAATGGAACTTGCGGACGTAGGGCCGCACCTTGTCGATCAGCGCGATCGCCTCGGCGAGGTCGGCCTCGGCATGGCTCTTCGGGTCGCGGCCGAGATAGGCGAGCGCCGCCGGCACGATCTCCTGCGGCGTGTCGAGCAGCGCGATGCCGCAGGCCGCGAGCTTTTGCGCGTACGCCGGGTCGAACAGCAGTGCGAGGCTGTCGCGCGGCGCCGCGTCGCCCAGCGCGCGGTCGAGCAGCGCGGTGTTGTAGCCGATGCCGGTCACGCTCCAGAGATACGGCACGCCATGCGCATTGCCGGGATCGGCTGTTGCCGCCAGGGCGAGGATCTGCGGATCAAGGTTGTTGAGATTCGGCAGCTTGGCTTTGTCGAGCTCGTGGTATGCGCCCGCCGCGATCTGCCGCGCCATATAGGGACTCGCCGAAGGCACGACGATGTCGTACCCGGAGTGCCCGGCGAGCAATTTGGCTTCGAGCACCTCGTTGCCGTCATAGACGTCGTAGGTAACCTCGATCCCGGTCTCCTTGGTGAAATCGGCAATCGTGTCGGGCGCGATGTAATCCGACCAGTTGTAGACATGCAGCCATTTCTCCTCGGCCCGAGCCCCGAGCAGCGGGAGGACCGCGAAAACCAGCGTCAGGCAGAGAATGCGCGCGGAGAACAGCCTCATTGGCGCGCTTACAGCAGCGCCCCCGCCGAATGTCAACGCCGCGATTACCGCCGGGCCGCCTTGGCGGCGAGGTTTGCGGTATTGCCCGTTCCGGCTATTTTCCGAGGGTTCACATCGCCGATCGTTGGGGGCAACGCGATGCGTCTGCAATTCAGAGCGACTGTAGCCGTCCTCCTTTGTCTTTGTGCGACGGCCTGCGCCGAGCAGCAAACCGCCGCGCTGGGACGGCCCAATGCGATCATCGTCCGCGAGTTCGCGCTGAACCAGGCGGCGATCACACTCGATCCGACCTTCGGGTTTTCGCTGTATCGCGGCACCCCAGGCGTGCCGCCGCGCCAGCGCGCCGCCTCGGTCGGCCGCGCGGTCGCCTTCAACGTCGGCGATGCGATTGTCGAGCAATTGCGCCGGGCCGGCTACGATGCGGTGCTCTCGGACGGAACAACGCCTGAGCCGGACGGCCGAGCCTTGATCGTGACGGGCGCTTTCCGCAGCATCAACGAAGGCCAGCGCCGCCGTGTCGGCTCCGAAAACCCCAGCGTCTCGGCCTATGGAGAGGTCGGTTACCGAACCGGGCCGGGTGCCGCGGCTCAGCGGATCTCAAATTTCGCGCTCGATTCGCGCCAAGTAGGGGGTGCCGGCGGCGACGTCAAAGCCGCGGCGGCGCGTCTCGGGCACGCCATTGCACAATCCGTGCTCGACGCGGCGCGCCGCAACAATTGGCCCGGAGCACCGCGCTGAGCACCGCTGCCGATTGCGGCCCGGCGACAAGCGCCGCGGCGAAGCCGCCGCTCAGGCTTAGTCCTGCGAGCCCGGGACGGTGCCCTTCGGCAGGCTCTCGCAGTAGCGCGCGATCTCCCCCGGGGTCGTGATCCATATGGCGTCGCGATGCCCCATGATGTGACGCACCGCATCACGAAAAGCGCGCAACCTATGCGGCTGGCCGATCACGAAGGGGTGCAAGGCGACCGAGAACACCAGCGGGTATTTGCGGGATTGCGCCAGCATTTCATCGAACTGATCGACAATCATCTCGGCGAATTGCCGGCCGGTGTGGCGGCGGAAGACGAGCGCCGGCAGATCGTTGATCTCGACCGGGTAGGGCACCGACAGGATCGGCCCGGCGCGGGTGCGCAGCCACACCGGCTGATCGTCCATGCCCCAATCCATGACGTAGCGGTAACCGGCTTCTTTCAGCAGATCCGGTGTCGCGCGGCTCTCGGCGAGCCCGGGTCCGAGCCAGCCGTCGGGCTTTTTGCCGGTAAGCTGTGTGACAATCTCGGTCGCCTCGGCGATCAGCCGCGCCTCGTCCTCTTCCCAGAGCATGTCCTGCCGCTCCGAGTTGGTGCGGCCATGGCCGATGAATTCGTCGCCGCGCCCGCGCAGCCGCTCGACAATTTCGGGGCAGTATTCGAGGACCGCCGAGTTGACGTTGTGCGCGCCCGGCAGACCGAACTCGTCAAGGAGGTCGAGGTAATACCAAAGCCCGACCCGGTTGCCGTAATCGCGCCAAGCATAATTGCTCTGGTTCTGCGGCCCGCCACTGCCGGATGGATCAGCGCCGAGCCCGGCGCCGAACGCGAAATGCTCGATATTGTTGCAGAAGAAGACCGCGAGCCGCTTCCCCTCCGGCCAGTCATAGATCGGCCGTTTGGTGATCGGTACGTAATCGTAGCGGCCGTGCCCAGGGAGCTTCATCAGGGGAGCTTCCTGGCCGCCCGGGGGCTAGCGGCCCTTGAACACCGGGCGGCGCTTTTCCATGAAGGCGGTGCGACCCTCGGCGTAATCCTCGCTGGCGAAGCATTCGGCGACGAGCCGCTTGCATAAATCGAGGTCGCGCTCGCTCTCGGGCTTCAACGCCTCGCGCACGCTGACCTTGGCCGAGCGCACTGTCAGGGGCGCGTTCGCGGCGATCGTGTCGCAGTAATTCTGGACATAGCTTTCGAGCTCGCCATCCGGCACGAGGCGGTTGATCAGCCCCATTGCGAGCGCCTCTTCGGCGCTGAATTGCCGCGCCGTGTAGAAGATCTCGCGTGCATAGGCAGGGCCAACGAGGTCGATCAGTTTCTTGATGCCGTCATAGGCATAGCCGAGGCCGAGCTTGGCGGCGGGGACGCCAAAGCGCGAGCCTTCGGCGGCGATCCGGAGGTCGCAGGCGATCGCCGTCGCGAGACCGCCGCCGATGCAGTAGCCGCGGATCATCGCGATCGTCGGCTTCAGCGTATCCTGCAATTTGACGCGCGCTGTCTCGGAGATCTTAGCGTATTCGGCGGCGGCTTCCTCGCTGGCGCGCTTCTCCTTGAATTCGGAGATGTCGGCGCCCGAGACGAAGGCCTTGCCGCCGGCACCGGTCAGGACGATGACGCGGACGCGGTCGTCGGCGTTGAAATCGTCCATGATCTGCGACACGGCCTGCCACATGTCGAGCGAGACGGCGTTATGGCGGGCCGGGTTGTTGAAGATGATGCGGCCGATCGCTCCATCCTTCTCGGCAAGCATCTTCGACGTGATGGGCTGGTCGAGCATGGCTTCGGTTTCCTCTTAGACGACTTCTCGGGCGCGCAGATCGGCGATGGCCGCCTCGCTGTAGCCGAGTTCGCGCAATACCTCATCGGTATGCTGGCCGAGATCGGGGGTCGGGCGCAATTCCGCGGGCTCGGCGGTGCGGGTCATGTTGATCGCCTGCCCGACGACCTTGAGTGCGCCAAGCTTGGGATGCTTGACCGGCCGCGCCATTTCGAGGTGCTCCACCTGCGGGTCGGCAAAAACCTTGTCGATCGTGTAGATCGGTCCGCACGGCACGCCGACCTCGTTCATAAGCTCGATCCAGTATTGCGCCGGGCGCTTCTTCGTTATCTCGCCAATCTTCTCGTTGAGCGCCTTGCGGTTCTTTGAGCGCGCCGCGCCGGTCGCGTAATCGGGATCGTTCAGGAGATGCTGTGCGTCGGCCGCGTCACAGAAGCGGCGGAACATGTGGTCGCCCGAGGCGGCGATGTTGATGTGCCCGTCACTGGTCGGGAAGACGCCTGTCGGGATGCCGGTCGGATGGTCGTTGCCGGCCTGTTTCGCGACCTCTCCGGCGATCAGCCAGCGTGACGCCTGGAAGTCGAGCATGAAGATCTGCGCCTCGAGCAAGGAGGTGTGCACCCATTGCCCTTCACCCGATTGCTCGCGCTCGATCAAGGCCATCAGCATCGCTTGCGCCAGCAGCAGACCGGCGCACAGATCGTCGATTGGGATGCCGACCCGCACCGGTCCCTGGCCAGGCAGACCGGTGATGGACATGAGCCCGCCCATGCCCTGCGCGATCTGGTCGACCCCGGGTCGCTTCGCGTACGGCCCGCTCTGCCCGAAACCAGAAATGCTGCCATAAACGATGCGCTTGTTGATCTTCTTGACCGATTCGTAATCGACGCCCAGGCGGAACTTCACCTCGGAACGGAAATTCTCGACGATGACATCGGCCTTCTCGGCGAGCTTGAAAAAGATCGCCTTGCCCTCCTCGGTCTTGAGATTGAGGGAGAGGCTGCGCTTGTTGCGGTGCAAATTCTGGAAGTCGAAGCCGTCGCGTCGCGAGCCCGTCACATCGCCGCGGTCGTTGGGCGGCTCGATCTTGATGACCTTGGCGCCCCAATCGGCGAGTTGGCGCACCGCCGTCGGCCCGGCCCGG
Source organism: Pseudomonadota bacterium (assembly GCA_046724035.1). Taxonomy (GTDB): domain Bacteria; phylum Pseudomonadota; class Alphaproteobacteria; order ATCC43930; family CGMCC-115725; genus DATARH01. The sequence continues at coordinate 9,154 of JBKOVT010000117.1, read as the reverse complement.
GCATGCGTCAGATCGAGCACGGTGAAGCGGGAGAGCGGCAGACTTCCGATGCTCACGATGGGTTTCCCTGTGAATGAGAGGGCAGAAGGTCTGGCCCACTTTGGTCTGCGGCCGGTCGCAGCGTCAAGGATCGGGCCGGCAAAGGACCTATGCGCCGCCGCTTGACCCTGCTCTCGCCCCGATAAAGCATCCGGCTTTAACCGAGGGGGAACCATGCGCTTTTGGAGCCGGATCGCACTCGCGATGGCGTTGTTTGCGACGGCTGCGGTCGAGACGGCCGCCGAGACGCCGGTCGAGCGCGGCCGCTATCTCGTGACGACGATCGGAGCCTGCGGCAACTGCCATACCCCGCGCGCCGCCGCCGGAAAGCCGGTCGCGGGCGGGGAACTCAGCGGCGGCTTCGAATTTGAGGACCCCGGGCTTGGGCATATCGTCGGCACCAACATCACGCCCGACAATGAGACCGGCATCGGCCAATGGAGCGAAGCCGAGATCGTGACTGCATTGCGCGACGGCAAGCGGCCGGACGGCACTTTGATCCGGCCGCCGATGCCGGTTCCGGTCTACCGTCAATTGTCCGATGGCGATGCCGCCGCGATCGCCGCCTATCTGAAGACCGTCAAGCCGGTGCGCAATAAGGTCGGCGAGGCGCATTACAAGGTGCCGCTGCCGCCGAGCTACGGCGCGCCGATCCTGCACGTCCCGGAGCCGCCGCGCGACGACAAGGTGGCGTATGGCGGGTATCTCGCCGCTCCGGCCGGGCATTGCGTGCTGTGTCACACCCCGCCGGGCGGCGGCAAACCGTTCGACATGAGCCTTGCCTATCTCGGCGGGCGCGAATTGCCGGATTTCGACCATCCCGGCGGGATTACCATCAGCCGCAACATTACCGCCGGCTCGAAGCATGGGATCGGCGACTGGACCGACGCGCAGATCAAGCGCGCGATCACGCAAGGGGTGCGCGAGGACGGGACGCGCTTGGCGCGCACCATGCCGTTCGAGTGGTACAAGCGAATGACGGCCGCCGATCTCGACGCGATCGTCGCCTTCCTGCGCACGCTGAAACCGCCCGGGACCGAGTAGACGCAGGTGACCGTGCGCAAGCGAATAGCGCCGGTTGTGCTCGTGGCGTGCCTTTGCATCGGCGCGCTGTTCGGCGCTGGCTCCCTTTGCAGCATGGCGCAGACCTACCGCGAGCGCGGCGCCTATCTGGTCGACGCCCTCGCGGCATGCGGCAATTGCCATACGCCGCATGACGCCGCCAGCAAGCCGATCCCCGGCATGGAGTTGGCCGGTGGGCGCGAGTTCGACATCGAGGCCGGACATGTCGTCGGCCCCAATATCACACCCGATCGGGACACCGGGATCGGCGATTGGAGCATCGGGCAGATCGTCTACGCGCTGCGCAACGGCAAGCGTCCCGACGGCACGCTGATCGGCCCACCGATGCCGATCGAATTCTATCGCCAATTGTCGGACCGGGACGCCGAGGCGATCGCGGTCTATCTGAAGAGCCTAAGGGCGGTGCGCCATCAGGTCGCCCGCTCGCAGTACAAGGTGCCGATGCCGCCGTCCTATGGGGCGGTTATCGGCCATGTCGCGGAACCGAACCCGCGCGACAAGATCGCCTACGGCGCCTATCTCGCCGGGCCGGTCGCGCATTGCATGGAGTGCCACACGCCGCGCGACGGGCCGCGCCTCGACCTCAGCCGGCTCGGAGCGGGGGGCCGCGACTTGCCCGATCTGGGCAATCCGGAAGCCCGCGCTGTCAGCCGCAACATCACCTCCGACCCGGATGCGGGGCTTGGGAAATGGAGCGATGCCGATATCAAGGCTGCGATCCTGCTCGGCCATCGCCCCGACGGCACCAAGCTGGCGCGCACGATGCCGTTCGACGCCTACAACCGGATGAGCTCGGACGACGTCAACGCGATCGTCGACTACTTGCGCACGCTGAGGCCGCTGAAATAGCCGTCATTTCACACCGAGCGCGTGGCGAAAGCGGTTCTTCAAAAAGACACCGTCGCGCGAGGGCAGCACGCGCGGCGGTTCCTCGGCTTGGATCGCGACACGCGCAAACAAGGTGCGCTCGCCTGGAGTTCGCAGCAGGCGCGCGAAGTCCTCCAAAGCGGACTTTTCGGCGATGTCGTACACGCCGTCGATGCCGCAGCTGCGCGCGACGCCGCACAGGCTGACACCGTGATCGGTATGGCTGCGCTGCATGCCGGTCTCGGCATAATGACCATTGTCAAACACGGCGATTGCCAGATTCGGCGGGCGCTGCACGCCGATCGTCGCGAGTGCGCCCAACCCCATCAATATCTCGCCATCGCCCGTCACGACCAGCACGCGTCGCCCGGGCTGCGCGACAGCGAGGCCGAGCCCCACCATCGCCGCCGCGCCCATCGCGCCCCACAGGTAGAAATTGCGTTCATCATCGCCGATCGCGGCGGCATCCCAAGTCGTCGAACCGAGCCCGGTCACGAGCAGCATGTCGCCCCGGTGTTCAAGCAATACGCGCATCGCCTCGCGGCGATCCAGGCGCGGGTCGTTGAAGATCGCGCGCATCATTTCACCCAGCGCTTGGCGCCGATGAGGCGCTGCGACAAGAGCACCGCCGTCGCGAGCGAACCGTTGAACGCAATATCGAATGCCGCCGCGACGGTCTCGCCGGCCTCCTCGGCGCGCTCGACGCGGTAGACCAGCACATCCATCAATTCGAGCGCGGCCTGCGTCTTCGTTCCCATCGGCACCTGCCACGGGTTGAACTCGCCCCATTCGCCGCGCATCGTCACCAGCATCGTCAGAGGAAAGCGGCAGGATTTGGCGAGCGACAGCAGGTTGACGCAATTGCCGACGCCGCTCGACTGCATCAGCAAGGCCGCGCGCTGTCCGCCAAGCCAAGCGCCGGCCGCGAGGCCGATCCCTTCTTCTTCGCTGGTCAGCGGAATCCCGCGGATCTCGGGATCGGCCTGGCACAATTCGATCAGCCGCGAATGCCCGGCATCCGGCACATAGCCGACCTGGCGGATCCCAGCCGCTTTCAGCGCGGCGAAGATGTCGTCTCGCCAGTCCGATATTGCGCTCGCTTCACTCAACCCGGGTTCTCCTTGATGGGCCGCGGGCCGGTATAACGCGCGCGTGGCCGGATCAACACATCGCTTTGATACTGCTCGATCGCATGCGCGATCCAGCCGACCGTGCGGCCGACCACGAAAAGGGCCAGCGCGCTGCCCTGCGGCAGGCCGAGCGCGGTCGTCACATTGCCCAGCGCGAAATCGACATTCGGCGGCTGCGGAACGAGTTGCCGCGCCGCGGTGACAGCGTTTTCGATGAACCGCCGGGCATCCGGAACCGCCACTATGGCCGCGTTCAGTAGCGCGGTGGCGCGTGGGTCACCATCCGGATAGAGCGGGTGGCCGAGCCCGGGCAGCATCTCGTTGCGCGCCAGGCGCGCCGCCATGACCGCGAGCGGGTCGCCCCGCTCGGCGATCTCGTGGAGGAGCGCTTCGGCGCTGACCGAGGCGCCGCCATGCCGCCGTCCCGACAAGGCCGATAGCGCGGCTGAGATGACCGCATAAGGTGTCGCGCCGGTCGAGGCGACACAGCGCGCGACAAAGGTCGAGGCGTTGAGCTCGTGATCGGCCAACAGCACGAGGCAGCGGCGGATCAGATCGGCGCCCTTCTCGTCGAGACGCCACAGCGCGGCGAGCTGCTCATGCACAGGAACGGGCGTGGACGCGCTGCCGCCGATGCAGGCGGCGAGCTCATAGAGGATCGTGCGTCCGGTGCGGACGATGCCGGCTGGGGTCAGGTCGAGTGCCGCAAAATCTGCCGCCGCCATTTCCGCGAGCCGCATTTGGCACCGCTCGATGATGCCGAGCGACGAGTTAGCCCCCACCCGCCCGCCGCTGTCGCGGCGTGCTTCCCTCCCCCGCTTGCGGTGGAGGGTTTTTGCGGCGCCTTCGCTAAGCTCCCTCCCCCGCAAGCGGGGGAGGGTTGGGGTGGGGGCTAGGGTTCCAGCAGCGGCCCACAGCAGATCGGTGATGTCCTCGAGGGTCGCGGTGTCGGCGAGGCGGATCGCGTCATGACCGCGGAAATAGAGCCTTCCGTCCTCGATCAGACAGATCGCCGAGTCGATGACGGGGACAAGGGGCTCGCTCCGGGTCGCCCGGCTCAGGCCGCGCCCGGCACGCAACCGCTCGACCTCCTCGGCGCGGTAGCCGCGTTCGCGGCTGCCCGGCACCGCAACCGAACGCAACAGCCCGCGGCTGACATAGGCGTAGAGCGTGTCGCGCTTGATGCCGAGCCGTTCGGCGGTTTCGCGCGCGGTCAGATAACTTGATTGCATGAATCAAGATTGACGTATTGTGCGCTGCAGCATCAAGTATTCGTCGGTACCAAAATCCGGAGGTGTCCGATGCCCGCCACTGCCCGCCAGATCGATTTCGGCCATGGCAATCAGCGCGCCGAATTGCCGCTCCTCGAACCGACGCTCGGCCCGCCGATGATCGACACCCGCCGATTGCGTGAGGAGACAGGCTGCTGGGCCTACGACCCGTCGTTCGGCCAGACCGGCGCCTGCCGCTCGGCGATCACTTATGTCGACGGCGACAACGGCGTCTTGCTCTACCGGGGTTATCCGATCGATCAGCTCGTCGAGCGCTGCGACTATCTCGATGTGTGCTGGCTCTTGCTCAACGGCGATCTGCCCACCACCGCCCAAAAAGCCAAATTCACCGGCGACATTACGCATCACACGATGCTGAACGAGCAGATTCACGCGATCTACCGCGGTTTTCGCCGCGACTCGCATCCGATGGCGGTCATGTGCGGTGTTGTCGGTGCGCTTGCCGCCTTTTATCATGACGGGCTCGATATCTTTGACGCGCACGACCGGCTTATCGCGTCGCACCGGCTGATCGCCAAAATGCCGACGATCGCGGCAATGGCGTACAAATATTCGCTGGGACAGCCCTTCATTTACCCGCGAAACGATCTCGGCTATGCCGAGAATTTCCTGCACATGATGTTCGCGGTGCCGTGCGAGCCCTATCGCGCCGACCCGGCGGCGGTGCGTGCGCTCGACGCGCTCCTGATCATCCAGGCCGATCACGAACAAAACGCTTCGACTTCGGCGATGCGGCTCGTCGGCTCGACCCGCGCCAACCCTTACGCCGCGACCGCGGCGGCGATCGCCGCATTGTGGGGGCCGCTGCATGGCGGCGCCAACGAGGCGGTGTTGCAGACCCTGGCAGAGATCGGTTCGGTCGAGCGCATCCCCGAGATGCTGCGCCGCGCCAAGGACAAGAATGACCCGTTCCGCCTGTCCGGCTTTGGCCACCGCGTCTATAAGAGCTACGACCCGCGCGCCAAGGTGTTGCGGCCGCTCTGCACCGAATTGCTCGCGGCGCTCGGCAAGGACGACCCGCTGCTGACCTTGGCGATGGAATTGGAGCGGATCGCGCTCGAGGACGATTATTTCGTCACCCGCAAGCTCTACCCCAATGTCGATTTCTACTCCGGCATCATCTTCCGCGCGCTGGGCCTGCCTCCGGCCATGTTCACGCCGGTCTTCGCGGTGGCGCGCACGGTCGGGTGGGTGGCGCATTGGAACGAGATGATGACCGATCCCGAGACGCGCATCGTGCGGCCGCGCCAGCTCTATGTCGGGCCGACGGAACGCCCGGTCGTGGCGGTCGAAAAACGCCGCGAACACGCGCCGCTGGTCGGGTAGGGTTTGGCACATCACGCGAAGGAAGCGCCCCCATGACAAAACGCATCGACCCCGCGACCCTGCAAAAAACCGTCGGAACCTTTTATCCGCCGCCCTATGACGAGCCGTGCCGCGCCCGCGAGCGCACCCGGCTCGGCGACCAGGCCGGGCTGACGCAATTTGGCGTCAACCTGTTGCGGCTGCCGCCCGGCGCCTGGTCGAGCCAGCGCCATTGGCATACCGGCGAGGACGAGCTTGTGTATGTGCTCTCGGGCGAGGTTGTGCTGGTCACCGATGAGGGCGAAGAGGTGCTGCGCGCCGGCGATGCAGCCGGGTTTCCCGCGAATGAAGGGAACGGACATTGTCTGCAAAACCGCTCCGATAAGGACGCGCAGCTGCTCGAGGTCGGCACGCGCCAGACGGGATCCGTCTGCTATTACCCTGGCATAGACATGGTCGCGCCGGCCGGCGGCAAACCCGCCGCCTACACGCATCGCGACGGCACGCCTTACGAGAACCTCCGCCGCCGCGGCCCTTAAGCCGGGATCACCACCCCAGGGCGTAGGCGGCGCGACGCGGATCGGCGCCGGCTTCGAGCGTGCCGCGCTGCTTGTCGACCAAGATCCCGCACACCGCGCCGGCCAGCCAAATCCAGTCGGGCCAGCGCTCGACCTGATGGCCGCGGCGCGCGAGCTCGGCGCTGACTTCCTCCGGGAACCGGCCCTCAATATTGAGCCGGCCGGGGTAGTAGTCGTAAGGCGCAAAGGATGACGGGTAGCTGTAGCTCGCGAAACGCGGGTTCTCGATCGCGCTCTGCACGTCCTGCCCGTGCACGAAGACATTGAGCAGGACCTGCAGCATCGCCTGGCTCTGCACATCGCCGCCGGGTGTCCCGAACGGGAAGAACTGCTCGCCATTGCCCTTGATCGCGAGCGCCGGGTTGGGGGTCAGACGCGGCCGCTTGCCGGGCGCAACCCCGGCCGGATGCTTCGGGTCGGGGCGCGACTGCGACCCGCGCGAGGACGGGATCAGCCCCGTGCCCGGCACCATCGGCGAGCCGTAAGAGCCATCGCTCGGGGTCGCCGAGAACAAATTGCCCCAGCGGTCGGCGGCGCAGACATAAGAGGTGTCGGGCTCGGGGTTCGGGTTGGGCGGGCTGGCGCGCAGGCGCTGGGCTTCTGCCCCGAGTTCGCCCGGCGGCGGCATTTCGGGCCATGCCTTGTTCGGGTCGATCAGCTTGCGCCGCTCGGCGGCGTATTCCGACGAGATCAGGGTCGGCAACGGCACCTCGCCCAAGGCCGGGTCGGTGTAATAGGCCTCGCGGTCGGCGAAGGCGAGCTTCAGGGCCTCGGTCAAGCGATGCACGTAATCGGCGCTGTTGTGGCCGAGCGCCTTGATATCGGTGCCTTCGAGCAAGGCCAGCGTCTGCAGCAGCACCGGACCCTGGCACCAGGCGCCACAGGTGAAGACTTCCAGATCGCCAAAGCGGCGCCGCTCGGCCGGCCCGACCGGCGAATGATAGCCGGCGAGGTCGTCGGCCGAGAGGAGGCCGCCCTCGGCTTTCATAAAGGCGACGATCTTCTTGGCGATGTCGCCGCGATAAAACGCGTCGCGCGCCGCTTCGAGCCCGGCATCGCGGCCGTGCCCGTTGCGGCTGCGCGCGGCGGCCGCCTTTTCCTCGTCGGCCATGTACTGCAATGAGGCGGCGAGATCGGCCTGGCGGAACACCTCACCGGCCTGGGGGGCGCGGCCGTTCGGCAGCAGAACCGCGGCTGTCGATGGCCAGCCGCGGAGCCGCTCCTCCTGCTTTTTGAGGCTGGCGGCCATCAGCGGGTACATCGGGAAACCGTCGCGCGCGAGCCGGGTCGCGGCGGCGGCGACCTCGCCAAAGCTCATCGTGCCGTAGCGCCGCAGCGCCGTGATCCAGGCATCGGGCGCTGCCGGGACGACGGTGCGCAACACGCCGAGCGGGATCTTCCCGCCATGCTCGCGCATGAAGAGTTCCGGGTCGAGCGCCTTTGGCCAGGTGCCGAGCCCGGCGATCGTCACGACTTCGCGTTTCTCGGCGTGGTAGATCATGATCGGCGCGACACCGGCAAAATCGACAAGGTCGATTTGCAAGATCCCGAGCGCGATGCCGGCGGCGACCCCGGCGTCGATCGCGTTGCCGCCTGCCTGCAAGATGTCAAAGCCTGCCGTTGTGGCGAGGTAATGACCGGCAGCGATGGCATGCCGGGTGACGGCGATCGCCGGCCGATGGGCGGTGTTATGCGCGGTCGCGGTCATGGCTTTTCCTCCCGGGAATTTGCCGCAGCTTACCGCGTAAGCCGCCGCGCCCTGAAGCAGTATCGCGAATGCGCCGCTCCCCGGGGCGTAGCCCGCCGCGGGCCGCCCTTGGCCCACCGGCGGTTGAACCGCTCGAGTCCGGCCACCTGCAATTGCAGGTCGTTTTCAGGGGATTTCGACTCCCGGTTGCGTGGGTCTGTCCTCGGGCTTCGTTCTTATTTTGTTCCTGCACGGGGTTTTTTAAGCCCTTGCGCCTCATCGTCATCAAAAAACAGCGGGCGGCACTGAGGCCGCCCGCGTCGAGAATCCGAAGCCGGGCTCAGTAGGGGTAGTACCCGTACGGGTAGTAGTACCTGTAGGACGGATACGCATAGCCGTAGCTGTATGGGTAATAGTACGGGTTCGCCGCCGAGGCGATCGCCGCACCGGCCAGCGCGCCGCCGATCAAGCCGAGCGCGATCCCCGCGCCACCGCCGCCGTGGTGATGACCGCCCCAATGGCCGCCACCCCAATGGCCGCCGCCATGCCAGTCTCTCGCATAAGCGGTAGCCGGTGCGGCTGCCAGCGACCCCGCGGCAAACAGAGCGGCGCTCAGCGCCAGCCCGCGTCCGGTCTTTTTGGCAATCTCGATAAAGCTCATCGTCATCCTCCAGTCCTCAATCCGGCGCCTATCCTCGGCTCCGGTCGCGTCTCATTAAGTAAACGGTCCCGTACCGTATCTATTCCACGGAAACGCGACGGCGAAGTCGCATTTTTGAAAAGCAACGGGGCAAGCCCCACCGCCGCATTGCGGGAACGGAAGGGCCCACCCGCCTCGCTATCGGGCACGCGCCTCGCTATGGGGGTCGGCCTCGGAAGCATTCTCACCCGGCCATCGCTGTCGCGCCGGCCAACCCTCTGTCCGAGGGAGTCCCTAAGGCGTGAGAGGGGCTTAACTCGGGGCTGCGTTCTCGGCTGACGGGGCCGGAGTAGGTGTATTCCTCGGCCGGGGAAGCGACCGCGCCTTGCGCGCCGATCCGGGGGGAAGCAATCTCGTGATCGCTATGCCTCTCCTCAGGGCATTCCGCGTCGCGGAACTCCTCGCAATTGCCCGCGCAATCATAAGGAACATGGGATGGCCGACTACGATCTGGTGATCCGCAACGGCACGGT
>JBKOVT010000201.1:0-8496 GCA_046724035.1 Pseudomonadota bacterium | reverse complement strand
GCAACAGCGGCGTTCCGAGCGCCAGCACGCGCGCCACGGTCACTGAGCCTTTCCCGAAGAGCTTGGTCATTTTCGCGTCGTCCTCCGCAAAGCTGAGTCTCCCAGACGGCGAGCGCAGCCTGGGCCTAAGGCCAAAGCCTCAATCGCACTACCAACCGGCGAATAGGCGTTGCACCGATCTCGCCTCGCGTTCCAACCCGATAAGCCGAGGAAAGTTCCCTTGCTTCGCGAGAAAAGCGAACAATACCAGCTACCGCCGAGTCACCCGGAGCCACCCCCGGCTGCGGCACTCCCGGGCGAGAGCGCCGCTGCCGCCGGCTCCAGGCTTTGCAGGCTGCGGCCACGTGTCTCAGGCAGCATCAGCAGCATGATGATCATCAGCCCCGACGCGAACGTGCTGAATACCGCGATGGCGACGCCGAGCCCAAAGCTGTCGCTGAGAAATCCGACCAACGTCGGGAACAGCGCTCCGATCGCCCGCCCTGCATTGTAGCAAAACCCCTGGCCGGTCCCCCGCACCTCGGTTGGGTAGAGCTCGGTCATGAAGGGTCCCATCGGCGGGAATTTCATCAGGATCGCGATATTGAGTGGGATCCCGAGGAAGAGGAGCGCGACATCGTTCATCGGCAAGAACATGTAGACGAGGACCATCACCAGCGTGCCGATCGCAGACCACAGAAAGGTCGCTTTGCGGCCGATCGCATCGCTCAGATAGGTGCCGATCAAAAAGCCGATCAGCGCGCCGAGGATCTGCACCAGCAGAAACCCGCCCGTGCTCGGCGCCGACAGCCCACGCACGGTGCGCAGATAGGTCGGCATCCAGATGCCGAGCGCATAACCGCCGCCCTGCGCGCCCGCGACCATCAGCGACACCTTGATCGTCGTCCACAAATGCGGGCCGCGAAAGGCCGCGAACAGATGCGCCGCGCCTACTGGCCGGCGCTCCCGCCGCGCCGCGTCGAAAATCTCCGGCTCCTCGATATGGCGGCGGATCCAGAACACCATGACTGCGGGCAACAGGCCGACGCCGAACAGCACGCGCCAGGCGATGGCTTCGGGCAAAAACGCGTACAGGGCGGTGTAGACAAGAGCCGCAGCGCCCCAACCCACCGCCCAGCCGGTCTGCACGAGACCGACGCCGCGCCCGCGGTATTTGTCGCGGATGACTTCGCCCATCAGCACGGCGCCCGCGGCCCATTCGCCCCCAAACCCCAGCCCGTGCAGCGCGCGCAATATGAACAGCTGCTCGAAATTCTGCGCAAAGGCGCAGAGAAAGGTGAAGAACGAGTACCAGAGGATCGTGATCTGCAGCATGCGCACGCGGCCGAACCGATCGGCGAGCGTGCCGCAGAACCAACCGCCGAGAGACGAGATCAGCAAGGTGACGGTGCCGATGAGCCCGGCTTCGCCCTTCGACAAACCCCACAATGCGATGACGGTCGGGATCACAAAGCTGTACATCTGGACGTCGAATGCATCGAGCGACCAACCGCCAAAGCAGGCGCCCATCGTGCGCCGTTCGCGCGGGGTCAGATCCTTCATCCAGGCAAGCATGCAGTTCCTCCCGATAAATCCGTCACGGCGACGCGTCTACGGGCGTCGGCGCGCTACGGCTTGTCGCCGATCTTAGATCGTTCTGCGAGCTACGCCAGCCCCGCGCCATGCGGCGCGGCCGGCGCGAGTCAGCGATGCCCGCCGCCGAAGCCGTGCGCGACCGGCATGGCATGAGATCCGGCGGCGCGCCCAAATCCAGGTCGGCGTGCGAAGCCGGAGACGGCGTGGTGGTGCGGTCGGAACCCTCGCCGTCGGCCGACACCGGACGGCGCCCAATACCACTCATAATCCGGCTCGGAGCCATAGCCTGGCACAACACAACCCGCCTCGGCATCATTCTCGTAACCCGGCGGGCAGGCATAATGCACAACCGGCGGCGGCGCTGGTGGCGTCGTGCCCCGTAGCACTATTGAGGAGCCTTCGGCCATGCCCGGCGCTACGGGCATGTTTGTGCCGCGGATCGTCACCGGAGCCGCAGCCGGATCGGCTGCCGCCGTGTCGGCACCGGCTACAGGGCCGAGCAGCAACGCTGCGAGCACAACTACCCCCGCGCTCCTGGCCATGATGCGCTCCACTAATCCTCTGCGCGGACCTTGACGTAAGAGCCCGGCGCATCCTCGATCGGCGCGAGCTTGCCGTCGCCCGGTTGCCGCGCCGGCACCTCGCCGCCGGAATGTTGCGCGACCCATTGCTCCCAGGCGGGCCACCATGAATCCGGGTATTGCGTCGCGCTGGCGAGCCACGCGTCCGAGGTGGGCGGATTGCTGTCATTCTGCCAGTGACCGTATTTGCCGCCGGGCGGATTGACGACGCCGGCAATGTGGCCTGAGGCTGACAGCACGAACTTGACCGGCCCGGAATAGATCTGCGTCGCGGCATAGGTCGACCGCCACGGCGCGATGTGGTCCTCACGGGTCGACAATAGAAAGCTCGGCGTCTTGATCTTGCGCAGATCGATCGGCACGCCGCCCAACGTGATGCCGCCGGGCTGTGCCAAGAGGTTCTGTTGATACATCTTGCGCAGATAGAAGCTGTGCATCGCTGCCGGCATGCGCGTCGAATCCGCGTTCCAGTACAAGAGATCGAACGGAAACGGCGATTTCCCAAGTAAATAATTATTTACGACAAACGACCAGATCAGGTCGTTGGCGCGCAGCATGTTGAACGTGGTGTGCATCTCGCGCGCTTCGAGATAGCCCTTCTTCTCCATGCGCTCCTCGAGCGCGTGCAATTGCTCCTCGTCGATAAAGACGCTGAGCTCGCCGGCTTCCTTGAAATCGACCATCGTCACGAAATAGGTCGCGCTCTTGACGCGGTTGTCGCGCTTCGCGGTCATATAGGCGAGCGTCGACGCCAGCAATGTGCCGCCGAGACAATAGCCGATGACATTGGCTTCCCGCTCGCCGGTCGCCTGCTCCATCGCGTCGAGCGCGGCGAGCGGCCCCTCGCGCAGGTAGTCCTCAAAGCTCTTCTCGGCGAGACGCGCGTCCGGATTGACCCAGGAGATCACAAAAACGGTGTGGCCCTGCTCGACGGCCCAGCGGATGAACGAGTTCCGCGGCCGCAGGTCGAGGATGTAATACTTGTTGATCCAGGGCGGCATGATTAAGAGCGGCCGCCGCTTCACGGTTTCGGTCGTCGGCGTGTATTGCAGCAGCTGAATTAGATCATTCTGGTAGATGACCTTGCCAGGCGTCGTCGCGACGTTCTCGCCGATCTTGAAGGCTGCCATGTCGGTCATCGAGATCGCCAGCCGGCCCTTGCCGCGCTCGAGGTCGCCGAGCAAGTTCTTCAGCCCGTTCAGCAGATTCTCGCCGCGGCTCTCGATCGTCGCGCGCAATACCTCGGGATTGGTCATGACGAAGTTCGAGGGCGCGATCGCGTCAACGAATTGCCGCGTGTAGAAATCGACCTTGCGCGCCGCGCCGTCGTCGAGCCCCTCAACATTCTTGACCGCGCTTTGGATGCTGCGCGCGGTTAAAAGATAGCTCTGCTTGATAAAGTCGAAAACGGCATTGTCGCTCCACGCCTTGTCGCGGAAACGGCGGTCCTCGGAAGGCGCCTCGATGACCGGCTCGGCCTCGCCGCCGAGCATGCGCTGGGTCGTCCGCTGCCACAGGGTCAGATAATCGCTCCAAAACGACATCTGCGCTTCGACGAGCTGCGACGGGTCGGACATCAGCCGCGACGTCATCTCGAAAAACGCAGCGCCGATCGCCATCGGCGTCGCCATGCCGAGCCCGTCGCCGCCGTTCTGGCGGGACAGGAAATCGGTGACGAGGCGCTGACTCTGTTCCGCGATCTCGGCGAAACGTCGCGACAGCTCGGCCGGGTCCGGCAGCGGCTTCGGCTCCGCCGCGCTGCCCGCCTCGGAGGCGCTGTCGCGAGGTGCGGCGCCTCCGCCAGATGCGCCTTTGTTCCTGCTCATTCCAATGTCCTTAACCCGTGCTGGCGGATCAAATGTGGTGACGCGCAGGCCGGGATCGAATACATCAGCGGTTCGATTGTCGGGCCGCCGGGCGCGCCGGATCCGCGCCGGCGAGCGGCCGTTGGGTGGGGCCTTGTTGATGGTCGTGCGCGGTGCCCGGTTTCCGAGGACAACCGGCTGGCCGCCCGCCGGATTGGCCGGGTGGGTGTTGGTTCTCGGGCTGATGGCCTGCAGCCCGGTCGAGAGCTATCGGTCCTTTGTGGGGGTCAGCCTCAACGATCCCGATCCGGCGAAATCCCCCTTTACCCAAAACCTGGCGGCGGGCGATGCGATGGGGTACCCGAACCTCGCGACCGTGCCGCCGCCACCGACCCGCGCGACGACTACCGCCGAGCGGCAAAAGCTGACCGAAACCCTGGTCGCCAACCGCACGGAGACTGAGGCGAGCGTCACCGCCGCGGCGCCGCCGCCCGCCAATGTCACGGTTGCGAGCGCAAAACCGCGGGAGCTTGCTCCTTGCAAGACGCCGATGACGGCGTCCTCGACGCCAGCTCCCGCCCCGCCGCCTCGCGCTTCCGAGTCGCACCAGCGCAAGCGCGGCGATCCGCCCGAACCGCAGCCGCTGGAATCATCGCTGCAGATGCCCGAGGCGCGCGCCGTTCCCGAACCCGAGATGCCCTGCGCGCCGCTGCCGCCGCCCAATATCCCGCCGATGCCCTCGCTCGCAGTGGCCCCGATGACCCCGCCGGCCGAGACCATCGTCGCCGGAATGCCGGTGCCGCCCCCGCCCGCCCCGGTCATCCCCGAAGTGTCGCCGCCGCCTGCGTCGGCCAAACCGCCGCCGAAGCGCCCCGCCGCCGCGATACCGGTCGCGGCGATCGAGCTCCCCGGCACGCCGCCTCGTATCGGTGCCGATGCTCGCGCGCAGATCGAGCGCGTCGCGGCGCTCTACAAGGAGGAGCCGCGCCCGGTGAAGGTCATCGGCTATGCCGCCCCGGCGGCGCCCGGCGCTCCCGGCGGCGAGCCGCTCGCCAGCTATCGCGCGGCGCTCGAACGCGCCCAGGCGGTTGCGGCGGCATTGCGGGCGGCCGGCATACCGGCAGATAAGGTTCAGGCCGAGGCGGCGCCGGCGAGCGCCCGCGGCTCGGCAGATCGTGTCGAGGTTCAGCTGCTGCCATGATGACGACCGCCATCGGACTGATCTCGTGAAGCCTGCGCTGAAAATTGCCGTGGCCGGGCTCGGCACGGTCGGAGCCGGAACCCTCCAGCTGCTGGCGCGCCAAGCTGAGATTCTGGCGGCCCGCGCCGGACGCCGCATCATCGTCGCGGCCGTCTCGGCGCGCGACCGGCGGCGCGATCGTGGCATCGATCTGTCGGCCGCGCGCTGGTACGAGGATGCAGTGGCGATGGCCGCCGATCCGGAGATCGATGTCGTCGTCGAGCTGATCGGCGGCGCTGAGGGGGTCGCGCTCAACGTTATCGACAGCGCGCTCAAGCACAAAAAGCATGTCGTCACCGCCAACAAGGCGCTGATGGCGGAACACGGCACCCGGCTCGCCGCAGAGGCCGAGAAGGCCGGCGTTGCGCTCGCTTTCGAGGCCGCCGTCGCGGGCGGCATTCCGGTCATCAAGACGTTGCGCGAGAGCCTCGCCGGCAATCGCCTGGCGCGCGTCTACGGCATCCTAAACGGTACGTCGAACTACATTCTGACGACGATGCGCGAGACCGGCCGTGAATTCGCCGAGGTGCTCGCCGAGGCGCAAAAGCTCGGTTATGCCGAAGCCGACCCGAGCTTCGACATCGATGGCGTCGATGCCGCGCACAAGCTCGCGATCCTGGCGAGCGTCGCATTTGGCCGGCCCGTCGACCTCGCCGGCGTCTATGCCGAGGGGATCCGCCACATCTCGCGACTCGATATCGATTTCGCCGAGGAGCTCGGCTATCGGATCAAGCTGCTCGGCATCGCCCGGCTGACCGATCACGGGCTCGAACAGCGCGTGCATGCCTGCATGGTGCCGCGCGAGACGCCGATCGCGGCGGTCGAGGGCGTCTTCAACGCTGTCGTCGCGGAGGGCGACTTTGTCGGGCGCGTCGTGCTCGAGGGCCGTGGCGCGGGCGCGTTCCCGACCGCCTCCTCGGTTGCTTCCGATCTCGTCGATATCGCGACAGGCCGCTATGTGCCGGCATTCGGCGTGCCGGCCGCCTCGCTCGAGGCGCTGCCAGGCGCCGCGATGGAGCGGCATCAGGGTGCCTATTACATTCGCCTGATGGTCGTCGATCAGCCCGGGGTCATCGCCGATGTCGCGGCGGCATTGCGCGACGAGCACGTCTCGATGGAGTCGATGATCCAGCGCGGCCGCGCGCCGGGCGAGGCGGTG
Source organism: Pseudomonadota bacterium (assembly GCA_046724035.1). Lineage (GTDB taxonomy): Bacteria > Pseudomonadota > Alphaproteobacteria > ATCC43930 > CGMCC-115725 > DATARH01. Next base: position 2,136 of record JBKOVT010000201.1, on the reverse strand, counting down.
CCGGTCGTGCTGACGACGCATGTCACCGTCGAGGCGGCGATGCAGCGTGCCATCGAGCGGATCGCGAAGCTTGAGTCGGTCGTCGAACCGCCGCGCATGATCCGCATCGAGGATTTCTGAACGAATATTTCTGAGAGCGTCTAGGGAGGGAGCCGTGGCCGACAACTCCAGCATGGATCGCAATCTCGCGCTCGAAGCGGTTCGCGTGACCGAAGCGGCGGCGTTGTCGGCTTCGCGGCTGATGGGCCGGGGCGACGAGAAGGCGGCCGACCAAGCCGCCGTCGATGCGATGCGGCAGGCGCTGAACAGCCTGTCCATCGAGGGCACGGTCGTCATCGGCGAGGGCGAGCGCGACGAGGCGCCGATGCTCTATATCGGCGAGACGGTCGGGACGGGGCAGGGGCCCAAGATCGACATCGCGCTCGATCCGCTCGAAGGCACGACGATCACCGCCAAAGGCGGCGCCAACGCGCTCGCCGTGCTGGCGATGGCCGATGATGGCGGATTTCTGAACGCTCCCGATGTCTACATGGACAAGATCGCGGTCGGCGGCGGGCTACCCGACGGCGTCGTGGATCTCGATGCGACGCCCAGCGAAAACCTAAAAAACCTCGCCCGTGCCAAAAAGGCCGAGATTGCCGATCTGGTTGTGTGCATCCTCGACCGACCGCGCCACGCCGATCTGATCGCGAAGGTGCGCGAGGCCGGCGCGCGCATCATGCTGATCGGCGATGGCGATGTCGCCGGCGTCATCGCCACTTCGAGCGCCGATACGGGGATCGACATCTACATGGGTTCGGGCGGCGCGCCGGAGGGCGTGCTGGCGGCCGCGGCATTGCGCAGCATCGGCGGTCAGATGCAGGGGCGGCTCCTCTTCCGCAACGACGACGAGCGCGGCCGCGCGCAGCGCCTCGGCATCACCGATTTCAAGCGCAAATACACTCTCCTCGACATGGCGCATGGCGATGTCATGTTTGCCGCGACCGGCGTCACCAACGGCGCGATGCTGCGCGGTGTGCGCCGCTTTCCCGGCGGCGCCTTTACCCATTCGGTCGTCATGCGGTCGAAGACCGGCACGGTACGTTACGTCGAAGCCAAGCACGACTTCACGCGCAAGCAGCCCTTCGCGCCGCTGGGCCGCTAATCGATTCGGGCCTTCGGTACGGCTAATCCGTCCCGCGCCGCCGGGAGCGCGGCGGCTAGCAATGCTCTGATCTGATTTCCTCGACCGCTGCTGCCGCAGCGCGCGACGATGACCCATGGACGGGATGGCAATGGGGGGCCTCGCGCCGCCGTTCCTCGGGGTCGAGCGGTCGGTCTGCGGCCGCCTGTGGCGATTGCGCGAGGCCGATGCCAATCTCGCGGCCGCGATCTCGGAACGCCACGGCCTGCCTGAGATTGTCGGCCGGCTTTTGGCCGAGCGCGGCGTCGGCATCGACGAGGCGCCCGGCTTTCTCGCGCCGCGCCTGCGCCATGGGCTGCCCGATCCCGCACACCTGCGCGACATGGACCGTGCCGTCGCGCGATTGCTGCGCGCCGTTCGCGATGGCGAGCCGATCGTCGTGTTCGGCGATTACGATGTCGACGGCGCGACCTCCGCCGCGTTGCTGTTGCGCTTCTTTGCTGCAATCGGCGCGCCCGCCTCGCTCTATGTCCCCGACCGGATGCGCGAAGGCTATGGCCCAAATGCGCCGGCTCTCTTGCGCCTCAAAGCTGACGGAGCGGCGGTCGTTGTCACGGTCGATTGCGGCGCCACCGCGCATGAGCCGCTTGCCGCCGCGGCCGAAGCCGGGCTCGACGTCATCGTCGTCGATCATCACGTGACCGAGCCGCGCCTCCCGCCCGCGCTTGCGCAGATCAATCCGAACCGGCTCGACGACGACAGCCCGCATGGCCTGCTCGCTGCGGTCGGCGTCGCGTTTCTGCTGGTTGTTGCGCTGAACCGGGCGTTGCGCGAAGCCGGCTGGTATCGTAACCGCTCCGAGCCCGATCTGCTGCAATGGCTCGATCTCGTGGCGCTCGGCACGGTGTGCGATGTCGTGCCGCTCAGCGGCATCAACCGCGCGCTCGTCTCGCAGGGCCTGCGCGTTATGCGCCGCGCTGCCAATCCCGGGATGCAGGCGCTCGCCGCCGTCG
>JBKOVT010000131.1:0-7332 GCA_046724035.1 Pseudomonadota bacterium | reverse complement strand
GTGAAAGACGATCTGCTTGTCGCCGAAATCGAAATTCGAGCAGAGGGTCGGGATGCCGATCCCGAGATTGACCACCCAGCCATCCTCGAATTCCATCGCCAGCCGGTCGCACATCTGCTGACGGGTGAGCCCCTTCGCGCCATCGCTCATCGCGCGCTCCTCTCGGCTTCGAGTTTTGCAATCTCGGCGGGACGCTGCGGCCACCAGCCCTCCGGCGGCGGCGGTATCTTGACCAGGCGGTGCACGAAAATACCGGGCAGGTGCACATCGTCGGGGTCGATCGCGCCGACCGGCAAGATGTCCTCCTCGACCTCGACGATTGTCACCTTGGCGGCCATCGCCATCAGCGGGTTGAAATTGCGCTGCGAGCGGCGAAAGCGGAGATTGCCGAACGCATCGGCTTGCCAAGCTCGGATAAAGGCGTAATCGAGCGGCAATGCCTCTTCCAAGAGATATTCGCGCCCGTGGAACACGCGCGTCTCACGGCCCTCGGCGAGCTCGGTGCCGACCGCCGCCGGCGTGTAGAAGGCCGGGATGCCGGCTCCCGCTGCGCGCATGCGTTCAGCCAATGTGCCTTGCGGCACGAGCTCGGCCTCGATCAGCCCCTTCTCGTAATACTCGCTGAAGACAAGCTTTTGCGAGGCGCGGGTCGGCGCCGTGAACGAGCAGATGACCTTTTTCACCTGGTCGTTGCCGATCAGCGATTCCATCGTCGGCGCATCCGACGGCATCGTCGAGCCGCCGCGCGTCCCGTTCGAAACGCAGGTCAACCCCTTCGCGCCCTGCTTCGCCAGCGCCTCGTAAAGATTGATCGGCATGCCGACAACGGCAAAGCCGCCAAATCCGATTACCGCGCCGTCCGGGATATCGGCAACCGCCTCGGCGAAGCTCGGGTAGATTTTCGATTTGGGCATCGTCCCTCCCCGCGTCCCAAGTCGTCATCCCGGCGCAGGCCGGGATCCACTCTTCAGCCGCACGAAGCGCGGGACAAGTGGGTCCCGGCCTGCGCCGGGATGACGATGTGTCCCTACCGTAATTGCCGGCCCTCGTTTTCGCCGGTCAGGAAAATGTTGGGCTTTAGAAACATCGATAGCACGAGCGCGCCATTGGGCGAGCGCGCGGTGTGGCGGTTGCCTTTCGGGCGCCACACGTAATTCCCGGCGGTGACCTCACCCTCCTCATCGACGAGACTGCCTTCGAGGACAAAGGTCTGCTCGACCTCGACATGCTCGTGCAATGTCAATTCGGCGCCGGGCTGCCAGCGGAACAACGCGGTCATCAGCCCCGATTGCGTGTCTTCGACCAGGATCTTCATCTCGATGCCGGCACATGGCGTCGGCTTCCATGGCAGGCTTTCGACATCGACATAGCGCGAGTCGAGCGGCCCGAGCTTGTCCGCGCCCTTCATGAAAGGAGTCGTTGCCGTCGGCGCGGCCGGCGAGGTGTTCGTCATGACGTCGTTCATCGGCCTTACTCCTCAGATCAGGAACACGCCCTTCCCGGTCGTCTGGGTGTCGAACAGCTTGTAGGCCTCTTCGGCCTGCTCCAATTTCCATTGGTGCGTGAACAGCTTCTCGACATCGATGTTGCGGTCGACGACGAATTGCGCGCATTCGGCCTGGCCCATCTGCGAGAAGGTCCAGGACGCGACGATCGTCAGCTGCTTCCGGAGCATGTCGGGGCTGACATCGATCTCGACCTTATTGCGCTCGCCGACAAAGCAGGTCGTGCCCCACACTTTGGTGGCGCGCACCGCGGCGATGCGGCCTTCCGGCTGGCTCGATGTGTCGAGCGTGAATTCGGCGCCGTAGCCATGCGTCAGATCCTTGATCGCGCCGACCGGGTCGTTGGAGCGCGGGTTGACGGTCTCCCACGCGCCGAATTCCTTGGCGCGCTCCAGGCGCTGCTCGCTGACATCGAGCGCGATGACGCGCGCCCCCATCGCGTTCGCCAATTGCGTCGCGGAGAGGCCGACGGGTCCCTGCCCAAAGATCGCGATCGTGTCATTGCCCGACAGCTTGATCCGGCGCAGCGCGCCATAAGCCGTGCCGGTGCCGCAGGAGATCGCCGCGCCGGTGACGAAAGACAATTCTTCCGGCAGCGGCACCAATGTGAAGGCCGGCACCTTCAGGTATTTCGCGTGTCCCCCATGCGCGTTGTTGCCATAGACCAGCACCGCCTGCTCCTGGCAGAGCTGCGACCAGCCCGAGCGGCAGTGGTTGCAGACCGTGCAGCCCTTGTAATGGTGCACCATGACGCGCTGCCCGATCTGCGCCTGCGCTTTACTGACCCCGGAGCCGATCGCGGCGACGATGCCGCAGGGCTCGTGCCCGGCGATGACCGGCTCGGTCGCGGCGGCGAGGCCGCCGATGGCGGCCCCGCCCTTTGGCCGGCGGTACTGGTGCAGGTCGCTGCCGCACATGCCCGAGGCCTTCATCTCGACGACGACCTCGCCTTCGCCCGGCGTCGGATCGGGAAAGTTCATCAGCTCGAGCTGCCGTTCGCCCTGAAACACGACCCCGCGCATGCTTGCCTCCTCCCGGCTGACATGGGATTTCCGGCGATGCTAGCATGAGATCCCTTGGGGGTCAGGCGATTGCGAGAACAGATCTCGGGCTGATTTCAGCGAGGATGGCATGGGCTTGTTAGCACGGGTGCGCGGGCTCCTGAGCGCTAGGCGTGACAAGAAGCGCGCCGAAGCGGAGGAGCGATACTTCGAACCAGATCAGCGGCGCCAACTCGACGAGTCTGCCAGGAACGCCGCGCGAGGCGCCGAGTCAGGCGCTACGTCGATTACGCCCATTTCTGGGCCGTGAGTCGCTGTTACATTCAAACTAAGACACTACCCGAGAACAGGACTGAACGCCTGGGAGTGGGGGAATGCGGCTGCTTCGTCTTGTTGTCGTGATCGGCGCGGCGTGCGCCGCTCTGCTGCTGCCGCTGCATCAGGGCCACGCCTGGGGGCCCGAGGGTCACCGCACAATAGCGCTGATTGCCGACAAGGTGCTGCAGCAGAGCGATGCCGCGGCGCGCGGCAAGCTCCAGGCCCTGCTCGCGACCGACAAGGACAATCGCCTCACGAAGAACGACATTGCCAGCGAGGCGATTTGGGCGGATGTGCTGCGCGACAAGAGCCAGGAGGGCCGCATCGCGACCTCGAACTGGCATGCGGTGCGGCTGCGGGCGGACAGTCCCGAGCTCGCGGCCGCCTGTTATGGACGCCCGCCGCTTCCCTCCGGGTATCCCGCGAGCCGTGGACCGCGCGACAATTGCGTCGTCGACAAGATCGAGCAGTTTCGGAAGGAGCTGCAGAACCCCGACACGCTGCCGGGCGAGCGGCTCGCCGCCTTGCAGTTTCTGCTGAACCTGGTCGGCGATGTGAACGACCCGCTGCTCGCGATCGATAAGGGCGATCAGGGCGGCCAATGCACCGCGGTGCAGATCGGCGGCAAGCCGCCGGTGCGCCTCGCGACATACTGGCAGACGACCTTGGTCGGCGAGGTCGTCGGGCGCGACCCGGCCGCCGGCGCGGCGCGCCTCCTTGCGTCGGTTGCGCCGGGCGATATGCAGAGCTGGGCAGGGGGCGATCCGGAAAGCTGGGCGATGGAGAGCTATCAGCTGGCGAAAACCGTTGCCTATGCCTTTCCCGCCGACAGCGCCGCCACCAAGGCGCCCCCGGGGACGCCTGCCGCGGCCAAGGGCGCCGCGGACGGATGCGGCGAGGTCGCGCTTTATCGGGTCGGCCCCGATTACGAGACAAAGGCGCTGGCAGTGGTAAGGCAGCAGCTTGCGAAGGCCGGGCTGCGCCTCGCCCAGCTGCTGCGCGATAGCTTCAAATAGCCGCCGTCCGGCCGTTCCCATACAGCGATGCGGGTTCTCGTCGTCTATGCGCACCCGCTGAGTGACAGCTTTGCGGCGGCTTTGCGCGACACGGTCGTGCAGCGGCTGCACGCCGCCGGTCACGAGGTCGATCATTGCGATCTCTACGCCGAGAGTTTCGACCCGGTGCTGACCGCGGCGGAGCGGCGCGCCTACAACACGCAGCATCCCGATCTCTCGGCCGTTGACGCGCATGTCGCTCGGCTGCGCGCTGCCGAGGCGCTCGTTCTGTGCTTTCCGACCTGGTGGTACGGCATGCCGGCGATCTTGAAGGGCTGGTTCGACCGGGTGTGGGCGAGCGGTGTTGCCTTCACGCTGCCGGAGGGCGGCGGCGCGATTCGCCCGGCCTTGCACAACATCAAGAAATTCGCCGTCGTGACGACCTACGGCTCGCCCTGGTGGCTGATGAACCTGGTATTGCGCGCGCCGGTGCGCGCGGTGCTGATCGGCGGGTTGCGGCGCCTCTGCGCCCGCGATTGCCGGTGGATCTTTCTGGCGCTGTCCAATATCGACGCTGCGGGCCCCGCCCGCTGCGCCCGCTTTCTGGCGCGCGTCGAACGTGCCCTCCCCCGCTTCATCGGCCCCTCTTCCTGAGCTTTACGGCTCAGGTCACAAGCCCGCGATCGGCGGGATTTTCACCGAATGTTAGCGATCTTCGGGCTATTCGGAGGCCGGCGCAGACGAGACGAGACCGATGACCCGGCGAGCCGCGGCAATCGCCTTTCTGGAATCGCGAGAAGGCTTCGGCTGGATCGTGATCGTGACCTTTGCGACGATCCTCGCGGTCATCGCGGGCTGCGGCTTTTACAAGGTCAGCCTCGACGCCTATGTCGCGAGCAAGAATGACGAGAAAGGCACCGCCCTCGAGCTGGTCGATGCCTTCGTCAGCAACTACTCGAATCTCCGGCTGCAATTGGGCGGCGACAGCGCCCCGGTGCCGGCGACCTTCCGGGCGCATTCGATCGAGCTCTTCAACAAGACGCACGGGGCCGCCAACTCGCTGCGGCTGCACTGGATCGGCCGCGCCGACCGCTCGATCGCAACCCCGCCGGCCGATGCGAAGATGGCCGCCACGATCGAGTCGTTTGTTGGCCGCGCCGATCCCGCCCCGGTCTCGCAATTCGTCGCCGTCGGCGGTGAGCAGGTCTTTCGCACGGTTTATCCATCGATCGCGCGCGAGCATAGCTGCGTCGATTGCCACAATAAATTGCAGCCCGATCTGCATTGGCAGCTGAACGATGTCATGGGGGCGTTCTCGCTCGATGCGCCGGTCGGTGAGTTCGTGCATGACCTTCGCTGGGAAGCGACGATCATCGCGCTGGCCATCTTCGTTCTGTTCACCGGGGTCGGGTTCTGGATGTCGCTGAGCCATTACCGCCGCATCCGCGAGCGGGAGGCCGCGCGTGAGCACGCCGTGGCGGCCAACCAGGCGGGCGCGTCCTTCCTCGCCAATATCAGCCATCAGCTGCACACGCCTCTGAAGGCCATCATTCGCTTTTCCGAGATGATGCTCTCCGAGATCCTCGGTCCGTTGCCGAACGACAAGTATCGTGCCTGTGTTGCGGATATTCAGAGCAACGGCGCGCATCTGCTGGGTGTCATCAACGATATCCTCGACCTGTCTCAGGCCGGGGTTGGCAAGCTCGAGCTCGAGGAGAATTTGTTCGATCCGCGCGACATGCTGCGCTCGGTCGCTCGTGCGATGAGCGGTCCGCTGAAAACCGCCGGCGTCACTCTGAATATGGAGCTGCCGAGGGAGCTGCCGGCATTGCGCGCCGATCAGGCCAAGACCCGGCGAGCGCTGTCGCACCTCGTCGTCAAGGCGATCAAATTCACCCCATCGGGCGGCGCCGTCGAGCTGATCTGCCGCGCCGACCGCGACAAGGGGCTCGCCATCACGGTCGCGGATAGCGGGGCCGGGATGTCGCCCGAGCGGATGAGCCGTGTGCTCGAAGCCCTCGAACAGATGCGCGCGCCGAAACCCGGCGCGCAGCAGGGCAGCGGCCTCGGCCTGCCGCTGGTCAAGGCGATCATGGAATTGCACGGCGGCACTCTGAGTCTGGAGAGCGCCCCCGATGCCGGCACCCGCGCGACGATCACCTTTCCGCCCGATCGCCTCGTTTTCGACGCGCTGCGCCCAGCGGCCTGAGAAGCGGCTCGGCCTGTCCTAGCCGTGGCGATGGATCGGGTCGATCCACCGCACCTCTTCCGGCTTTTCGACCGGCTCGATATCGAGATTGACGACAACCGCCTCGTTGTCGCTGCGCACCAGCACGCATTCCAGCGTCTCCTCGCTGGACGCGTTGATCTCCTGATGCGGCACATAGGGCGGTACAAAGATGAAATCGCCCGGGCCGGCCTCCGCGACATATTCGAGATGCTCGCCCCAGCGCATGCGCGCCCGCCCCTTCAGGACGTAAATGACGCTTTCGAGCGCGCCGTGATGATGCGCGCCGGTCTTGGCATTGGCGTGGATATGGACCGTTCCGGCCCAGATCTTCTGCGCCCCGACCCGGGCGAAATTGATCGCGGCGGCGCGGTTCATGCCCGGGGTCTGCGGCGTGTTGGTGTCGAGCTGATCGCCGGGGATCACCTTGACGCCGTGGGTCTTCCAGTCGATCCCTTTTGGCTGCTCGCTCATCGTGGCCGTCCCAAACGCCGTGCTTCGGCGAGATATGGTGTCGCGGCCTCGATTTTCACGAGATCGTCACGCCGCTATCGACCGGCAACACCTGACCGGTGACCATGCGGGATTCGTCACCCGCGAGATAAAGCGCCATCCCGGCGATGTCTTCCGGCTCGATGAGCCCCAGCAAATGCGAGTCGGCGAGCTGGGTCAGCGCGGCATTCCCCGCCACCAGTTTCTTGACCCGCTCGGTCATCGTCGCCGACGGCGCGATCGCATTGACGCGCACCTTCTGCGCCGCATAGGCGACCGCGAGCGAACGGGTGATCGCGGCGATGCCGCCCTTTGCCGCGGTGTAGCAGTCGCGCCCCGGAACGCCCATCAGCGCCACATTGGACGACATATTGATGACCGAGCCGCCGCCCGATTTGATCAGAGCGGGGATCCCGAACCGGCAGCCGAGGAAAGTCCCGTAGAGATCGAGCTTGATCGCGCGCCAGAACTCGTCGAGCGGCGCCTCGACGGCGGTGTCGTCCATTGCGGTCGAGCCGCCGGCGTTGTTGTGCAAGATATGCAGCGCGCCGAAATGATCGGCCGCGGTTTTGATGGCGCGCTCGATGCTGTCCGGCTCGGTGACGTCGGCCGGAATCGCGATCGCTCCGTTGCCGGCAAGATGCGCGCTCTCGTCGCCGCTCGCCGCATCGATCTCGGCGATTGCGACGCGGGCGCCCTCGCGCGCGAACAGAATGGCCGTGGCGCGCCCGATCCCGGTGCCCGCCCCGGTGATCAGCGCCACCTTACCGTCAAGACGCGGCATCAGGCTGCCC
>JBKOVT010000060.1:0-9564 GCA_046724035.1 Pseudomonadota bacterium | reverse complement strand
TGCGCGGCGAGCTTCTGGTGATCCTCCGATCCGGGCAGCGGCGTCAGGAAAAAGAATTCGAGAAGGTCGAGCGGCAATTCGCGCTTGATGATCTCGACATCGCGCAGGATCGACTCCTTGGTGTCGCCCGGGAAGCCGAGGATGTAGCCGGCGCAGGTGATGGCGCCGCTGTCGCGCCACTGCTGCAGCATCGCGCGGTATTCGGTGATCTTGTTCTGGTGCTTCTTCGCGGTCAACAGATTGTCGGGGTTGATGTTTTCCAACCCGATAAAGACGCGCCGCACGCCAGCCTGCGTCACCTTCTCGATAAAGTTGGGGATGCGGTGGCACAGCGTGTCGACCTGGATCGTAAAGGCGAGCTTCAGATCGTGCTCGGCGCGCATCGCGATCAGGCGGTCGGTCAGCTGCTCCCAATTGCGGTTGCGCGCGAAATTGTCGTCCGTGATGAAGAAACGCGCGATGCCGCGCCGGTAATGCTCGTTGATGCAGCGTTCGAGATCGTCGGGCGTGCGGTAGCGGCTCTTGCGGCCCTGCACGTTGATGATCGTGCAGAACGAGCACTGATAGGGGCAGCCGCGCCCGAGATCGATGCTGGAGAAGGCGCCGGCGGTGCGCCGGATGTGCTTCTCGGCGAGGATCGGGACCGGCTCGTTTTCGAGCGAGGGCAGCTCGCTCATGCGGTCATAAAGCGGCTTCAGCGCGCGGTTCCACGCGTCGCGCAATACTTCGTCGAGCCGGCCTTCTTCTGCTTCGCCCACAAAGAAAGAGATGCCGAGCGCCTGCGCGGCGCGCAATTCGGACGGCACCTCCGGCAACATCGCGAGACAGCCCGAGACATGAAACCCGCCGATGCACACCGGGAGACCGGCATCGAGGAACGGCCGGGCCAGATCGACGGCGCGGGGAAACTGATTGGTCTGGACGCCGACCAGCCCGATGAGCGCGCGCCCGCCGGCGCGACGTATCTGCCGGATCATGCGATCCGGGCGAACCCGGCGGTTGGTCTCGTCATAGGTGTCGATGCGGATCTCGACATCGGGGCCGAGCACCTTGCGGCGCTGCGCGTCCTCGGCAAGACCGTTCAGAGAGGCCAGCGTGTTGGAGGGTATCGCCGACCTGAACCATTGGATCGGGTAGCCGTCATCGTCGTAATGCGTCGGCTTGATCAGGACGAGATGGAACAGAGAGGCAGACGTGCTTGGCATGGTCGTCCCGGCGGCTCCCCCGGCGCGCAATCAGGGCGGGAGCAGCTTAGGGAGTGCGCTTCGCCGCGGCCAGCGTTTTCGGGCCGAGGCCCGCTGGATCAACCAAAGTGTTGGTCCAACAGGCTTGGCAGATCGATAGGCTGGCTTATAAGTTTGTATCCTTACGATCGGGCAACCCAGCGATGCCCGATCGGCAATTGCCGGGCGCCGAATCGCGGCGCTAGGCTGGGCGAAATCGAGCGAATCGGGGCGAGGATTTATGGCCGTCGCGTGGAATGAGCAGAGGGTGCAATTGGGCGAGGTCAAGCTGCGCCTTTGGCGCGGCGGGCCCAAGGACCAAGGGGCCCGGCCGGTTCTCGTATTGCACCACGATATCGGCACGCCCGACCGCCTGCCGTTCTATGACGCGCTGGCCGAGAAGTTCGATGTCATCCTGCCAAACCATCCCGGCTTTGGCGAGCCCGAGAAGCCGCAATGGCTGCGGCATCCGCGCGATATCGCGGCGCTCTATCAGTGGCTGCTGGCCGATCTCGGAGTCGAACGCGCCAGCCTTGTCGGGCTCGGCTTTGGCGGCTGGGTCGCCGCTGAGATGGCGACGCTGGCGCCGCGCGACTTCCACCGGCTCGTGCTGGTCGGCGCGATGGGTGTGAAACCGCCCGAAGGCAACATCTTCGACCAGGCGATCGTCAGCTACATCGACTACGCCCGCGCCAGCTTTCACGACCAGGCGGCGTTTGCCCGCATCTATGGCGATGTCTCGACCGACCAGCTCGTCGCCTGGGATCTGTGCCGCGAGATGAGCTTCCGCATCGCGTGGAAGCCTTACATGTACAGCCAGACCCTGCCGCATTTGCTGGGTGGCGTGCGCGCTCCAGCGCTCCTTGTGTGGGGCGACGACGACAAGATCGTGCCGTACAGCGCCGGACAGCTTTATGCGCGGGCGTTGCGCGAGGCGCGGCTCGAGATGGTGCGCGACGCCGGGCATTGCGTCGACATGGAGCAGCCAGAGGCGCTCGCCCGTCTCGTCATTCCGTTTATCGAGCAAAATTAGGCGTCGAGCAGAATTAGGCGACGATCCGGATCGGAGGAAGAACGCCATGCATGTGATGTATTTCACCGAGCAGCCGATGTCCGCTTATCCGGCCGATATCGGGCTGGAGGTGGGCCACACCGCGTTGATGTTCTCGAACAAGTACTTCGACCCCGTCGCGGGCAGCCGGCTCTACAACGAGTACCTCGAGCATTACATCTACGCCGAAGAGCAGGGCGTCGAAGGCTTCATGCTGAACGAGCACCACAACGCGCCGTTCTGCATGCAGGCAAAATGCAACATCTTCGCCTCGATCCTCGCCGCGGTGACGAAGAAGGCGAAGATCGTGCTCCTCGGCAACCCGCTGCCGCTCGCCGAGAACCCGGTGCGGCTCGCCGAAGAGCTGGCGATGATCGACATGATCTCGAAAGGCCGGCTCGTCTCCGGCTTTGTCCGCGGCGGCGGGCAAGAGCAGCTCGCGAACGGCGTCAACCCGGCCTACAACCGCGAACGCTTCGAGGAGGCGCATGATCTGGTTGTGGCCGCGTGGTCGCGCGAAGGGCCGTTCCGCTGGGAAGGCACGCATTACCAGCACCGTGTCGTGAATCCGTGGGCGGTGCCGTTGCAAAAGCCTTATCCGCGGGTCTGGATCCCCGGCGTGTTGAGCCAGGAGACCATCATCTGGGCGGCGAAGCAGCGCTACCCCTACATCGCGCTCAACACCTCGATCGAGGCGACCAAGAAGATCTGGGAATTGTATGACAAGGTCGCGCTCGAGACCGGCTACGAGGCGGGCCCGGAAAACCGTGGCTACCTGCAGCAGGTGCATGTCTCGGACAGCGAGGAAAAGGCCGAGAAAAACGCCCGCCAATTCCTGTGGATGCAGGGCGAATTCACCGGCCTCGCGCATCCGGTATGGGCGAACCCGTCGGGCTATTTCTCACCGTCGCTGCGCCGCAACTTTGTCGAGTTCGCGGTCGGGCGCGCCGAGAACCCGCGCGGCCGGCCGACCTTCGAGCAGCAGGTCGCCGATGGGCGCGTGTTTTTCGGCACGCCAAAGACGGTCATCCCGAAACTGCGCCGCGTTCTGGAAGAGACCCGCCCGAGCATTTACGGCATCTGGGGCAATGACGGGACCGTCAGCAACGAGGACGCGCGGACCTGCATCCGCCTCTTAGGCCAGGAGGTCATGCCGGCGATGCGCGAGATCGGCAAGGAGCTCGGGCTCAGAGATCCGTTCGAGACGAATGCGCCGGTGCATCTCAAATACTCGACCGACCTGAAGCAGATGCCGCAAGCCGCGGAGTAGCCGCGCACGAACGTGCTGTAGGAATCTGCAGCGACAGCTTCACCAAAATAGGTCTCGGCGAAGGCCGGGACCCATTCTTCCACCCGCATGTCGTTCTTCGTCTATATCGTCGCGAGTGGGCATTACGGAACGCTCTACGTCGGTTCGACCAACGATCTCGCGCGACGTATCTGGGAACACAAGACGAGAGCTGTTCCGGGATTCACGAAAAAATACGGTGTCGATCGTCTCGTGTGGTTTGAAACGCACGAGACTCTCGAAGGCGCGTTGATCCGTGAGCGCCAGATAAAGCGTTGGAAGCGCGATTGGAAGATCAACCTGATCGAAGCGCAGAACCCGCATTGGGTTGATCTGTATCCGACGCTGATACCGTAATTCCTGTCGATCGGAGCGACTGCACAATGGGTCCCGGCCTGCGCCGGGACCTAGATTGAGGCTGCCAAACTAACCAGGCCGTAAATTCGAACTGACGACGAGAATGGCGGCAAGCACAAGCGTTGCGCCGAGCGGGCGGCTGAGATGGCGGCCCCACGGCATGTTCTTCTCGACCGCCATGATCGCGCCGAGCCCGAGCATCCAGCCGACATTGCCGGTGCCGACAACGAACATCAGCAGCATCAGCGCCCAGCAGCAGCCGACGCAATAGACCCCGTGATCAAGGCCGAGCCGCCAGGCGCTGCGCCACGGGCGCGGCCCCTGCCAGCGCTCGGTGATAAATCCGAACGGCGCGCGGCATTTGTCGAGGCAGCGATATTTGAGACGGCTGAACTGAAAGAGACCGGCGAGGGCAAGAACCGCCGCGCCGATCGCCCAGCCGTTCAGCATGAGCCACTCCGATTGTCGCACGCCGGCATGCAGGGCGGCGTCGAGGAGATGCGCAGCGATCCCGAACCCGCCCCACGCCGCCAGATAGCCCGCGATCAACAGCGCCATCAGCGCGGCGTAATCGCGCCGCGGCTGCACGATGCGCTCGAACAAGCGGAAGAGCGGCAAGGCCGTCGGCAGCATCATCGCCGCGATCATCAAGAGCCAGCCGCCGGCATAAAGGAAGGCCGGCAGCACGACATCGCCGGCCGGCAAGGCGCGGCACAGCGCGGCGGCGAGGCCGGCATCGGTCCAGCGCGGATGATCGAGATAGCGCCCGTAGGGGCTCTGCTCCCACAAGAGCAGCGCGAGCCAGGCCGTACCGGTCAGCATGCCGGCAATCGGCGCAAACCAGCGGCGCGTTCCCGCCACGCCGCTTGTGCCGACGGCCGCGATCATCGGCTCAGGGACATCGACTTAGGCGTCGAAGACGAAGGTGCTCTGCAGCGCGTTGTGGCCGCGCAGCTCGATATTGTGGCCGAGCGCGGCGTGCTTCGAGCGGTAGATCGAGGCCTTCCCGACAAACACCGGCGCGCCGGGCACGGTCGAGAAGATCGTGTTGGCGAGCACGGTCGTCGAGCCGTCCGGCCCCTTATAAGGTTCGAGCTCGGAATGGCTCACATCGCTGACCGTCAGCGTGCCGCGGCCCTCATTGACGTCGAACTTGATCGGCGCGCGCTCCACCGACACGACCTCGCCGACCAGCTTGGCAAAATCGGCGATCGGGCCGCCGAGCTTGCCGGTGTAGACGTTCAGGATGGCTTCCTGCTGTGCGTCGGAAGCGCCCTCGTCGAGATTGACGGCGACCCGGAAATTGCCGTCCAGCACATTGCCGGGGATGTGCGACACGAGCGCGATCGTGCGGCCGGTGACATCGACGCCATCGATCATGCCCTTGTCGAAATGATAGGCCAGCACCGAGTCGCAGGTGCCGTTATCGGGATCTTCGCCGATCCAGCACGGACACAAGACGCGGCAATCGCAGACTTCGAGAAGACGCCCTTCGAGATGATAGGCCATCGCGGCTCTCCCTGATCGTGACGTACGTTTTTTGTTAATCGTCTCGCCGGCGCGCCAGAGTGTCAACTCGCGCGCCCGCGCCCGGTCAGCGGCGTGCCATCAACGGGTCTGCCATCAACGGGCTACCATCAACGGCTTGCCATCAAGGGCGGGTTTTCGAGATAGCTCTTGGCGAGTTTGAGACCGGCCTCCCGCATCATCTTCTTGTCAGCGGTTTCGCTCGGCGCCGCCGGGATGCGAATGACCGTGTTGTTGCAGTAGGTCGGGATCACGGCGCCCTCGTCGCCGCAGAGGCCGGCCGGGGAATGACCATCCCGCACGGCGCGAATGCCGCGCCTGACCTGGTTGCGGAACATCGTGACGCCGCGGTCGGTGGCGCTGAGATGCTCGAGCCCGTGAATCGCGATCGGCCGCTGCGATACTTGCGCCTCATAGTCGCCGGGATGCCGTTGGCTTTCCTCATAATCGCCCATCGAGACCTGGCCGGGCATCATCTGCTCGCGATCCACCCACCAGGCCGGGTTCTCCTCGGTCTCGCTGAGATGGCGCAGCTCAATGAAGAGCGTGTTGGTATCGTCGATCGGCACCAGCCAGCGGCTCATCATCGGTCCGCTGAAGGGGTGCTCCCGGCGGCCGGTTTCGCTTAGCGGCGCGACCTGCTGCAAATTCGGCAGAATCCCTTCGACCATACGCGCCCAGACATTGTCGCCGACCCGGCGCGTCGCGACATAGATCATGCCGATCGGGGTTTCGACGAAATCGAGCTCGGGCAGAACGCCGAACTCGTCGGTAAACACCGCGCCGCTGACGATCGTATGGAGGAACGCGGTGTGCGCCGGGTCCATCGTGTTTTCCATGATCTGCAGCCAGTTGCAGGGATAGGTCCATTTTCGTCCCGGCATGACCCGATAACCGGGCCGGATCAGGCTGTCATAGGTCGGGAATGGCGGCTTCGCGTCGGGCGGTCCGAGATAGGCGAAGACCAGGCCGTGCGCTTCATGCGTCGGATAGGCGCCGTGACACAGTCTGTCCTTCAGCGTGCTGTCAGCCGGCTCGCCCGGGGTTTCGAGGATCGCCCCATCGACGTCGAACAGCCACCCATGATAGCAGCAGCGTATCCCCTTCGCGCCGACGAGGCCGAATTCGAGCGAGGTGCCGCGATGCGGGCAGTGCAATTCCAAGAGACCGACCGCGCCGCTCTGATCGCGGAACGCGACCAAATCCTCACCCAAGATCCTGACCCGCAACGGGAGATCGCGCAGATCATCGGAGAAACACACCGGCTGCCAGAAGCGGCGCATATATTCGCCGCACGGCGTATCCGGCCCGACATGGGTGAGTTCTGCATCCTCCTGCGGCACCGCGCGGTGGTAATAGCCGCCAAATCGCGTCTTCAAGAAGGGTGCCCTGTTCGCCATCCTGTTCCTCCGTACAAGAGGGTTCGGCAGGTATTTTTGAACGAGCTGTGTCGGATCAATTGCCGCGCAGCCGGAGCCTGCTCAAACCGCTTCTTCTAAGATGCAGCATACGGCAAAACAGGCGCCGGCGCATGCCGGAAACGACCGTCGCGCGTCGCTCCGAAGCCGCTGTTACAGCCAATCCGGGTCGAAATCGACGACCGTGGCGCCGCCCATGAGCGCCGGCAGATAGGCCTGAGCGCGCGCGAGGAAATGCTCGGCGTAGAAGCGCGCGGTGGCGAGCTTCGCGGCGCTTAGAGCGGCGTCGTGTCGCCGTAGCGCCGCCGCCGCGACCCGCGCCATCAGCCAGCCGCCGAGCACGGTGCCGCACAGATTGAGGTATGGCGCCGACCCGGCCGCCGCCAAGGCGGGCTCGGCGGTCACAAGATAGGCCGTCGCGGTATCGAACGCAGCGGTCGCATCGGTCAGGCGCTGACGCAACACAGCGAGCTCGGGAGCGTCGAGCTCGCCGAGGCTGGCGCGCATGTCGCCAATCAATTCGCGCGCCGCCTCGCCGCGGTCGCGGCCGAGCTTGCGGCCGACGAGATCGTTGGCCTGGATGCCGTTGGTGCCCTCGTAGATCGGCGCGATCCTCGCGTCGCGCAGATATTGCGCAGCGCCGGTCTCCTCGATGTAGCCCATCCCCCCATGCACCTGAATTCCGGTGGAAGCGACTTCCACGCCGAGATCGGTGCACCATGCCTTGACGATCGGGATCAAGAGATCGGCGCGGCGCTGGGCGCGGAATTGTGCTTCGCCCGTGGTGGAACGGGCCCCGTCGATCGCGGCGGCAGCCAAATAGGCGAGCGCACGCATCGCTTCGGTCGCTGCCTTCATCGACAGCAGCATGCGGCGAACATCGGGGTGATAGACGATCGGCGGCACCGTTCCCTGATCGCGCGGCATGCCGACGGGGATGCCCTGGACGCGGTTGCGGGCATACTCGCGCGCCTGCTGATAGGCGCGCTCGGCGATTGCGACGCCCTGCACCCCAACCCCGAGCCGCTCGCTGTTCATCATCGTAAACATGGCCTCGAGGCCACGATTTTCCTCGCCGATGCGCCAGCCGATCGCGCCCTCGCCTTCGCCATAGGACATGACGCAGGTCGGCGAGGCGTGAATGCCGAGCTTTTCTTCGAGGCGCAGCGGCCGCAGATCGTTGCGCTCGCCCGGCCGCCCTTCGCCATCGGGCAGGAATTTCGGGACGAGAAACAGCGAGATGCCGCGGCTGCCCGGCGGCGCGTCGGGGGTGCGCGCCAGCACCATATGAATGATGTTGTCGGTCAGGTCGTGGTCGCCGTAAGTGATGAAAATCTTCTGGCCGGCGATGCGGTAGTGCTCGCCCCATCGCGCGTCTTTTCGCGGCACGGCGCGCGTGCGCAAGGCGCCGAGATCGGAACCGGCCTGCGGCTCGGTCAAATTCATCGTGCCGGTCCATTCGCCCGACACGAGCTTCGCGAGGTAGAGCTGTTTTTGTTCGGCCGAACCGTGCGCGGCGAGCATATCGATCGCACCGGCGCTGAGCAGCGGGCACAGCGCCCAGCCCATGCAGGCCGAATTCAGCATCTCGACAACCGGCGTGGAGAGGGCCGATGGCAACCCTTGCCCGCCATGTTCGGTATCGACCGCGAGCCCCATCCAGCCGCCCTCGACATAGCGCCGGTAGGCCTCCTGAAAACCGGGTGGCGTGCGGACGACGCCGTTTTCGAGGGTGCTGCCGGTGCGGTCGCCCGGCTGGTTCAGCGGGTCGAGCTCGGAAGCGGCAAAGCGCGCCGCCTCCTCGAGCACGGGGCCGGCCAGCTCAGCAGCCTCGCCGCTTAACCCGCCCACGGCATCGAGGATGAGGCGCATATCGGCGAGCGGGGCAGCGTAGGGCATGGGGAGCCTCCTTTAGGCGCAGCAGCATAGCGGATCGCTGCCGCGGCGGCACCGCGCTATGCTGCGGCTATGGCTAACAGCAGGATGGGGTTTAGCGCGGTAGCGGCACTGCTGCTGCTCGCATGCGGGACGGCGGCGGCGCAGCCGGTGCCCGATTGCAGTCAGGCGAAAAGCGCGACGGAGAAGGCGATCTGCGGCAATGCCGAGCTTGCCGCCGCCGACAAGCTGATGGCGGAAACCTATGCCGTGTTGCGCGCGAAATTGCCGCCCGAACAGCAAAAGGCGCTGCTCGCGGATCAGCGGCGCTGGATCACGCGGCGGACGGCTGGCTGCGGCGATAAATCTGACGACGCGTTCGTGCAATGCCTGCTCGCCGAGACCGAAACGCGACGCCGTTTCCTCGCGGGCGAAAGCCCGAACGGGGCCGGAGACGCGCCGCGCATCGTGCCGATCCTGTTCCATGAAGCGCGCAAGGGCCGCTACGAGATCTCGATCGAGACACCGCAGGTGCTGACGCCGCGCGGCCCCGCGGCGGCCGCCTTCGAGCGAGCGGCGCGCGCGATCGCCTTTGGCAACGATGCGGTGAAGGAATACCGCGAGATGGAGCGGCCGATGGCGAAAGGCGCCGAGAATTATTACGAGGCGACCTATGATGTCCCTTATGCCGATCCGAAGCTGATTTCGCTGGTCTTCACAATCGCTACGTTCAGCGGCGGGGCGCATCCGAACAGCACGCGCATCGCCCTGCTGTTCGACCTGGCCGCAGGCCGTGCGCTGAAGCTCGGCGATGTGCTCGCAGAC
>JBKOVT010000280.1:0-4702 GCA_046724035.1 Pseudomonadota bacterium | reverse complement strand
CGAGAGTGCCGTCGCACCATCCTCCGAACGCAGCCGATTTTCCCCGACCGTCATTCGCGGCGATTTCGCGGCGGCTCTGCCCGGCGCCCCCGTCGCACCTGACAGCGCTGCCGCCGACCTGCCGCTCTATGGCCGTATCGCGGCAGGCACGCCGATCGAGGCATTGCGTGACCAGAGCACGACCGTCGCGGTGCCGGGGAGCCTGCTTGCGCGCGGGCGCGAGCATTATGCGCTCGAGGTCGCCGGCGATAGCATGGTCGATGCCGGCATTTTCGATGGCGATACTGTCATCATCGAGCGCGCCGAAACGGCCGATAATGGCGTCATCGTCGTCGCGCTGGTCGACAACGAAGAAGTCACATTGAAACGATTGCGCCGGCGCGGCGCCTCAATCGCGTTGGAACCCGCAAACCAAACCTATGAGACGCGCATCTTTGGCCCCGACCGTGTCAAGGTGCAGGGCCGGCTTGTCGGTCTGATGCGGCGATATTGATGGCGTTCGCAACGCGATTCGCTTTTCACGTCCTCGCGCGAAAAACCGCCTCCTCCTGACAGGCTTGGCGCGACTTGCGTTGCAACGCGGATTTGTGACTTTGGAGAAGCGCGCGGCAGAATAAGCATCCTCCGCCAACAGATCGCATTCTGCCTAAAAATTCGCCTTCTCCTTTACCGATTATTCGTGGAATCGGTGGCTAACTCAACCAATCGACTAATCGGACGCATTTGCAGCCGCAGGATTGTTTACCGCGTGCGGTTACGGTCTCCGTCCTCTTGTGTCGGGGATGGGCGAATGCACCCGGATCGTAATCTGAACAGGGGGGCCGCGCGAATTGTCGCTCATGTCAGCCATGCGCTTGAACCTGTCCAGGCGGTCATCAACTAACCGCCATCGCCCGGCACACATCGATCGAGCCAAACGGGGGTTTGGAATGAAATTTGGCAAAATACCCGGAAATCGTCGACTGACGCTGGTCGGCGCCGCGCTGTGTCTTGGGCTTGTCGCTGTAGCGCCGCAGGCGCGCGCCGCGGGCGGTGAGACCGCTGTGCGCAGCCTTTACGACACGCTGCTTGCAAATATGCGGAGTGGACCATCGCTCGGCGCATCCGGTCGCTATGCCCGGATCGAGCCGGTCGTGCGCCGCGTCTTCGACATTCAGTTCATGACCCGCCTCGCGGTCGGTCCCGAATGGACCAATTTGACCGAAGCGCAGCGGCAGCAGGTCTCGCAGGCGTTTGAGCGCTACATCGCCGCGATCTATGCCGAGCGGTTCGACAATTATTCCGGCGAGCAACTGAAGGTGGTCGGCGAGCAGGCCTCGCCTGGCGGCACGATCATCACCAGTCAAATCGTCAAATCGAACGGCGAGCCCGTCAACATCAACTACCTCGTGCGGCAGAATGGCGGGAGTTGGCAAATCGCCGACGTGTACTTGAATGGCACGATCAGCGAGCTCGCGACGCGCCGCTCGGAATTTGCCTCGATCCTGCGCACTCGCGGGATCAACGGCCTCATCGCGATGCTGAACACAAAGGCGGACGCGCTGTCTGCGCGCGCCTCCTAAGCGACAAGCTTTCGCGTCGGAAAGCGCCGGCCTGTGCCGGCGCTTTCTTTTTTTTCCGAAGTGCGTCGAGGTTGATCGCGGACGCGATGCCGCGGCGTCCCCGTCTGGGTATCTTGGGTATCCTGAGCCGCGCCAGCGCTCTATCCTGCTCCGGTCAATTGGGAGAACGCATCGGAGCAAGATCCTCATGATCCATATCATCGCCATCATCACCGCGAAGCCGGGCAAGCGCGACGAGGTGCTCGCGGCATTCCGCGCCAACATGCCGGCCGTACACGCCGAGGCGGGCTGCATCGAATACGGCCCGGCGATCGATGCCGAAGGCGGCCCGGGTGCCAAATACGGCGCCGATACCTTTGTCGTCGTCGAGAAGTGGGAGAGCCTCGATCATCTGAAGGCGCATGCCGCCTCGCCGCATATGCAGGCCTACGCGGCGAAGACGCGCGACCTCCTCGCCAATCGCGAGATCCACGTCCTCTCCCCCGCCGCGTAGCACAGGCGTCTACCGGCGTCTACGAATCCCGCGTAAACGCTGACCTATCGCATACTCGCCTTTAAGGTTGTCTACCTAAGTCTATAGCCTTATGATGGGTAGATGATGGGTACGACGACGGGTGGAAGAGAGAAATGCCGAAACGAGCAAAGGGGCTGACCGTCAAGTCGGTCAAGACGCTCGGTGCGGGGTATCACGCCGACGGCGACGGCTTGTACTTACAGGTGACCGGCAGCGGCGGCCGGTCATGGATCTTCCGATACCAGCGGCATGGAAAACGCCGCGACATGGGACTCGGCCCCGCCCATCTCGTCGGCTTGGCCGAAGCGCGCCGCCGCGCTCTCGAACTTCGGCGGTGCCTATTTGAAGGCATCGATCCGCTTGAGCGGAAACGCGCACGGGATCGAGCGGCGGCGGTCGAGGCGGCGCAAACCATCACCTTTCGGGAAGCAGCGGAGCGGTACATCGTGGCGCACCAGGCGAGCTGGCGCGCAAAACAACATCTCGCGCGATGGCATCAGACGATGCGGGATTTCGTCTATCCCATTCTCGGCGCTCTCCCCGTCGAGGCAGTTGACGTCGGTCTCGTCACGCGAGTGCTGGAACCGATTTGGACAAAGATGCCGGAAACAGCGTCCCGCATCCGCGGCCGCATCGAATTGGTCCTCGATTGGGCTACGGTCCGGCAATATCGCACTGGCGACAACCCGGCTCGTTGGCGCGGCCATCTCGACAAGCTGCTGCCCAAGGTTAGCAGGGTCAGCAAAGTCCAGCATCATGCCGCCCTGCCCTATTCCGAGATCGGCGCCTTCATGACGCAGTTAAGGCGGCGCGAGACGGTCACGGCGCGGGCTCTCGAATTTGCGATCCTGACCGCGGCGCGGCCCAGCGAGGCAATCGGTGCACGCTGGTCCGAAATCGATATGTCTGATCGCCTCTGGATCGTCCCGGCCGCAAGGATGAAGGCCAATCGGGAGCACAGGGTGCCGCTTTCCGATGCGGCAATGGCGATCGTCAAGGACATGGCTGCGAGGCGAGAATCCGATTTCGTGTTTCCGGGGCGCGGCACCGGCCGCACCGTCTCGCATACGGCCTTCTCCGACCAGCTCGATGCGATCGGATATCAGACGGTAACCGCGCACGGTTTCCGCAGCACATTCCGGGACTGGGCCGCCGAGCGAACCAATTTCCCCAACGAAGTCGCCGAGATGGCGCTTGCGCACGGCGTCAGCAACAAAGTTGAAGCCGCCTACCGACGCGGCGATCTCTTCGAGAAGCGGCGGCAACTCGCTGAGGCGTGGGCTAAATATTGTGCTACGTCTGTCGCAGGCGACGTCGTGCAACTCGCGGCGGTGCGGTAGGCCATAAAATGCCAACTCTCGAAATCGGACGCGCCGGGCTCCGCACTGAATACGCGGCGATGACGCACAATTATCTGATCGGTATCATGATCTGGGAGGTCGAGTGCGATGCGCGCCGGGAGTTCATGCGGACTTGCGCCGCGGGCTGGAAAATCGAATTAAATGCCGCCGTTCCGGGGTTGCAGTCGGACACCGACCTTCTCCTGAATGAGGCGATCGGCGTCCAATCACCCGAGTTTTTGAGCCAGCAAATGCGGCCGCGCATCGCGCGCGGCTACAGGGTTGGTGAAGAGCTTGCGGCGGCGATCGGGCTGGCGACTTGGGCAAATCCAGCGCGCGCGCGAGTGTCGATCAAGAGCTTGCGGGCGGAGTTGACGATGCCCGAACGGCGAAAGCTGCATTCCGCAATGAATGTGAGCGAAAAGACCCTGCAAAAAGACTCGCTCGAATTCAGGCGCGTCGCCCATTTATGGGGCGCCCTCTACATCAGCTGCGCCGATGAATATGACCTTTTCCGTCCCGATCGGCTCGCGGAATTCCTGGCACTCTCGGAGGGGTTGCGCGTGCGCGCGCTGCAGGTGCCGACGATTAAAGGTGACATGCTCTTGGGTCGCGAGGTGGACAGCTGGAAACCGCCATCATGGCTGACTTTGCCGGCCGTGAGCCTTCCCCCGCCATCAAATCGAAAATAAGAATAGTTCTAACTTGTGGCCTAAAGGGGCGTAAGCCACGCTATTGTAGACGCCGCTATTTTCGTGCGTAATATCCCCGACCGTCATCAACGCGAAATGGCGGTCAACCATGAACAAGCGACGGCGCAACCGCTTCAAATCTAGCGGCGCCACGCCTACCCGCACCACTACCGAACTACCACAACCGAGCACCACCCCGCGCGCGGCTTGGCGCATCGCCGAATGGGCTGCGTCGGTCGGCTGCTGCCGCGCCAGTGTTTATAATTTGCACCAACGGGGCGAAATCGAGCTGATTTCAATCGGCCGTATGACCTTTGTCCGGCCCGGACCGACGGAGTTTCTGGACCGCAAAGCCGCCGAAAACCGGGGCCGCGTAGTTAACGCGCCATGAACGCTACCACCGCCGTGGACAAGGCGGAGCGCGAATCAGCGCTTGACCTGGTACAGGGCGTCGGGGGCTTCGATTACCAATCCGTCGACGACGCGGCCATTGCAGGCCAGATGCGCTCGGCTGCGATTCGGATACGCCAGCATACCCGCGCCGCATACATCGAAGTCGGCCGCGATCTGAGGTCGATCAAAAGCCGGATCGAG
>JBKOVT010000283.1:0-6289 GCA_046724035.1 Pseudomonadota bacterium | reverse complement strand
CCCCAGCTCCGGCCCCCGCCGCTGTCGCCCGCCCGGCCGCGCCGCCACCGGCGCCCAAGGGCGCCCCGCCGGCCAAGGGCGGACCGCCGGGCAAGGAAGAGAAGCACTGATATCTACAAGCGGCGGGCGCAAATAACGCCCGCCGCGACGGCAAACGGCAGCACTTTCGCCCGGGACGATACCGGAACAATCCGCGCGCGATGAGGGTTGGGACAGCAGAGGTTGTTTCATCCGAGGTCCCGCCATGTTCCTCCGACACGACCTGGACGAATTGCTCGCCTTCGACAAAAGCCCAGCCATTTCGATCTATCTGCCGACCCATCCGGTCGGGCGCGAAGTGCGGCAGGACGCAATCCGGCTGCGCAATTTGTTGTCGGAAGCGGCGAAGCGGCTGGCCGCCTGCGATAAGCGCGGACCCGAGATCGATGCGCTGCTGCGGCCGGCGCGCCGGCTTGTCGATGACGAAGAATTCTGGCGCCATCAGGAACAGGGGCTGGCGATCTTTCTCGGGCCGGAGTTCGAGCGGATCCACCACTTGCCGGTCGCTGTGCCCGAGGAGCTGGCGATCGCCGGCCATTTCTGCATCAAGCCGCTGCTCCCGCTGATCGACTCGAGCGGCGCGTTCTGGGTGCTCACGGTGAGCGCCGCGCGCACCCGTCTCCATCAGGGTTCGCGATGGACCTTTGCCGAGGTCACCGGGCTCGACCTGCCGCAAGGTCTCGCCGAGATATGGGGCGAGACCGAATACCAGGAGGCGCACAAGGCAAGCCCCGCCGGCCGGCCGCAGCGCGGCCCATCCGGCCTTGCCAACGCGCAAGCGCTCGGCGACTCCCCGGAGGAATTGCACAAGACGCAGCTGACCGAATTGTTGCGCCGGGTCGCCGCCGCGGTCGAGCCGGTCATCAAGCGGCAGCCGGCGCCGGTGATCCTCGTTGGGGAACCGAAGATCCAGGGCCATTTCCGCGAGATCGCGAAATGGAAGGAATTGCTGCCCGAGGGCGTCCTCGAATTCCCCGACGCGATGCCGATGCAGGAGTTGCACAAAAAGGCCTGCGCCGTCTTCGCGCCGCGCGAAAACGAAGCGCGCGCCGAATGGCTGGGACGTCTGCAGACGCTGCTCGGCAACAACGGCAAAGCGACGGCGACCCCCGAGGAGATCGTCAAGGCGGCGCGCTACGGGCGCATCGATCGCCTGTTCCTCTGCGAGAGCCAGCGCTTATGGGGATCGTTCGACGAAGCGCATGACCGTATCGTCGCGCATCGCGAGCCGCGCGCCGGCGATGACGATCTGTTCGATTACGCCGCGCTGATGACATTGCGCCAGGGCGGCAAGGTCACCCTCGTCGATCGCACCCAGCTGCCGCCGACCGGGCCGGCCGCCGCGATCCTGCGATACTGACCCGGAGAAGAAACGCGATGGATACACCGCTGGAGATCGTCTTTCACAACATGCCGTCCTCGCCCACGCTGGAGGGCGACATTCGCAAGCGCGTCGGCAAGCTCGACCGGCTCTATGAGCATCTGATCGGCTGCCGCGTCTCGGTCGAGCAGCTGCACCGGCGGCACCAGACCGGCAACCTCTACGATGTGCACATCGACATGCGCGTGCCCGGAAACGAGATCGCCGTCAGCCACGAACCGCATCATGCCGAGAAATTCACCGATCCCGATGTCGGTATCGCGGTACGCAACGCGTTCAAGGCCGCCGAGCGGCGCCTTCTCGACTTCAAGCGCAAGCAGCGCGGCGACGTAAAGCTGCACGATGCGCCCTTCGCGGGCCAAGTCTCACAGCTTTACCCGAATGAGGACCACGGCTTTATCCTGACGCATGAAGGGACGCAGCTCTATTTCCACCGCAACAGCCTGATGCAGCGCGATTTCGACGAGCTTGAGGTCGGCGATCGCGTGCATTTCGTCGAGACAGTCGGCGATACCGGGCCGATCGCCAGCAAGGTCTGGCGGGCCGAAGGCGCCCCGGGCTAGGTCGCCCCAAATTTCGGGACAAAGACTCCGTGCCGGGACAAGCCCGGCAAAGGGATTTTAGCGCGGCGAATTCGGTGTACATTGCCGGCCACAGCAGCTCGCGGAGCTCGGGTTCGGCATGCGGCGCAAACTCACCCTGACGGTTCTCGGCCTCACGGCGCTTGCGGGTTGCGGCACGCCGCCGAAGGGCATCGAAATCCTCGTCAACACGGTTCCGCCGGGCGCCTCCTGTGCCTTGATCCGGGCTGGCCAGCCGATTGGCACCGCTGAGCCGACCCCGGCCATCGCGATCGTGCCGATCGACCCCGCTCCGGTATTGGTGCAATGCCGCCGCCCCGGTTTCCAGGAGGCGACTACCGTATTGCCGGCGCGCGGTGTCGGGCCGGGCTGGACCTATGCGATCACCGATCATCCGGCCTCGGACTACCAGAGCGCGGTGACGCTGGTCATGACGCCGGGGCTGGCGGCGCTCCTGCCGCCGCGCTGAAAAAAACAGCCTCTCCCGAGATCGGGAGAGGCTGTCGCGAAATCCGCGCCGAGGTGCGTCTACTCAGTCGCTCGCGGCCGGCGCGGTGGCCAGCTGGAGATCGGAGACCATCTCCTTCCCCTTTGTCTCGGGTCCCATGAGCAAGGCGATGATGAACACGATCTCGCTGGCGACCGTGATGATCAGCATCGGCATCGTAAAGCCGTCCGGCATGGTCGCGGCCCAAGCCGCCAGCAACGGCCCGACGAGGCCACCCCAGATCGCGCCCTGGTGATAACAGAAGCCGGCCGCGGTCGCGCGCACCTCGGTCGGGAAGCGCTCGTTCAGATAGCTCGGGTTCTGGCCGTAGACGGCGCCGGCGAAAAAGCCCTGCACGATAAAGGCCGCAACCAGCACGACATAGCTGGTGGTGAAGAAGCCGAGATAGAACGGCGTCACGACGATGCCGATCGCCGCGGGGATGATCATCGCCCAGCGCCGGCCGATCCTGTCGGCGACCGCGCCCCAGACGCAGTTCGAGACGAACAGCATCAGGTTCGAGAGCAGGATCGGAAGCGCCACGTCGCCCGGACCAAACCCGAGATCCTTCTGCAGATGCGTCGGGAACAGACCGAAAATCGTGTAATAGGAGACAAAACCGCTGCCCATCCACAGACAGGCGGTCAGCGTGTTCGGCAGCACGCGCCAGCGGAAAATCTCAATGAGCGGCAGGTGCACTTCCCGCTTTTGCAGACGTTGCTGTTCCCGGTTTTCCTTCCAGACCTCGGGCTCTTTGACGTATTTGCGGACCCACAGGACGACCAAGGCGGGCAGCACGCCGAGCCATAACAGGCCACGCCAGCCGATCGCGTCGAAAAGCAGGCCGTAAGCGGCGCTCGACAGCGCAAAGCCGAGACCCCACGAGCCCTGCAATACGCCGCTCATAAAGCCGCGCGAGCGGGTTGGCCACGATTCCATCGCGAGCGCCGCGCCGGCCGGCCATTCCGCGCCCATGCCGATGCCGAGCAGCGCGCGAAACAGGAACAGAAACCAGAAGCTCGGTGAAAATCCGGCGATGAAGTTGCAGATCGAATACCAGAGGATCGAGATCATCAGCGGCAGTTTCCGCCCGGCTCGATCGGCCAGCCATCCCGATGCGGTAGCGCCGACCAACCGCAGCCACAGCGTCACCGTGAACACAAAGGTGACATCGACGAGCGGGACGTTAAATTCCTTCGCGATCGGCACCATGATCAACAGAAAGATCGTGAAGTCGAAGGCATCCAGGGTCCAGCCGAGCCAGGCCGCCACCCAGGCGAGCCATTGGTCTTTGGTCGGCTCCTTCCACCACGCGACCGTAGTTGCCGTACTCGCGGCTACCGCCATGACGCTCCTCCCGCTATCGGTTCCAGACGATCGCGACAGGGATCGCGTGCCGGAATCTTGTTACATTCCGGACTATAGCCAGCGGGATTATCAGCGACAAGCGGCCCGAAGCCGTAACTTCGTCCTCATTTCCTGCGACTGACGCCCGGCACGGGGCGCGACGCTAGCTTTTCTTCTTCTCCTTCGCCGCGGCTTCGGCTTCAAAGTCTTTCGCCCACTCGCGGAGCTGTTCTTTGACCTCCGGCTTGACGGCCCGCCGAAGCAATTCCCAGCATCGTTGCGCGAGCGCTCGCAGGTTGTGAGCGTCCACTGAAATAACCGCCTTCCTGCCGCCCCCTTTTGCGAACCGTGCCGAACTCCCCTCGTACTCGCCGTACCGCATTATGCGTGCAACGCCGCATTCGACCACTGGCCGGAGTTCAAGCGGCGCGCAACCGCTCGTTCTTTGCCTCCATGCCCATCAGCTGGCGCAGCTGGTCGCGGCCGCGAGAGAGGCGCGAGCGCACCGTGCCGACGGGTATTTCGAGGACCGCGGCCACTTCCTCGTAAGACATGCCTTCGAGCCCGACGAGAAGGATTACTTCGCGCTGCTCCGGCTGCAACTTGCCAAGCGCGGTTTCGAGGTCACGCAACTCCAGGGACGCCATTACATTCGACTGAACCGTCAATTGCGGGGCTTCGCTGAGCTCGATGCTGCTGGCTTCGCGCACCGAGCGCCGGACATCGTTGACATGCTGGTTGTGCAGGATCGTGAAGAGCCACGCGCGCAGATCGGTGCCGGGCTGCCACAGATGCTGTTTGGCGACCGCGCGGGCGAGGCAGCTCTGGACGAGATCGTCGGCGCGTGTCACGTCCCTGGTCAGCGCCCGCGCATAGCGGCGCAGCCGGGGAATTTCCGCTTCGAGCAGCCGAGCGTAGTCGGTCATTGAATTGCCCTCATCCCTCGTTTCACGCGCCCCGGTCGGGGTCCGATTGACTTAGGATAAAGGCGTCGATGTAACCCCTTGATGTACCGAGCGTATCGCCACGGTGAAAAGTTGTAACGGAGCAGCGCAGCAGGGGCCGCAGGCGCGCCGCGGCTTCAGCGGATCGGGTGCTATCCGGCACCCGAGAAGCGGGCCCGGCGCAATGGCGCCGGGCCTGCGGCGCGGCTATGCCACGACGAGATCGGCGACCAACTCCTTGCCCTTGGTCTCGGGGCTGAGGAGCAGCGCAATAACGACACTGAAGGCGGCGACAACCGTCCCGACCAGCATCGGGACGGCGTAGCCGACATTGTAGGTCGTCGCGAAATACGCCAGCACCGGCGCGACAAGACCGCCGAGGATCGCTCCCTGGTGGTAGCAGAAGGCACTGCCGGTGGCCCGCACCTCGGTCGGGAAGCGTTCCGACAGATAGGCCGGCAACTGGCTGTACAAGGCGCCGCCAAACGCGCCCTGCAACCCAAAGCCGATCGTGATCCACAACGGGTCGGCCGTGAACAGGTACATCGGCGCCACCGGGATCGCGATCGCCGCCGGGATCATCATCGCCCAGCGCCGGCCGATGAAATCCGCCGTCCAGCCCCAAAACGCCATGCCAAGAAAACTCAAGATGTTGGCGACCATGAACGGCACGGCCGTGCCCATCGTCGTCAGCTTGAGGTCGGCTTGCAGATGCGTCGCGAACAACGCCCAGATCGAATAATAGAGGACGAAGTTGCTCGCCATCCACCAGCACGCCAGGAGCGTATTGGCGATCATGCCACGCTGAAAAATCCTGATCAGCGGTGCGCGAACCTCGCGCTGCTGGGTGCGCTGCTGGCGCCGGTTCTCGACCCAGACCTCGGGCTCTTTGACGTAATAGCGGATCCAGACGATCGACAGCGCGGGCAACACGCCGATCCACAGCATGCCGCGCCAGCCGATGTAGTCGTAGAAGAGGCCGTATATGACGCTCGACAGCAGAAACCCGATGCTCCACGACCCCTGCAACACGCCGCTCATAAAGCCGCGCGTGCGGATCGGCCACTGCTCCATTGCGAGCGCCGCGCCGGCCGGCCATTCCGCGCCCATGCCGATGCCGAGAAGGGTGCGGAAGATTAAGAGGAACAGAAAAGTCGGCGAGAAGCCGGCGATGAAATTGCAGATCGAGTACCAAAAGATCGAGATCATCAGCGGCGTCTTGCGGCCGATGCGGTCGGCAAGCCAGCCGGACGCGACGGCGCCGACCAGCCGCATCCACAGGGTCAGCGTGAAGACGATCGCGACCTCGGCCGTCGGCACGCCGAACTCGTCGGCGATCGGCTTGATGATTAAGAGGAAGACCGTGAAGTCGAAGGCGTCGAGCGTCCAGCCGAGCCAGGCCGCCCACCACGCATACCATTGATCCTTGGTGGGCTCGCGCCACCACGCCACGCGCCCAGCATCGACCGCTGCCATCGCCCACCTCTCTGTTCGGTTTGGCCCGATTTCG
>JBKOVT010000293.1:0-3696 GCA_046724035.1 Pseudomonadota bacterium | reverse complement strand
CTCGCGGATGGCTGGCTGCACACCGGCGATATCGGGCATCTCGACGCCGACGGCTATCTCCACATCACCGACCGCAAGCGCGACTTCATCAAGAATTCCGGCGGCGACATGATCTCGCCATTGCGCGTCGAAGGCGCGCTGACCCTGGCGCCGGAGATCGCACAGGCCATGGTGTTTGGCGACCGCCGCCCGTTTCTCGTCGCGGTGCTGGTGCCCGACCCGGAATTCGCCGGCGCCTTTGCGCGGCAGCATGGCGCGGCCGCCGAACTGCCCGCATTGGCGCACAACCCCGCCTTCCATCAGGCGCTCGGCGATGCCGTCGCGCGGATCAATCAGGAATTGGCGCCGATCGAGCGGGTGCGGCGCTTTATCATCGCGCATGAGCCGTTCTCGATCGACAACGCGCAGATGACGCCGACCCTCAAAATCCGCCGTCACGCGATCCGCGCGGCCTACGAGGCGGAATTCGATTCGCTCTACGAGGGCAAAGGCATGGCCGCGTAGCGCGATCACCCAAGCCGTCGCGCCGGCAAGGCGGGCGCATATCTGCTTTGCGTCTATGTTCTTGTTATGTTCTTGAAGGCAGTTGTCGCCGGACCCATATCCGCGTGCGGCTGCCCGGGCCGCCCCGGCCGGCCGCATCGAGGCTCGCCGCTGATTGTTGCACGTTGTTGTTATCCTCCGCTGATCGGTGCAAAGGCCGCTGTTTGCCGCCTGTTATCTGCCTGTTCCACCCCTGTTATTTCGCTGTTTCCCGGCGATCTCGAATGGATGAATTCAGAATAAATTCAGTAGCTTAGACAAAGTGCGGCGAATTTCTGCCGGAGCAGCGGCATTATTTCCGTCTGCTGCGGAGGCCGGGCGTCGCCGGGTCGGTCACGGCGACGCGCAAATTATCGCCCGGTTGGGAGGATCGCCATGCGGATGGAGAACAAGATCGGCATCGTCACCGCGGCAGCGTCGGGCATGGGGCGAGCCGGCGCGTTGCGTTTCGCGAAGGAAGGCGCGGCGGTCGGGGTTGCCGATATCGATCAGGGCCGGGTCGAGGCAGTCGTCGCAGAGATCAATACCGCGGGCGGGCGTGCCCTCGCGCTGGTCGGCGATTTGCGGCAGGACGAGTTTGCGCGCGACATCGTCAAGCGCACGGCGCGCGCTTTCGGCGGGCTCGATTTCGTGTGGAACCATGTCGGCCATCCCGGTCCGGCCGCGATCGAGGGCATCGACATGGCCGATTACGAGCTGGCGATCGATCTGAACCTGCGCACCGTCTTGGTAACGACAGAGGCCGCGATTCCGGAATTGCGGGCGCGCGGCGGCGGTGCGCTGCTCTTCACGGCATCGACCTCGGGGCTCGTCGGCTCGCAATTCAGCCCGGTCTATTCGATGGCGAAATTCGGCGTGATCGGGTTTGTGCGCGCGCTCGCGAAACGTCTCGCGCCCGACAACATCCGCGTCAACGCGGTGTGCCCCGGCCCGATCGACACGCCGATGCTGCGGGTCTTTGTCGCGCGCCCCGACCAGCAGCAGATGCCGGGCGAGCAGGACAAGGAAGCGCTGATCGTCCGGCGCTCGCAGCAGGTGCCGATGCGCCGCACCGGCAAGCCCGAGGAGATTGCCAACGCCGCGCTCTTCCTGTTGTCGGACGAAGCGTCCTACGTTTCCGGCGCGGCGCTCCCGGTCGATGGCGCCGCAACCGCGTGACCGGGGCGTCTAGCTCCGGCGGAGGTAGTGCACGCTGAAGAGCTGGTGGCGGTCGGTCCAGCTGTGCACCGGCTCGAAGCCGGCCAGGGCCGCCAGCGCGCGGAATTCGTCGATCGCGTATTTGTAGGAATTCTCGGTGTGGATCAGCTCGCCGGCGCCAAACCGGAAACGCTGCCCGGCGGCCATGACGGTCTGCTCCGCGAGGCTCTTGAGGTACAACTCCACCCGCCCTTCTGCCTCACTGTAAAACGCAACATGCGCAAAGCGGTCGAGGTCGAAATCGCCCCCGAGCTCGCGGTTGATGCGCGTCAACAGGTTCAGGTTGAAGGCGGCGTTGATGCCGGCCTTGTCGTTGTAGGCGGCGTTGAGGATTTTCGGGTCCTTCTTCAGGTCGGCGCCGATCAGCATCTCGCCGCCGGGGCCGAGCAGCTTTGCCCAATCCGACAGAAACGCGACGACCTGGCGCGGCTCGAAATTGCCGATCGTCGAGCCCGGAAAAAAGCCGACGCGCTTGCCGTCGGGTCCGGGAAGCTCCGGCAGCACGAAGGACCGGGTGTAGTCGGCGCAGACCGCGACCACCGCGAGCTTTGGGAAATCGGCGGCAAGCCGGGCCGCCGCGCGGCGCAACTGCTCGCGCGAGATGTCGACCGCGACATAGGCGGCCGGCCGGTCGAGGGCTTCGAGCAGGATACGCACTTTGTGGCTAGCGCCGCTGCCGAGCTCAATGAGCCGGCAATGCGGGCCGAGCCGCGTCGCGATATCGGCGGCGAAGCGGTCGAGGATCGCGATCTCCGTGCGCGTCAAATAATATTCGGGGAGCTCGCAGATCTTCTCGAACAACGCCGAGCCGCGCGCGTCATAGAAGAATTTGCAGGGCAGCGTTTTGGGATCGCGGCCGAGCCCGGCGAGGACGGCATCGCGAAAGCTTTCCTGGCTTGGGGCCAGATCGTGAAACGCGAAACTGGGGGCGATATCTCCCATCACAAATCCTCGGCTAGACGCAGCCCGGAGAAGGCCCAGCGAGCCGAGGGCGGGAAGAAGTTGCGGTAGGTGATGCGGATATGGCCGGCCGGGGTCACCGCGGCGCCGCCGCGCAACACCATCTGGTTCGACATGAACTTGCCATTGTATTCGCCGACGGCGCCGGAGGCCGGGCGGAAGCGCGGGTAGGCGATATAGGGACTGGCGGTCCACTCCCAGACATCGCCGATCATCTGACGAAGCCCCGCCGCGTCGCTCGTCTCGGGACAGGGATGCAGATGGCCGTTGTCGGCGAGATTGCCGCTGAGCGCCACATCGCGCGCCGCGATCTCCCATTCGGCCTCGGTGGGCAGCCGCTTCCCGGCCCAGCGCGCAAACGCGTCGGCCTCGTAAAAGCTGACATGACAAACCGGTTCCGCCGGATCGACCGGCCGCTCGCCGGACAACGTGAAGATGCGCCATTCACCGGCATCGCAGCGCCAATAGAGCGGCGCTTCCCAGCCCTGCTGCTGCACGCAAGCCCAGCCGTCCGACAGCCAGAATTCCGGCCGGCGATAGCCACCATCGCCCATGAAATTGAGATAGTCGCCGCATGACACCGGCTGCGATGCGAGGCGGAAGGGTTCGAGCCAAACCTTGTGCCGCGGGCCCTCATTGTCGAAGGCGAAACCGGGCCCTGCATGACCGATCTCGTCAAGCCCGCCGGCGAACTCGACCCATGCCGGCGACCTCGCGCGCGCCGCGGCATGCGGGCGCGGCGCCTGGTAGGCGGGCAAGAGCGGGTTCATCGAGAAGACGTGCTTGATGTCCATCAGGATCAGCTCCTGATGCTGCTGCTCGTGATTGACACCCAGTTCGATCAGCGGCGCGGCCTGTTGCCACACATCATCGCCGGCGGTCTCGATGAGGCGCAGCATCGCCGCGGTGACATGATCGCGATAGGCGGCGACCACATCGACGGTCGGGCGCGACAGCAGACCGCGCGCCGGGCGTGGGTGACGCGGCCCGACGGCT
>JBKOVT010000153.1:0-18191 GCA_046724035.1 Pseudomonadota bacterium | reverse complement strand
AGAGAGCGGTTGCCGGGGCCGCAACGGGTCGCCGGCATCGGCCTCGCTGGTGTTCAGGGGATTGGAAATGGCTGAGCGAAGGCGGCTTGTGGCAGGCAACTGGAAGATGAACGGGCTGCGCGCCGATGCTCTCGCCCTGGCCCACGATGTCGCGGCGCGGGCTCGCCAGCCGCATCGCTGCGAGCTCCTTGTCTGTCCGCCGGCCACATTGCTCGTCGCGGTCGGCGAGGCGCTCGCCGGCAGCGATGTCGCGCTGGGTGGACAGGACTGCCATACCGAGCCGAAAGGCGCCTTCACCGGCTGCATCAGCGCCGAGATGCTGAAGGATGCCGGTTGCAGCCATGCGATCGTCGGTCATTCCGAGCGCCGTCATACCTGTGGCGAGACCGATGCCGATATCCGCGCAAAGACGCTGGCGGCCTGGCGCGCCGGACTCACGGCGATTGTCTGCGTCGGCGAGACCCGTGCGGAGCGCGAGGGGGGCCGCGCGATGTCGGTCGTCGAAGCTCAGACCGCCGGCTCGCTGCCGGACGGCGCGACATCACAGAACCTGATCGTCGCTTATGAGCCGGTCTGGGCCATCGGCACCGGGTTGACTCCGACAATGGGCGACATCGCCGAGATGCACGCGGCGATCCGCGCCCGCATCCGGGCGGATACGCGGATCCTCTATGGCGGCTCGGTGAACCCAAAAAATGCCGCCGAGATCCTGGCGCTCGAGGATGTCGATGGCGCGCTGGTTGGCGGCGCCAGCCTCAAAGCCGACGATTTCTGGGCGATTGCCGAGGCCTGCGGATGAGGAGGCCTGCGAATAATCACGCCTGCGGCTGAAATGTCGCGGCGCCGCCGAGCGGCTGGTTATTGGCGGCCAAAGTCCTTACATAAGGCGCGATCCCCGACACCGCCGCGGCGCTCATGATCCTTCTCTTGTTCGTTGTTCACGTCTTTATTGCGATCGCCCTGGTCGGGGTCGTGCTCCTGCAGAAAAGCGAAGGCGGCGCCCTTGGCATGGGCGGGGGCGGCATGTCCGGTTTTATGACCGGCCGCTCGACCGCGAATCTGTTGACCCGCACAACGGCGGTGCTGGCCGCGCTGTTCTTCCTGACCAGCATTGCGCTGGTCATGCTGAGCAATGCCGGACGCGCGCCACGCTCGCTGGTCGATGAAGCGCCGTCGGGTCCCGTGGCGCCGTTGGCGCCGTCGCCGGCCGCGCCACAGGTGCCCGCGCTTCCGGGGGCACCGCCGCCGTCTTTGCCAGCGCAGCCTACCGCGCCGCTCGCCCGATAATCGAGCGGCGATCCGCCGAATCGCCTTTTTCGGCGCGGAAATGCCGGGTTGATCGAAGCCGCTGCTCTTCGGGCGAGCCGAGGGCAGCCGACAATCGGCCGCTGGCGGGTTCGAGAGTTTCGACGCGTAGAGAGTTGATTCAGAAGGAGTTTGCGGCCGAATAGCTGTGGCCGCGGTTTTCCCGTGGGATGGGTATTCCGCTTGCTGTACTGTAAAGGTCCATGACGCGGTTCATCTTTATCACCGGCGGCGTGGTTTCCTCACTCGGTAAGGGTCTGTGCTCAGCGGCGCTGGGCGCGCTGCTGCAGGCGCGCGGCTTCAAGGTACGCCTGAGGAAGCTCGACCCCTATCTCAATGTCGATCCCGGCACGATGAGCCCCTATCAGCATGGGGAAGTCTTCGTGACCGATGACGGCGCCGAGACCGACCTCGATCTCGGCCATTACGAGCGCTATGTCGGGGTTGCCGCCCGCAAGAGCGACAGCGTCACGACCGGCCGCATCTATTCGACCGTAATCGCCCGCGAGCGCCGCGGCGAATATCTCGGCGCGACGGTGCAGGTCATCCCCCACGTCACCGATGCGATCAAGGAATTCATCACGGCCGATCTCTCGGACGAGGATTTCGTCCTATGCGAGATCGGTGGCACGGTCGGCGACATCGAAAGCCTGCCGTTCCTAGAAGCGATCCGCCAGCTCGGCAACGAGCTCGGGCGCGAGCGTGTGTGCTTTGTGCATCTCACCTTGGTGCCGTGGATCGCCTCGGCCGGCGAATTGAAGACCAAGCCGACCCAGCATTCGGCAAAAGAGCTCTTGGGGCTCGGGATCCAGCCCGACATCCTGCTGTGCCGCTGCGAGCGCCCGATCCCCGACGGCGCCCGCAAGAAAATCGCGCTGTTCTGCAACCTTCGCGAGTCGCGCGTCATCCCGGCCATCGATGTCGATACGATCTACGCCGTTCCCGGGTCCTACCATGCGGAGGGCTTCGACCGCGAGGTCTGCGCCCATTTCGGGCTTCAGGCGCGCGAGCCCGATCTCTCGCGCTGGAATTCGATCGTCGACCGCATCCGCCGGCCCGAGGGCGAGGTCAATATCGCCATTGTCGGCAAGTACACGCATCTCCCCGACAGCTACAAATCGCTCGCCGAGGCGATGACCCATGGCGGCATCGCCAACAATGTCCGGGTCAAGCTCGATTGGATCAATTCCGAGGTCTTCGAAACCGAGAGCGAGGCGGTGCAGCAGCTCGAAGGCGTGCACGCCATCCTCGTGCCGGGCGGCTTTGGCGAGCGCGGCTCGGAAGGCAAGATTGAGGCGGCGCGTTTCGCCCGCGAGCGCAACGTGCCCTATTTCGGCATCTGCTTCGGGATGCAGATGGCGGTCATCGAGGCAGCGCGGCATCTGGCGCGATTGTCCGGCGCCGGCTCAACCGAGTTCGGCCCCTGCGAGCACCCGGTCATCGGATTGATGACCGAATGGATGCGCGGCAACGAATTGGAACAGCGCGAGGCCAATGGCGATCTCGGCGGCACGATGCGCCTCGGGGCCTACGACGCGGTGCTCGATCCAGAAAGCCGCGTCGCCGCGATCTACGGTGCCGACCGGATCAGCGAGCGGCACCGACACCGTTACGAGGTCAACATCGCCTATCGCGACAGCCTCGAAGCGGCGGGGCTGCGCTTTTCCGGCATGTCGCCCGACGGGCTCCTGCCCGAAATCGTCGAGATCCCCGAGCACCCCTGGTTTGTCGGCGTGCAGTTTCATCCCGAACTGAAGTCGAAGCCGTTCGACCCGCACCCGCTCTTCACGTCATTCGTCAAGGCTGCCGTCGACCAATCCCGCCTGGTGTAGACTTCGTCCTCACACCGGCCCTCTCTCCGCCAACGGGAAGCGGGTTATTGTGCGGCTTCCTGTCCCTCTCCTCGCTTGCGGGGAGAGGGTGTCCGAGGCGAAGCCGAGGACGGGTGGGGGCTCTTTTGGGGGATTTGCATGATGCAGGCGCGGCACGTTTCAATCGGAAAGCTGACCCTCGCCAACGATCTGCCATTGGTACTGATCGCCGGCCCCTGCGCCTTGGAGAGCCGGGCGCACGCGCTGGAGGTCAGCGCCGCACTGGTCGAGATCACCCGCCAGCTCGGGATCGGTTTGATCTACAAGACCTCGTTCGACAAGGCGAACCGCACATCGCTCTCCGGCGCGCGCGGCGTCGGCTTCGACAATGGGCTGCCGATCCTTGCCGAAATCCGCGAGGCGCGCGGGATCCCGGTCTTGACCGATGTGCACCTGCCGGAGCACTGCGCACCGACCGCCGAGGCGGTCGATGTGTTGCAGATCCCGGCCTATCTGTGCCGCCAGACCGATCTCCTGGTCGCCGCCGCCAAGACCGGCGCCGCGATGAACATCAAGAAGGGCCAGTTCCTGGCGCCCTGGGACATGCAGCACGTTGCGGCTAAGGTCGCGCAGAGCGGGAACGATCGGGTTCTGCTGTGCGAGCGCGGCGCCAGCTTTGGCTACAACACGCTGGTGTCCGACATGCGCTCCTTGCCGATCCTGGCAGAGACCGGCTACCCGGTGGTCTTCGACGCCACCCATTCGGTGCAGCGGCCGGGCGGGCAGGGCGGCCGAAGCGGCGGTGAGCGCCGCTTTGTCGAGACCTTGGCGCGCGCCGCGGTCGCGGTCGGCGTGGCCGCCGTCTTCATGGAAACCCACGAAGACCCGGACCGCGCCCCCTCCGACGGCCCCAACATGGTGCCGCTCCGCGCCCTGCCGGAATTGCTCAAAACCTTACTCGCCCTCGACCGCATCGCCAAAATCCGCCCGCAAGGCGCAATCTGAAACTCCCTCTCCTCCCAAGGGGAGGAGGGTTGGGGTGAGGGAGCGGTTTGGGGTAAATGCTGACGCCAGTAAACCCTGACCCGGCCGCCGCTGTGCGACGGCAACCCTCTTCTGCGGCGTGGGAGAGGGGCTTTCCCCGAACCTGAGGCCCCGATGACCGCGATTGCCGACATCCACGCCCGCGAGATCCTCGACAGCCGCGGCAACCCGACCGTCGAGGTCGAGGTCACGCTCGACAGCGGCGCCCTGGGCCGGGCGGCCGTGCCGTCCGGCGCCTCGACCGGCGCACATGAGGCGGTCGAGAAGCGCGACGGCGGTCAGCGCTATGGCGGCCGCGGTGTGCAACAAGCGGTCGGCGCGGTCAACGGCGAGATCTTCGATGCGCTGTCCGGCTTCGACGCGGCCGATCAGCTCGCGATCGACCGCACGCTGATCGAGCTTGACGGCACACCGAACAAGAGCCGGCTCGGCGCCAACGCGGTGCTCGGCGTCAGCCTCGCCTGTGCGAAGGCGTCGGCCGCCGAGCTCGACCAGCCGCTCTACCGCTATGTCGGTGGCGTCTTCGCCCGCACATTGCCGGTGCCGATGATGAATATCGTCAATGGCGGCGTGCATGCCGACAACCCGATCGACATCCAGGAATTCATGATCATGCCGGTCGGCGCGTCTGATGTGACCGAGGCGATCCGCATCGGCTCCGAGGTGTTCCACGCGCTGCGCAAGAAATTGCACGACGCTGGCCACAACACCAATGTCGGCGATGAGGGCGGCTTCGCGCCGAACCTGCCGTCGGCCGATGCTGCACTCGGCTTTGTGATGCAGGCGATCGAGACGGCCGGGTACAAGCCCGGCGACGATGTCGTGCTGGCGCTCGATCCCGCGTCGAGCGAATTCTTCCGTGACGGTAAGTACCAGCTCTCGGGCGAGGGCAAGGTTCTCGATGCTCCCGGCATGGTCGCCTACTACAAGGATCTCGTGGATCGATACCCGATCGTTTCAATCGAGGACGGCATGGCCGAGGACGATTGGGAGGGCTGGTCCTTGCTGACCCGGGAGCTGGGCAGCCGCATCCAGCTCGTCGGCGACGATCTCTTCGTGACCAATCCAAGCCGCGTGAAACGCGGCATCGACGAGCACACCGCCAACGCGGTGCTGATCAAGGTCAACCAGATCGGCACTCTGTCGGAAACGCTGGAAACCATCGAAATGGCGATGCGCGCCGGCTACGGCGCGGTCATGTCGCACCGCTCCGGCGAGACCGAGGATGCGACGATTGCCGATCTCGCGGTTGCCACGAATTGCGGTCAGATCAAGACCGGCTCGCTGTCGCGGTCCGATCGTCTCGCCAAATATAACCAGCTGATTCGGATCGAAGAACAGCTCGGCGCCGCGGCGCGCTATCCCGGACGCGCTATCATCCGGCGCTAGCTTGCAGCGAACTGAGCTCGCCGAATTGATCCCGTCACCAGCTCCACCGCATTCTTCGCCCCATCTCCGCGCCCGGTTTTTTTCACAAATATATCAACTAGATATGTCGCGTCGTTAAGCCGTCGATGCGCACGAGGCAGAACACTTCTTTGGAAAAGACCAATTTTTTGCTGAGTTACTCGCGCGGCTCCGGTTTTATTCAGCGATCCAGAGGCGCTGCTGTATTGACGCAGACGGCCGCAAGTGATTCCCTCTCGCGGTGATCGTATTCCGCGAAATGCGCCGCCGCGCCAAGGTGCTCGTCGCTCCCGTGGTGGGTTTGGCGCTGACGGGCTATTTCGCCTATCACCTCGTCGAGGGCGATCGCGGCTTGCGGGCGTGGATGCGCCTGACGCAGGAATTGCGCTCCGCAAAGACGGGGCTCGCCGATGTCGCGGCCGAGCGCGCCAAGCTCGAACGCCGCGCGGCCAATATGCGGGCCGATCATCTCGACCGCGACCTCCTCGATAATCAGGTCCGCCGCATGCTCGATCTCGCCGCGCCCGACGAGATCGTCATCATCCAGCCGCAAAAACCGCGCTGAGCCTTTTGGTTCAGAACCCTAAAACCAAAGAAGGGCAGGGCGGGGCTTAAGGCCCAAGGCGCGCCGAAGCGCCTGTTTTGCAGCCCTGCCAACCCTGCCCCTGAGGTTGCAAACCGTGGGGTTTGCCACCATGCTTCGGGGCAGTCCGGAGGAACGCCAGGAATGGCCGTCGCCCGCAAGCCCAATCGGGTTAAACCCGCCGATGCGCAGATCTCGGCCGACACGCTGAAGCGCTGGTATGCCGATATGCTGCTGATCCGCCGCTTTGAAGAGCGCGCCGGTCAAATGTACGGCATGGGGCTGATCGGCGGCTTCTGCCACCTCTATATCGGCCAGGAGGCGGTCGTCGTCGGCGTCCAGGCCGCGCTCCTGAAGGGTGACACGATCATCACTTCATACCGCGATCACGGCCATATGCTGGCCTGCGGCATGGATCCGAAGGGCGTCATGTCGGAATTGACCGGGCGCCGTTGCGGCTATTCGCACGGCAAGGGCGGCTCGATGCACATGTTCAGCCCGGAGAAGAACTTCTTCGGCGGCCACGGCATCGTTGGCGCGCAGGTGCCGATCGGGACCGGGCTCGCCTTCGCTCATCGCTATCGCGATGACGGTCGGATTTCGGTCACCTATCTCGGCGACGGCGCGATCAACCAGGGCCAGGTATACGAGAGCTTCAACATGGCCTCGTTATGGAAGCTGCCGGTCGTCTACGTCATCGAGAACAACCGCTATGGCATGGGGACCTCGGTCAGCCGCGCCTCGGCCCGCACCGATCTCTATCACCGCGGCGTCGCCTACGGCATTCCCGGCGAGCAGGTCGACGGCATGGATGTCGTCGCGGTGCATGAGGCCGCCCTGGAAGCCGCCGAGCATGCCCGCGCCGGGCAGGGGCCGATCATCGTTGAGATGCTGACCTACCGCTATCGCGGCCACTCGATGTCCGATCCGGCGAAATATCGGACCAAGGACGAAGTGAACCGCATGCGCACCGAGCACGACCCAATCGACCATTTGCGCCAGCGCCTGCTCGACGAGTATTCCGCCCGGGAGGATGAGCTGAAGCAGATCGAGAAGCGCGCTCGGGATATCGTGGTCGAAGCGGCGCAGTTCGCGCAGGACTGCCCCGAGCCCGATCCGAGCGAGCTGTGGACGGATGTGCTGGCTGAGGCCTGAGCCGGATCACGACAGTGGGCGGTCCAGGATCCGCGAGGGATGCCGAGGAGTAGATGGCTAGCGAGGTGCTGATGCCGGCGCTGTCGCCGACGATGACCGAGGGCAAGATCGCCCGCTGGGTCAAGAATGTCGGCGAGCCGGTGCACGCGGGGGACGTGCTCGCCGAGATCGAGACGGACAAGGCGACGATGGAGGTCGAGGCGGTCGACGAGGGCGTGCTCGCCAAGATCGTCATCCCCGAGGGCACCGATCACGTCCCGATCAACACACCCATCGCGGTCATCGCCGAGAACGGCGAGGACGTCCGCGACGTCGAGGCCAAGCCGCGGCCCGCGCCGGGCCAAGCCAAAACGCCCGAACCCAAAGCGCCCGAACCCAAAGCGCCGGAAACCAAAGCGCCCGGGGCTAAAGCGCCGGAACCGCCCGATCAGGAGGAAGAGCCGACCCCGCCGCGGCCCGCGATCCACGACGGCGCGGTTGCCGCGCCGCCTCGGCCGGCGCCGGCGCTCGCCGCCGACCCCGGCGAATACACCGGCAAGACCGTCACGCAGACCGTGCGCGAGGCCTTGCGCGACGCCATCGCCGAGGAGATGCGGCGCGACAACAGCGTCTTCCTGATTGGCGAAGAGGTCGCCGAGTACCAGGGCGCCTACAAGGTCAGCCAGGGCCTGCTGCAGGAATTCGGGCCGCGACGGGTCATCGATACGCCGATTACCGAGCAAGGTTTCGCTGGGCTCGGCATCGGCGCCGCCTTTGGCGGTCTGCGTCCGATTGTCGAGTTCATGACCTTCAATTTCGCGATGCAGGCAATGGACCAGCTGATCAATTCAGCGGCCAAGACGCGCTATATGTCGGGCGGGCAAATGGCGGCGCCGATCGTGTTTCGTGGGCCGAACGGCATCGCCTCGCGCGTCGCGGCGCAGCATTCGCAATGCTATGCCAGCTGGTATGCGCATGTGCCCGGGCTCAAGGTCGTCGCGCCCTATACCGGTGCCGATTACAAGGGCCTCCTGAAATCGGCGATCCGCGATCCGAACCCCGTCATCTTTTTGGAGCACGAGCTTGTCTACGGCGAGAGCTTCGCCGTGCCGGACGACCCGGAATTCGTCGTGCCGATCGGAAAAGCGCGCATCGCCCGACCCGGCGAGCACGTCACAATCACCGCCTTCTCGCGCATGGTGAAGCTGGCAATGCAGGCGGCGGAGGAGCTCGAGAAAGCCGGGATTTCCGCCGAGGTCATTGACCTCCGGTCGCTGCGGCCTTTCGACATCGTGGCGGTCACCGAGTCGGTCAAGAAGACCAACCGCATCGTCTCGGTCGAGGAGGGCTGGCCCTTCGCGGGTATCGGCTCGGAGATCGCGGCGATCGTCATGGAGGAATGCTTCGACTCGCTCGACGCGCCGCTAAAGCGCGTCTCCGGCAAGGACGTGCCGTTGCCCTACGCGGCTAATCTCGAACGCCTCGCCGTGCCGCAGGTCGAGGACATCGTCGCCGCCGCGCGCGAAGTCGCCTACCGGTAATCGGCCATGCCGATCGAAATCCGGATGCCGGCCTTGTCGCCGACGATGACCGAGGGCAACCTCACGCGTTGGCTCAAGAAAGAAGGCGACGAGGTGCATTCCGGCGACGTCATCGCCGAGATCGAGACCGACAAGGCGACAATGGAATACGAGGCGGTCGATGAGGGCCGCATCGGAAAAATTATCGTTCCTGAAGGCGCGCAGGGCATCAAGGTCAACCAGCCGATCGCACTTCTGCTCGAGGAAGGCGAAGACCCGGCGGCCCTTGAAAAATTCGCCGCGGCGGCGCCCGCCGGCAACGGCCAGCAGCCTGCGGCGTCAGCCGCGCCGCCCACCGGCATCGCCCCGAAAACCGAACCGGCACCGGCGCCCGCAGCACAACCCGCACCGGCTCAGGCTGAGCGGCCGGCCGCTGCCCAGGTCAATGGCGGCCGCGTCTTCGCGAGCCCGTTGGCGCGCCGCATGGCGCAGCAGGCCGGCCTCGATCTTGCCGCGATCCGCGGCTCCGGGCCGAATGGCCGCGTCGTCAAGGCCGATATCGACAAGGCGCTCACCGCGCCCGGGACAGGTGTTACGGCGCCGACCCGCGCACCCGCTCTCACTCACGGCGCCGTGCCGACGCCGTCTGCCGTGCCGTCGACGCCGGTCTTCGCGAAGGCGCAGGTGCTCGCGCTCGCAGGAAACCCGCCCTATCACGAAAAGCCGCATAGCTCGATGCGCCGGGTCATCGCCCGCCGGCTCGCCGAGTCGAAGCAGACCGTCCCGCATTTCTACCTGTCGGTGGATTGCACGATCGACGAGCTGCTGAAGATTCGGAAGGAACTCAACGGCAAATCCGAGACCCGTATCTCGGTCAACGATTTCGTAATCCGCGCCGCGGCGCTCGCGCTTCGCCAGGTGCCGGCCGCCAACGCCTCATGGAGCGACGACGCGATCCTGCTGTGGGAGCGGGTCGATATCGCCGTCGCGGTGGCGCTCGATGATGGGCTCATCACACCGATCATCAAGGCCGCCGACCAGAAGGGCCTCGCCCAGATCGCAAAGGAGAGCAAGGACCTTGCCGAGCGCGCCCGCACTGGAAAACTGAAACTAGAGGAGTTCCAGGGCGGCACCTTCTCGATCTCCAATCTCGGCATGTATGGAATCCGTGAATTCGCCGCCGTCATCAACCCGCCGCAGGGCGGCATCCTGGCGGTCGGGCTCGGCGAACAGCGGCCCATCGTCAAGGACGGCCAGCTCTCGGTCGCGACGGTGATGACCAGCACGCTGTCCGGCGATCACCGCGTCGTCGATGGCGCGGTCGGCGCGGAGTTCCTCGCCGCCTTCAAGAAGCTCGTCGAAGACCCGCTGACGATGCTCCTCTAGATCTTCGATGGCCGAGAATTCCTTTGACCTGATCGTTGTCGGCGGCGGGCCGGGCGGTTATGTCGCGGCAATCCGGGCCGCACAGCTCGGCATGAAGACAGCCCTCGTCGAACGCGACCAGCTCGGCGGCATCTGCCTCAATTGGGGCTGCATCCCGACCAAGGCGTTGTTGCGCGCCTCCGAAATCCATCACCTGCTGCATCACCTCGATCAGTTCGGCTTCTCGGCGACGGACGTCAGCTACGACCCGAAAAAACTCATCGCCCGTTCGCGCGCTGTCGCAAAGCAATTGTCGAACGGGGTCGCGCATCTGATGCGCAAGAACAAGATCACCGTGTTCGGCGGCGAGGCCCGGCTCGCCGGTAAAGACAAGATTGCTGTCGCGAAGGACGGCAAAGCCGTCGCCGATGTCGCCGCGCCGCATATCGTGCTGGCGACCGGCGCGCGGGCGCGCTCGCTGCCGGGGCTGGAACCCGACGGCAAGCTCGTCTGGACCTACAAGGAGGCGATGATCCCCGAAGCGATCCCTCACTCCCTGCTCGTCGTCGGCTCCGGCGCGATCGGCATGGAGTTCGCCAGCTTCTACCGCGACATGGGCGCGGAAGTTACGGTCGTCGAAGTGCTCGATCGCGTCTTGCCGGTCGAAGACGAGGAGATCTCAACCTTCGCCCGCAAGAGCTTCGAGAAGCAGGGCATCAAGATCCACACCGGCGCGACCGTCAAATCCTTGAAGCGCAGCAAGGATAATGTGTCGGCTCAGATCGAGGCAAACGGCAAGAGCACCGACAT
Source organism: Pseudomonadota bacterium (assembly GCA_046724035.1). GTDB lineage: Bacteria > Pseudomonadota > Alphaproteobacteria > ATCC43930 > CGMCC-115725 > DATARH01. The sequence goes on along the minus strand of JBKOVT010000153.1, from coordinate 7,212 downwards.
CACGGTCGAGCGCGTGATCCTGGCGGTCGGCATCGTCGGCAATGTCGAGAATATCGGCCTCGAAGACACTAAGGCGAAAGTCGAGCGCACCCATGTCGTCGTCGACGAATGGCTGCGCACCGGCGAGCCCGGCCTCTATGCGATCGGCGATCTCGTCGGGCCGCCCTGGCTGGCGCACAAGGCGATGCATGAGGGCGTCATCTGCGTCGAGCACATCGCCGGCCTCAACGATGTGCACCCCCTCGACACGCGCAACATCCCGGCCTGCACCTATTGCCGGCCGCAAATCGCCAGCGTCGGCCTGACCGAAAAGGCGGCGCGCGACGCCGGGCACGAGGTCAAGATCGGCCACTTTCCATTTATCGGGAACGGCAAGGCGATCGCGCTCGGCGAGCCGGAGGGCATGGTCAAGACCGTGTTCGACGCCAAGACCGGCGAACTCCTCGGCGCGCATATGATCGGCGCCGAGGTCACCGAGCTGATCCAGGGCTATACGATCGCCAAGACCTTGGAGACCACCGAGACCGAGCTGATGCGGACGATCTTCCCGCACCCGACGATCTCCGAGACGATGCACGAGGCCGTGCTTGACGCCTATGGCCGCGCCCTCCACTTCTGACCGATGGACCCACTTTCTTCGTCATCCCCGGGCTTGACCCGGGGATCTGGAACCGCCGGAGAGATGGCCGGGCCAAGCCCGGCCATGACGCGAGAGGCGTTGCGGCATCCGGAGAAGGCGGCGCGTCCGGACCAGCCGAGCCCCAGAAAGCCGCCCTGGATCCGCGTCAAGGCGCCGACCTCGCCGGAATACCAGGCCACCCGCCGCCTGATGCGCGAGTTGAAGCTCAACACCGTTTGCGAAGAGGCGGCCTGCCCGAATATCGGCGAGTGCTGGAAGGACAAGCACGCGACGGTGATGATCCTGGGCGCCGTTTGCACGCGTGCCTGCACCTTTTGCAACGTCGCGACGGGCCGGCCCGACCGGCTCGACCCGCATGAGCCGCAGCGAGTCGGCGAGGCCGTTGCGGCGCTTGGCCTCAACCACCTCGTCGTCACCTCGGTTGATCGCGACGATCTCGAGGATGGCGGCGCCGGGCATTTCGCCCGCACGATCGCCGCGATCCGCGCCGCTGCGCCCGCGACAACGATCGAGGTGCTGGTGCCGGATTTCCTGCGCAAGGATGGCGCGATCGAAACCGTCGTCGCTGCGAAGCCAGACGTCCTCAACCACAATCTCGAAACCGTGCCGCGGCTCTATGGCGAGGTGCGGCCGGGCGCGCGATATTTTCACTCGCTGCGCCTGCTCGATCACGCAAAACACCTCGACCCGACGCTCTTCACAAAATCGGGGCTCATGGTCGGGCTCGGCGAAGGGCGCGCCGAGGTATTGCAGGTGATGGACGATCTGCGCGAGGCGGAGGTCGATTTCCTGACGATCGGGCAATACCTGCAGCCAACGCCGAAGCATCACCCCGTCGCGGGCTTCATCACGCCCGACGAATTCGAGGGCTATCGCCGGCTCGCCCTCGGCAAGGGTTTTCTGATGGTCTCCGCCTCGCCCTTGACGCGCTCCTCCTATCACGCGGGCGAGGATTTCGCGCAATTGAGGGCGGCCCGCGCCGCCGCGCTCGAGGAACGCGCCTAGTCCCGATGCCGACGCATGCCGAGCAGCGCGTGCTCCCCTATACGCCGGAGCAGCTTTTCGCGCTTGTCGCCGATGTCGAGCGCTATCCCGAATTCCTGCCGTGGTGTGTCGGCGCGCGGGTGCGCGAGCGGCGCGCCGATCTGATCGTCGCCGATCTGATTATCGGCTTCCGGATGTTCCGCGAGCGCTTCACCTCGCGCGTTGCGCTCGACCCACCGCGCCGGATCGACGTGGAATACACCGAGGGGCCGTTCCGCTATCTCAACAATCACTGGGTTTTCGAAAAGGTGCCGGGCGGCTGCCGCATCGATTTTTTTGTCGATTTCGAATTCAAATCGCGCCTCCTGCAGCGCGTCATCGAGATGCTGTTTCATGAAGCGGTGCGCCGCATGGTCGCCGCGTTCGAGCACCGCGCCGAGCAGCTCTACGGCAAACCCGCCCCCGACCAAACCAGCAAGGCGGCGATCTAATAACACCTGCGTCCCGGCTTTCGTCGGGAACCGGGAAAAAGAGCGGGAAGAGGCTATTCCGCCGCGAGGGCCGGCTGTTCCTCGGCGATGAGCCGCTCGACCATGCGCCGCATATGCATGCGGTTGGCGTCGGAGGCGATATCGACAAGTCCCGTTTCGCCAAACTCGTCGAGCCGGCGCTGTTGCGCCTCGACCATGTCCTTGTCCTCGACAAAGGTCGGCGCGATCTCGCGGTAGAGCTGCTCGGTCGCCTCGGGCGCGTTCTGGCGGTAGCCGTTCGCCACCGACCAGAAATAATAACAGCTCGTCTCGGTCTCCGGCGTCAGTCCGTGGAACAGGCGAAACTGGAAGCGGAAATCACGCTGCGGGTCGGTGTAGTCGCTGCCGGCATCGGCGGCGCCGGTCCATTGCAATACCGTGCTCGGCGCGACGAACTCGAAAATCTGGCAGCGGTCGACGCGGCCCTGAAACCCTGCCGCTTTGACATAGCTCGGCGGCGGCACCGAGTTCTTCATCCAGCGTGTGAATTTGAGCCCCGTCGGCGTGCGCGTCGTCTTCATGTCGGCCGTGACATGCGCCGCCGGATTGCCGCCTACGGTCTTCGCGTGCAGATAGCCGAGATGCGTCAGGTCCATCAAATTGTCGACCATCAGCATGTAATTGCCCCGGATCGGATACATGTCGTGCTTGTTCGGCCATGTCGCCTTGTCGTCGTGATACGGAAAATCAACGATCAGTGACGGATCGGCCTTCGCCGCTTCGCCCAGCCATACCCAGACGAGCTGGTTTTTCTCCACGACGGGGTAGCTGCGCACGCGCGCATCCTCCGGAATGCGCGATTGCCCGGGAATGGCGACGCAGTGTCCGGAGCCGTCGAAGACGAGCCCGTGATAGCCGCATTGGAGGCCCGCCTCGGTGATCGTTCCGAGGTGCAAGGGCGCGGCGCGATGACAGCAGCGGTCGGTCAATGCGGCGGCGCGGTTCTGCTTGTCGCGAAAGAGCACGATCGGTTCGTTGCAGATGCGGCGGGCGACCGGCTGCATGCCGAGCTCGTCGGCCCAGGCGGCGATATACCAGGCGTTGCGGAGCAGCATCGAAGGGCTCCTTTCAGAGGATTGCCGCCATGATAAATCCATCGTCCCGCCTTGACTACGCCGGGCGCGCTTCGTCGCGCAGCATTTGCAAGGCCTTGACCAGCGCCGCGTGACGGATCGCGCTGCGATCGCCAGAAAAGACCCGGCGCTCGACGCGGCAGGCGCCGTCGCGCCGCGCGACCCCGAGATAGACGAGCCCGACGGGCTTTTGCGGCGTCGCGCCCCGAGGGCCGGCGATGCCGGTGACCGATACGGCGACATCGGCGGGTGCGCGCCGCACCGCGCCCCGCGCCATCGCCTCTGCGGTCTCGGCGCTGATCGCGCCATGCGAGGCGATCGTCACCCTCGGCACGGCGAGCATTTCGATCTTCGCTTCGTTCGAATAAGTCACAAAGGCGCGCTCGAAGACCTCCGATGCACCCGAGATCGCGGTCAACGCCGCGGCGACGAGCCCGCCGGTGCAGGATTCCGCGGTCGCCACGCGCCAGCCGCGGCTTCGACAGGCGGCCAGCACCGCCTCTGCCAAAGCGAGCGTCTCAGGGTCGAACACCGAACACTCCTTCGGCGATCAACAACACTGCGAGAGCGTAGATCGCGGCCATAACATCGTCGAGCATGATGCCGAGCCCGCCCGGAACCCGCCGTTCGATCAAGCGGATCGGCCACGGCTTCACGATATCGAACACCCGGAACAGCAGAAACGCCGCCGCGTACCACCGCCCGTCGAGCGGCGCCGCGAGCAGCACGAGCCATTGCGCCGCGATCTCGTCAATGACGACAAAGCGCGGATCATGCAGGCCGCTTGCCCCCGCAACCCGTGCGGATGCCCAGCACCCGAGCACAAAAGCGATGATCGCCGCGCCGGCCAGCGCAATCCGGCCGCCGGTCCCGGCGATCTCCCAGCCGCAGAGGAGCGCGAGGAGCGATCCCCAGCTGCCTCGCACCCAGGGCAGATGTCCGACCCCGAACCCGGTCGCGATCAACGCCGCCGGGTGCCACCACGGCAGCCCTAGGGCCCGGCGCGTCACTCGAGGTCACTCACTGAATTAGGTCCCGGCGAAGGCCGGGACCCATAGCAGCAAACGCAAGAGTTGCGGACAACTGGATCCCGGCCTTCGCCGGGATCTAATCTTTTGAGATGGCTGATGGCGTAGTATCCCGTCAGCGCGCGAGGGCTACAGCGGCAATCGCACGGTGGCGACCGCCTGCGCCGCGATGCCTTCGCCGCGGCCGGTAAAGCCGAGCCGCTCGGTCGTTGTCGCCTTGACGCTGACCCGCCCGGGCGAGATCTCCAGAATCTCGGCGACCCGCTCGATCATGCGGTCGCGATACGGTGCGATCTTCGGCCGCTCGCAGATGATCGTCACGTCGACTGCCGCGATCGCGCCGCCGCGCTCGCGCACCAAGGTCGCGGCATAAGCCAGAAACCGGTCAGAAGAGGCGCCGCGCCAGCGCGGATCGCTCGGCGGAAAATGCATGCCGATATCGCCGGCGCCGATCGCACCGAGCACTGCGTCGGTCAACGCATGCAACCCGACATCGGCGTCGGAATGCCCGACCGGCGCCACCTCATGCGGGATCGCGACACCGCAAACCATGACATGATCGCCGGGGCCGAAGGGATGCACATCGAAACCCTGACCGACCCGCACATCGCCCTGGCGGGCCGCGAGCTGCCGCTCCGCAGCACCGAGATCCTCCACCGTGGTCACTTTCAGATTCTCCTCGCTGCCCGCGACGATCAGCGGCCCAATGCCGGCCGCCTCCGCGACCGCGGCATCGTCGGTCAAAACGCGGCCGGCCATCTGCCGATGCGCCGTCAGGATCGCATCGAAATGAAAGCCTTGGGGCGTCTGCGCCCGCCACAATTGCGTCCGGTCAACCGTTTCGCGGATCTGCCCGTCTTCGATGCGCTTAATCGTGTCGCCGAGCCGCAATGCCGGAACCGCTGCCGGCGCCGTGTCGAGCGCATCGATCACCCGGTCGATCAGCGCCGCGTCCGGGAAGGGCCGCGCGCCGTCATGGATCAGCACACGCGCCGGCTTGTACACGGCGAGCGCTTCGAGGCCGAGCCGCACCGAATCCTGCCGTTCCGCGCCGCCCGGCACCGGCTGGAGCACCGACAGGCCAGCGACGGAGCGGTCGAACAGAGCGCGGTCTTCCGGCCGGATCGCAACCAAAACCTGATCGATCCGCGGATGCGCCGCAAAGGCGTTGACGGCGTGGCGCAGCACGGTCGCGCCGCCGAGCGGCAGGTACTGCTTTGGCAGGGTACCGCCGAACCTCGTGCCACGGCCGGCGGCGACGATCAGGGCGCAGGTTGCGGTCATCGGGTCAATGTGATGGTGGGCGTTCTCACTCGCTGAGCACCTTGTCCGCCCATTCCACCAGCCTCACCAGATCGGGCGGCGTAACGAACCGCGCGTTTTTGCCTTGGAGATCGGTGTCGTGGACCGCACGGGCCCGTGAGCACGCGGTTCAGATGTTGAGCGGGATCCGGTGCGCGATTGTCTTGGGAATGATCTCCGACAGCGGCGGCCATCCGACCGGTGTCACGGAGGCGATCATCTCGTCTTTCATCAGGTTGACCGCCTCGCCGAGGAGAAAGATACGGACCTCATGCCCGGCCTCCGCAAAGGCGTTGGCATGGAGAAAAGCAAAGGCGGCTTTGGTCGGATCGTCGGATCCCCACGCGCTTTTGATCAGGATTTTCATGCCAGCATTTCCCTCTCCAACGGGTCTGGGTGCCTATATGACGGTAGCCCCGTCGTGGCGGATCGCGCAATGAAGCACGGTCTTCCGACAGTCTCTGTTGCGATGCAGCAAAGTTTCCGGTATCTTATTGCCTATTGTTTAGGCAAATCATCAGATTGCACAATTCGTGAGCATTTGCCTCGGCTCGATCACGCTTAAAGACCCAGTCATCCTGGCGCCGATGTCGGGGGTCACGGATCTGCCGTTCCGCCGCATCGTCAAAGAGGAGGGGGCATCGCTCGTCGTCTCGGAGATGATCGCGAGCCAGGCGGCGATCCGCGAGACCCGCCAGTCGCTGACGATGGCTCGGAGCTGCCCGGAGGAGCAGCCGATGGCCGTCCAGCTCGCCGGCTGCGAGCCGCAGGTTATGGCGGAAGCGGCCAAGCTCAACGCCGATCGCGGTGCAACGCTTATCGACATCAATTTCGGGTGCCCGGTGAAAAAAGTCGTCAACGGCCATGCCGGCTCGTCCCTGATGCGCGACGAGTTGCACGCCGCACGGATCCTCGAAGCGACCGTCAAGGCGGTCGACCTGCCGGTCACGCTCAAGATGCGGACCGGCTGGGACGACAATCATCGAAACGCGCCGGCCCTCGCCAAAATCGCCGAATCCTGCGGCATCCGCATGGTCACGGTGCACGGCCGCACGCGCTGCCAGTTTTACGCCGGGAAGGCGGATTGGGGCTTTGTCCGCGCGGTGAAAGAGGCGGTCTCGATCCCGGTCGTCGTCAACGGCGATATCACGAGCCTGGAAGAGGTCGATCAGGCTTTGGCAGAATCCGGCGCCGACGGGGTCATGATCGGGCGGGGCTGCTATGGGCGGCCGTGGTTTATCGCCCAGGTGATTGCCTGGCTGCGTTCGGGCCGGCGGTTGCCCGATCCGCCGCTCTGGCAGCAATACGGAATCCTGCACCGGCATTACGATGCGATGCTGAGCCATTACGGGACATCCGGCATCCATATCGCGCGCAAGCATATCGGCTGGTATTCCAAGGGACTGCCGGGCTCGGCCGAGTTCCGCGCTGCGGTCAACCGGACCGAGACCGCGGCCGAGGTCAAACAGCTGATGCGCTCGTTCTACGAGCCGTTCCTGGAGCGCGAGGCGGCGTGATGCTGAGCTCGCTGCGCCGTCAGCGGCCCGGCACCGCGAGCGCCTCCCGCCTCCCCGATACCGCACTCCTGATCTCGGCCTTGCCCGATCCCGTCATTGCGCTCGATAGCGGCGACATCGTTCGGTTTGTGAATCCGG
>JBKOVT010000113.1:0-12175 GCA_046724035.1 Pseudomonadota bacterium | reverse complement strand
AGCGGCCGGCTTCGGCGGCGATGTAAACGACGCCGCAGCGGCGCACCCGCCGGCCAAAGCATTCGGTCCCGGCGGCAAGGTAAAAGGACATATGCAGCGCCAGGAACGTCTTGCCCGATCCGCTTTCGCCGTAAAGCACCGTCATCCCGACCGTGCCGAGCAGATGTTTGATCAGATAACTATCGGCGAGCCGCGGACGCATGTCGTCAAAGCGGACCAACTCGAACGGCGTGTTGGGTTTCGATCCCTCGATCGGGGTGGTTGCCTCGACGATCTGCTCCAGCTGATCGCGCCCACCGCCCGCGTTGAGCCAATCGGCGATATCGCCTTTGGGCGGCAGGCCGGGCAGATTGACCACGCGAATCCACTCGGCCACAGGAGCCAGCTTTGAGACAATCGCGCGGGCGTGGTCGCGGCCGGTATCGTCATTGTCGGGCAAGATCACGACTTGACGACCACGGAAGTGCTTCGCGAAGTCCAGCTTCCACTTTCCCGCGCCCTCGCTATTGCATGTCGCAATCAGCCCAAGCGACCGGAGCCGCTCAACATCCTTTTCGCCCTCAGCGATGAAGACGACGCGATTAGGTTCAGCGAGAAGTTCAGGTAATCGGTATGGGACCCGGCGGGTGTCGCCGAGCTTCCATATCCAGCTGCCGCGGCCGTCGGGTCGGCGTTGCGCGAAGCCTTTGGGTTCAAACCGGACGGCCTGGTAAAGAAGGTCGGCCCGCTCATCCCGATAATCGTATGTCGCCGCGATGCGGCGCCGATCGGGCCGCCCGACATCGATCCCAAGCTCGCTGCGGAGCCATTCGACGGCCTCGCCGTTCACGACGCCGCCCTTCAGGCGCAGGAGATCGAGGGGGCCGCCGCCCACATCGTGTTCGTGGTCAAACCATTTGCCGCGGTCTGCACCGCCAATCTCGACCGCGACGCTGCCGTGGGTGCCGAACCGCAGCTGCACCCCGGTCGAGAGCTTCGCGTTTGGCTCCCCGAGGAGCCGCCGTGCAATCCTTTCGATATGCGGCCCGAGATCTGTCACGCCGCCCTCCCTTTGGCGCGATGCGCCTTTTCAACGAGACGGTCGAGGAACTCACGGCTCACCTGCAGCACGCGCGCGCTCTGCGCTTGCTTGTTGTGGCCGATTCGCTTAGCTTTCGCGGTGCTCCATGTGCCGCTTTCGAGCGCCGTCCCGTTGCCCGCGGGGCGGCGTTCTCGTTTTTTGGTGGCGGTCGCTCCCTGCGGTCGGCCATCAGGCGGGCTCGTCGCGAAGGCCCTCAACAAAGTCTCTTGGCGGTGTCGTTATGAGCCTTTTGCCGCCGATTTTACAGCTGTCGATCGTGCCAGCTTGGATCAACTCATAGCAGTATGCAGGGCTTAGATCAGTGTCGGCGCACCAGCTCTTTACAGACCACGCCACCTGATTCGGATTAAACGGTCGTTGCGACATGCTGGGGAAGCTCCACAAACAATGTTGTGGCTCCCTATGAACAGCACGAACCGAGGGGGGGAATAGAGGGGGTTTTCTACTTTTCTGGCGGCGCCAGCGACTGAAGGTTGCTGACGAGACGCAGGGCGCACTCCAACGGGTCGTTCCAGTCGGTGCGCTTTAGCGTTAAGTCATATCGCTGGCCGACGTCGCTGCCCGGCAGCTCGCGGGCCTCTTTGCGCCACGCTGTGATGGTCTTCCACGTCACATTGTGCCACCTAAGCCGCTCTGCCACCCACTCCGCAGATTTGTGCTGTGGCATGCCAGCATGTTCCATCAGGCCGCCCATAATAGCGGCCGCGTGCGCACGCACGGCGGCGTTATAAAAAGAGGCAGGTCGTCCACCGCGGTTCAGCCGCTTCGGCTTAAGCATCGGCGCGACGAAGCCACGCTCCAGGTCGTTGAGCGCGGCGGATAGCTCGGCGAGCGGCGCCTCAAACTTGAGTTCATGCCATGTCGGGTTGCTGCTAATTAGCTCGATGCAAGCCCGAAGCAGGAGATTGGCGCGATACCTATCCCATGTCGGGCCTCGCTCGGTACGTGTTGCATGCGCCTCGAATAGTGCCGCCTCGAACCGGGCGATGGCGGCCGAGGTCAGTTCGGTCGGCTCTTCGGTTGCGGCAGCCAGGGCGGCCTCCGGTAGACCCGGCCACAGCGTTTCCAGCAGCGTTTTTGCGTTTGACACCGCGCTTCACCACAAAGCGGCGCGAAGCGGTAGCACAATACCTTGCTGCGCCTGGTCCACGTCCATCATGGCGCCTCGGACCAGCTCGTCGGTGTGGCTAGCGATTGTCGCGGCGTAGTGTTTTTCGATTTGCGACGCGCTCGTGTCGTGCAACTTGGCAACGAGCTGCACCGGCAGCCCGGCCAGCAGTTGCGCCGTGATATGAGAATGCCGCATTGCGTAAGACGTTACGCGGTTGGGATCTTCGCCAACGGCCGCGATAACGCGTTCAAACGGGCGGGCGTGATCGCTCTTTTTCCAGGGCTCGCCGGAAGGCTTTATAAATAGTGGTCCAGCGGCGCTGCGCTCGGCCGCCGCGACGCGCAGCCTGTCGGCAAGCGCCAGCGGGATCGGCACCGGGATACGGCCGGCGCGCTTCTTCTGCCCCTTCGCGCTTGATGGAATCATAAGCCGCTCGCCGACGAGATCACGGACCTGGCATCGGGCGAGCTGTGACACTCTCGCGCCCGTCAACGCCAGCGTCTCGACCAACAGCCCGAACTCGGCACTCTGCTCACGGGCGCCGCGCACAATTCGGCGAATCGTCCCTTCGGGGAGCACCACGTTTTTTGCCGTCGTGGCCTCGGGGATCGCGGTCAGCGCAATTTCCCATGCCCGCGGCGACAGCCGCTCATTCTTCGCTGCGGCAAGATTCAGAGCGGCCTTGAGGATCGTTGCCAGCCGGTTAACGCTCGCCGGCGTCATGCGCTTTGCCGCTGCGTCGCGCCACTTGCGCAGTTCCGTCACTTCCAATAGCGCGACAGGGCGTTTCAGCATCGCAGGTGCCAGGTTGAACATGAGCCGGCTGACGTTGTCGACACCGGCGCCTCGCGCAATCAGATCTGCCCGGTAGGCATCCATCGCGTCCTTGAGCGTGACGACTGGCGCGGCTTTTGCCTCTGCGGCATCGCCGCGGCTGAGGCGACGGGCCGCTTCAGCGGCTTGCTGATAGTCCATGACCGAGCGGCCATCAGCAGGAGCCAGATCGTCGGCGAGCGCGAGGCGCTTCTGGACATTGCCCCGCTTTCCATCGGCAAGACGCACGATCCACACGCCGGCGCCACCGGCATTGCGCCGGTAGCCAATCGAGAGCCCTTGGCCCAACCTTATAAATATCGGAACTTTCCCGACTGGAAGCCGGCCGCGAGCGGTTTTTGTCTCGATCGTGCGCACAGTCTTTCTCCCGCTTTTCTCCTGCCAAGCTGTGGCGTATTGTAGATTTCTGTGGACGGCGCGCCAATAAAAATCAGGGGAGATCAAGGATTTACGCAATCCACAAACGTCCACATGCGTCGCCAGCCACGCCCTTTCACGGCGGCAACACCGGTTCGAATCCGGTTGGGGACGCCAGCCCTCTTAGGCCCGCTTCGCCCTTCTGCATCTTTGCGCCCGACAGGTTGGGGTCACACTCTGCCGTGGCCGAAGATCAGATAGAGAACCAGTATCAGCAGAAGCAGCCCGCCGATACCGAAGCCGCCGCGATGGCCGTACCGGCGATAACCGAAGCCGCCGCCGAACAGCAGTAGGAGTATGAGGATGATGAGGATCAGGTCCATGATCGCACGCTCCAGTTTCTACAGGTCCCGCGGGGGGAGGATAGCGGCAAGCCTGAGATCTCCGGCAAAACAACAGACCAAGGGTGCTGGGGTCAATCGCCGCCCGGCGGCCGCATCAGATCGATGACGCCATCGCGGTATTCAAGCTCGGGCTGAAGCGCGGTCAGGATTTCGGTCAACTCCTCGCGTGTCACGCGCAAGGCCCGATTGGGCGCGTAGTAGATTTCGATCGCTTCGAGCGCCTTCGGATAAAATCTGCCTTCGCCTATTGGATAGCTGCATTCCCCAACGCGGCGGATGATCTTGACTTGCATTAGCCGCATTCCCCCGAATACGCCGATACACGAACAGATACAGCCTACCGCCTTCCGTTTCGCCTCGAGATGTTAAATTCGTGACAAGTCCAGCGATCATAGGCGGCAACCGCGGAAGTTGACGGGATTGAGCGTCCTGCCTTACCGGCCTGCGCCGTGCCGCAATAAGTTGCGGCGTTTGGCGGGCCGCACGCGGCGCTGGGCGCGATCCCCGGAGACGAGTTAGTCTGCGTGTTTCCTGAACCTGCACAGCTCGACGGGAGGAACCGCTTATGTCCGACAATGCCTTGTCGCCGCGCATCGAGCAGTTCGCGCCGGAACTGGAGCAGATCGTCTCGACCTCGGAGCCGATCGAATATCTCGCCGATGGCTATGGGGGCGCGCAAGGCCCGGCCGAGGGGCCGCTATGGTGGAAGGAGGGCGGCTATCTGCTCTTCAGCGATATCCACAACAACCGGCGCATGAAATACCAGCCCGGCGCCGGCGTCTCGCTGTTCCAGGAGCGGACCAACCGCGCCAACGGCCTGACCCGCGATCTGCAGGGGCGGCTGATCGCCTGCGAGCATGACAGCCGCCGTGTGACCCGTCAGGAGCTCGACGGCAGCATCACCGTCATTGCCAACAGTTTTCAGGGGCGTCGCCTCAACCGGCCAAACGACGTCGTCGTCAAATCCGACGGCTGCGTCTATTTCACCGATCCGTGGACCAGCCCCGCGGCACCGGAGCAGTGGGACCTGACCTTCGCCGGCGTGTACCGCGTGACGCCCGATCTCGGCACGTTGAGTCTGCTGATCGACGATTTCGTGCTGCCGAACGGACTTGCCTTCTCGCCTGACGAGAGCGTCCTCTATATCAACGACACGCGGCGCGGCCACATCCGCGCCTTCGACATGCTGCCGAACGGCATGCTCGCCAAGCACACCGACCGGGTCTTCGCCGATCTGCGCGGCCCTGAGCCCGGCGTGCCGGACGGCATGAAAGTCGATGTCCAAGGCAATGTCTATTGCGGCGGTTCCGGCGGCATCTGGGTCATGGACAAGACCGGCAAGAAGCTCGGCCGGATCATGCATGGCGCGCCGGCAACCACCAATCTCGCCTTTGGCGGCGACGACTGGAAGACGATCTACTTCACCAGCCGCAACCATTTGGGCTCGGTGAAGGTGAAGATCGCCGGGGTGACGGTGCCGGTCACCGCGACATAGACGCGGTCGGCTGCTCAGAACATCGCCCGCCCGCTATTGATTGCACGTCGAGAGACGCGCGTGAGCGGGCTCTTCGGATTGAAAGGATGCGCCGGATGCTGATCGTCGATGGCCAGATTCATCTCTGGGAGAAGGGCACGCCGTCCCCGCAACATCGTCAGGCGCCGTTCTCCGCGGAGCAGGCGATCGCCGCGATGGACGAAGCCGGTGTCGACCGGGCCCTGGTACATCCCGTGCTGTGGGATCCCGACTCGAACGAATTGGCGCAGGCCGCGGTGCGCAAATACCCCGACCGCTTCGCCATCATGGGCTGGTTCTATCTCGATGACCCGCAAGGCCCCGACATCGTCGCGCATTGGAAACAGCGGCCGGGCATGCTCGGCCTGCGCTTCTATTTCAACGAGCGGCACAAGCGCGAGTGGATGACCGACGGCACGCTCGACTGGCTATGGCCCGCCGCGGAGTGGGCCAGTGTGCCGGTGGCGCTCGCTGCCGCGTTGTTCCTGCCGACGCTCGGCCAAATCGCCGAGCGGCATCCCGGGCTCAAGCTGATCGTCGACCATATGGCGGTGCCGCCCGGGAGCCGCGGCGAAGCCGCCTATCGCTTCCAGCCCGAGCTGCGGGCCGTCGCCAAATATCCGAACGTCGCGGTCAAGGCGACCGGTCAGCCCGGCTACGCGGAAGACGCCTATCCGTTCCGCAGCTTTCATGAGCACCTGCACCGCTGCTTCGACGCGTTCGGTCCCGACCGGATGTTCTGGGGCACCGACATCACGCGGATGCCGTGTTCTTGGCGGCAATGCGTCACCGTCTTCACCGAGGAGCTGCCCTGGCTGAAGGGCCGCGATCTCGATCTCGTCATGGGCGAAGCCCTGTGCAACTGGGTGGGCTGGCCTTTGCCGGCCCGCCGTCCGAAACAGCCGTAACAGGCCCTTGCAGGAAGAAAGCCCCCGCCCCGACGGGGCGGGGGCATAATCGGCGTCGATGACCGCCTAGCGGGCCTGTTCCCGCTGCAAGCCGAACCCCTTCAGCTGATTCATGATCTGTCGGGTTGCCGCACTAGCCACCGCTTCTTGGTCGGTCGCCTGTGCGAAGGCGAGCGTCTCGGCGGCATAGGTCAGCCCACTAAGCCATTGCGGCGGCGGCGGCGGCGGGCGGTGCAGCAGCAACCAAATCAGTTCCGACAAGGGCACGGTACCGCAGGTTTCATCGAAGAGTACCGCTGCGGCGGTGGCATATCCCTCGGCCGCGGGTCCCGATACCGATCGTCCGGCCTGATGGAGAGAAATCGCCCCGTACAGCCCGACCTCCATCATCCCAAGTCGCCAGGGATCGGGAACGGGACCCGAGATCTCGCCGGCTGTCCGCAGCATTGCGTCGCGGAAATGCGGCGGATGTGGGCGTCCTGGAGGACGCGTTCCACACCAAGGACCGTCCTCGGCAATACTGGCCAACAATCGCAAAGTCATTGTCGCCTCCCTTTGAGCGGGCGTCGCGGCCCGAATGCACAAGATTAAGCGCGACGGCACATCCCCGATGGTGAGGGCGCTCACACCCGAGACGAATTTTCGGCTGGTTCGGCGAAGCGCGGAGGCGACGATCGAAGCATGGGCGCTCTGGACACGAACCCGCCGCGGCAGCCAAACTCGCGTCACACAGAGGAGCGTCGCCGATGACGATTATCGATTCCCAGGTCCATGTATATGAGGCGAATACGCCGAAGCGGCCGTGGCACAGCGTGCCGAACTGGCCCCCTCACGTCACCGGCGACGAGATGGTGGCGGCGATGGACAAAGTCGGCGTCGACGGCGCGATCTTCATCTCCGCCTTTTCCATGTACCAGTACGACGCCAGCTACGCGGTGGAGGTGCAGCAGGCCCATCCTGGCCGGTTCGCGATCGTCAAGCCGGTCAACCCCGACGATCCGGCGGTCGCGGATGTCATTGCCGATTGGAAGAGAACACCGGGAACCGTTGGCGTTCGCATCATGCTGACGAAAGAGGCGGGACGCGCCCCGGACGACCCCGGCCTCGACCGGATTTGCCGCGCGGCCGTGCGGCACGATTTTCCCGTCAACGTGCTGTTCTGGGGCAATGTGGACGCGGGCACGGCGTTGGTCGATCGCCATCCCGAGACGCGCTTCATCATCGACCATCTCGCCATCCTGCAGCCGCGCGTGCCGCCCGCCCCGCCGCAGCCCTGGGCCGATCTCCCAAAGGTGCTGGAGCTCGCCAAGCGCCCGAACGCGGTCATCAAGGTCAGCGGCGCCTGCACATTATCGAAAGAGCCTTATCCCTTCGCGGACATCTGGGACCCGCTCGCGCGCGTGTTCGATGCCTGGGGCTTTGATCGCTGCCTGTGGGGCACGGATTGGACACGCGCTTTCGCCGTCGTCAATTACGAGCAGGCGGTCGAGCCGTTTCTGAAGACCGACCGGCTGACCGATACCGAGCGGGCAATGCTGATGGGCGGCGCCTGCGCCAAGGCTTATGGCTGGTCGCCGAGCAAAGGTTAGCACTGAAGCGCGTCAACGCTGAGGAGATCGCTAGTCATGGCTGTACAACTCGTCGCCAGAGGCAAACCCGTTCGTGAGCAGGTCAGCGCGGCAGAGTGGGCCGCTCGCGTTGATCTCGCGGCCGGACACCGCGTGTTGGCGCATTACGGTGTCAACGATCTGACCTACAACCATTTCGGTCTGCGTGTGCCGGGAGAGCCGGACCGCATGCTGATCAAGCGCACCGACTGGATGTTTTCCGAGGTGACCGCTTCATCGCTGCTGAAGGTCGATTTCGACGGCAATGTGCTGACCGATACGGATGTGAAGACGATCCGGGGCGGCGCATTGATCATTCATGCCGGCCTGCTGAAGCACCGCCCCGATCTGAACTCGACGCTGCATACCCATACGGTGGCGGGTATGGGGGTCGCGGCGCATAAATTTGGCCTGCTGCCCATCAATCAGCATGCACTGCGATTCTATGGCGAGGTGAAATATCACGAGTTCGAGGGTTTCGAGTTCGATGACGAAATGACGCCAAAACTGGTGCGCGACCTCGATGGCGGCTGTTTCCTGATCCTGCGCAATCATGGCGTGCTGGTCTGCGGCGAAAGCGTCGCCGAATGCGTCGTCAATCATCACTTTCTGGAGATGGCCTGCCAGGGTCAGGTCGCAGCGCTCACCGCAGGGCAGGGCAACTATACATTACCGAGCAAGGAATTCTGCGAGTACGCGCATAGTCAATTCATGGATGCCGGTCGCTTTTTGAAGGGCGACAAAGATTGGGCGGCCTGTCTGCGCCTCGCTGAGCGGATCGATCCTTCCTACAAGGAGTGATCGTGAACCGACGCGGCTTTGCTGGACTTTGCGTGGCGCTTGGGTCCTCGCTCTCTTCGGCGGGCACAATGATGGCGGCGCTATCGAACGCATCGGCTCGCGCTATGCCTCCTGCCGTGAGATTCCGCGATGGAGCCATCGTCCCGGCGCTCGGCCAGGGCTCGGCAAATCTCGCGCAAGGGAAACGTCCGGAGGCGGCCGAGGAAGAAGCGCTGCGGACCGGCCTGTCGCTCGGATTGACATTGATCGACACGGCGGAGATGTATGGCGACGGCCGCTCGGAAAAATTGATCGGCCGTGTCATTGTCGGCCAGCGCGACCGCGTGTTCCTCGTGTCCAAGGTGTGGCCGAATCACGTGGTGGGAGACGGTATCGCGCGGGCTTGCGAGGCGAGCCTCGCCCGTCTCGGCACCGATCATCTCGATCTTTACCTGCTGCACTGGCCGAGCCGGGAGGCCGATCTCTCCCACATCGTGGGCGCGTTCGAAACTTTGCGCGGCGCAGGGAAGATCCGTGCCTGGGGCGTCTCGAACTTCAACGTCAGCGCCATGAAAGACCTCTTCCGTGTTCCGCACGGCGACCGCTGCGCGGCCAATCAGGTCCTCTACAATCTTGCCAACCGCGACATCGAGCGCGACTTGCTGCCCTGGTGCGAGCAGCACGGCGTGCCGGTTATGGCCTATTCGCCGCTCGGCGGTGCCGGCGCCAGCGTGCTTCGCGATTCGGTGCTCGCCCGTATCGGCGCAGCACATAATTGCTCGCCGGCTGCGGTGGCGCTGGCCTGGACGATCCGCGGCGGCAATGTCATTGCAATTCCCGAATCCGGTTCGGCGGAGCATGTCAGGGAGAACGCCGTCGCGCTCTCACTGACTCTGACACCGGATGAACTTCATACACTAGACGCGGCGCATCCTCTTAAGCGCTAGAACGGCGTGTATCGAGGTGCTAACGAAAGAGGCCCGCGGCATGCGGATCGCATGTCGCTATCTGCCCCGAAGCCGATCTTTTCGTGGTGTCTCGCTATCGATTGTCGATTGCGCGCGCCCGTGCGCGAATCTCCGATGAAGAGGTGTCCACACGGAAATGATGCTCGGGGATTTCGGTGAAGAGATCGGCATAGCGTCGCGGCACGGCGATGTCCTTCAGCCCGCATACGCGCCCCGCTGCGTCGAGGCGCACCGCCACCAGAAAGCTGCTTCCGGCGTTGGCGATTTCCTCGAGCGCCCGATGCATCAGGTCTTCGTCACCGCCGTAATAGTGAGGCACGAACAGCCGCTCCGCGGTATCCGCGCCGACGACAAATGTCGTCCCCGGAAACAGGCGCGCCTTTTCGACAAAGGTGGGCGCTCTCGTCAGTTCGACCGGGGACCTCCAGGCGAATTGCGTGAGCCGCTGTTTCACCGTGTCGCTTGCCAGCGGCGGCTTGTCGACGTTTGTGACAGAGAGTTCGAATGCCACGGGTTGTTGCCTGAGCTCTTCGGCGACCCGCGCCAGCGATACATGTCCCTCATGCAACGGGTTGAAAGAACCCGGAAAGAGCACTACGGGCTGCGGCGCCGATACCGCCATTTGTCCATCGGGCTGGACGGTGACGCGCTCGACCTCGCCCGCCAGGAGCTGGTGGATGTGATCGACAGACGTATCTGCCCGCGTATCCGCTGGCGAGACGACCGTTTCCGCGTAACGTTCATCGGCATCGAAAAGGCTGCGCGGCGAAGGTGCGGCAACCCCGCAACCGCGGGCCAGCCACAGGACGATGGCGCGCGAAACGAGGTCTTCTTCGGCGGCGCGATCTCGTCGGCCCTTGGCCATGACGCAGGTGCAGTGCGCGATTTCCCCGGCGTTGGCGAATGCGATATGAAACCGGTGTTCGCCTTTGCGCGGGCGATCGCTGACCAGTGCCGCCGTCGCGCCGAGGCCAACCAGATCGGTGGCCCCTTCGCCCTCCGCCGGCACCAGGCTCGCGGCGCGTGCGCGTGCGGTTCGCGCCATCGCGATGGCGGTCTCGGCGCTGCACGCCTGTGCCGGCGGAAAACCGAGAAAGCTCGCAAGCGCCTGTGCGTCGTAGGGCACTTGCGCTTCGATCAGCAGCCGAGAACCGCCGGGAACGCGAAGCAGCTCGCCGACCGCCCCACTGCCGCCGCCGGTAATTGCGAGCGCCGCCTTGCGGCCCGACGCGTGCAATGCGGCGATCAATTGTTGCCACGCGGCGCCCGAGGAGTTCATGCTGCGTGCGGTCCGACGCTGAACGATACCTCGCGGACGGTGAAAGACCGTTCGGACAGAGTCAACAGTGTGCATGGCCAAATTCGGACCGGAACCGTCGCGTGCGGAAATGAAGCCCTATGTGATCTGCCATATGAACACGAGCGTCGACGGCCGCATTCTCGGCAGCCGCTGGCGCCCCGCCGAGAACCGCATGGCGGGGCTGTTCGAACGCCTGCATGAGCAGCTTGGCGGCGGCTCCTGGCTGATCGGTCGCGTCACCGGCAGCGAATATGCCAAGGCCAAGTCCTACCCCGATCGCACTGGCCAGACCTTTCCGCGGCAAGCTTGGTTCGCCCGCCGCGATGCCGCTGCCTACGGCATCGCGCTGGATGCGCGGGGCAAGATCGCCTGGGGACGCTCCGATATCGGTGGCGATCCGATTGTCGCGGTGCTGACGGAGCGGGTCTCGGACGCGCATTTGGCGGGCCTGCGTCAGGATGGGGTCTCCTACATCTTCGCGGGCGAGCACGAGCTCGATCTCGGATTGGCGCTCGAGATCCTGAACCGCGAGCTCGGGCTCGAACGCCTGCTGCTTGAAGGCGGCGGCGGTTCGAACGGTTCCTTTCTGCGAGCCGGTCTGATCGACGAGATCAGTGTCGCGATCTGTCCCGCTGTCGACGGCTCGAAGGGCGCGCCGAGCATCTTTGATTCCAGTGACCACGATTCCGGCGTCGCGGCGCCGATCCGCGCCATCACATTGGCGAGCAGCGAGGTACTGGAAGGCGGCGTGGTTTGGCTCCGCTATCGGCTGCAAAACCGCTAACCTCTGGTGTGGGATTTGGCGTTCCCGGCATCGTGATGGCGGTCTGGGTCCAAGGGTTTGCTACTGTGCGCTCGCATGCGAAATTCGCCCCAACGCTGCTTGGGAGATGGCGAATTTAGCATCGCACAGCGGGAGGGGATGCTCATGACAACGTTGCGCCGACTCGATGCGATCCGGCTCTTGGTGTTCGGCATGCTGCTGCTGATCCTCCCTGCGGCATCCTGGGCGCAGCAACGTCCGCCGATTGTCGATCAGATGGCCAAGACCTACGGTCTCGATTCGTTTGGGCAAATCGAGGGGATCCGCTACACCTTCAATGCGGAATTTCCTGGCGCCAAACTCTCTCGTTCATGGGAGTGGAATCCAAAGAGCGACACGGTTTCTTATGAGGGGAAAGACAAGGAAGGCAAACCGGTCAAGGCTACCTATCCGCGCGCGCAGCTCGGCAGCCAAAGCGATGCCGTAAAGAACGAAATCGATCCGGCATTCGTCAATGATCAGTATTGGTTGTTGTTTCCGTTCCACATG
>JBKOVT010000343.1:0-16631 GCA_046724035.1 Pseudomonadota bacterium | reverse complement strand
GGAGGCGGTGCGGGCGGCGCTCGGCCGCGCCTCGCCGGGCGCGGCGCAACTGGCGCTGATCGCGCGCTGGATCGGCGCGACGACGGCCGGCGATCTCGTCGCCGGCGATTTTCCGGGCTGGCTCGCCGAGCTGATCGGGCGGGGCCGGATCAACGCGCTCGCGGACCGGCGCGGCGAATGCATCCACGCCGCCTGCCCGCATTTCCGCCGCTGCTTTGTCGAGAAGAATGTGCGGGCGGCGCGCCATGCGCGGCTCGTCGTCGCCAACCACGCGCTCGTCATGGCGCAGGCCGCGCTCGGCGGGCTCGACGATGCCAGCGTGCCGACGCGTTATGTGTTCGACGAAGGGCATCATCTGCTGGAAGCGGCGGATGCAGCGTTTTCGGTGCGGCTGTCGGGTCAGGAGGGACGCGAATTGCGGCGTTGGCTTTTAGGGGCCGAAACGGGCCGGTCGCGCGCCCGCGGGTTGCAGCGGCGGATCGGCGATCTTGTCGAAGTCCCAGGGGAAGCCGGTGAGGAGGCCTCGGCCGCGCTCCTCGAAACGCTGGTCGCCGCGCGTGTGCTTCCGACGGATGGCTGGCATCAGCGGGTGGCTGAGGGGCGCGGCCTGCCGGGGACGGAGAGCTTTCTGGCGCTCGTGCGGCAGCAGGTGCTGGCGCGGGCGCAGGGGGATTCACCATATGGGATCGAGGCCGAGGCGCGGCCGCCGATCGACGGTCTCGTCGAGGCCGGGCTGCGGCTGACCGCCGGGTTCGACCGGCTGGCCGGCGCGCTGCGACGATTGTCGGCGGCATTGCGTCGCCCGCTTGAAGATGCGGAGAACCCGCCGGAACCGGCGATGCGCCAGCGCCTCGAAGCCGCGGTGCGCGGGCTCGAACGGCGCGCCGATATGCAGCTCGCGGCGTGGAGCCGGTTGTTGCGCGATCTCGCCGAACCGCCTGGCCCGGACACGGTCGAATGGCTCGCGCTCGACCGCAGCGACAACGCGGAGACCGATGTCGCGGTGAACCGCAACTGGATCGACCCGGGAAAGCCGTTTGCGCTGGCGGTGGCGCAGCCGGCGCATGGGCTTGTCGTGACTTCGGCGACCCTGACCGACGGCGAGGCCGATGCGGAATTCGCGTGGCGCGCGGCGGAGGCGGCGACCGGGCTGCGCCATCTCCCGAGGAGCCCCGAGGGGGCGCGCATTGCATCGCCCTTCGACTATGCGGCACAGACCCGCATCTTTATCGTGACCGACATCCCGCGCGGCGATATCGGCCAGATCGCGGCCGGTTTCGCGAGCCTGATGAGCGCCGCGAAAGGCGGCGCGCTCGGCCTCTTCACCGCGATCGCGCGGTTGCGCGCGGTGCACGAGAAAATCGCGCCGGTGCTGGAAGCGCGTGGCCTCTTATTGCTGGCGCAGCATGTCGATGCGATGTCGACCGCCACCCTGGTCGACATTTTCCGCGCCGAGGAAGATTCCTGTCTGCTCGGCACCGATGCGGTGCGCGACGGCGTCGATGTCCCCGGTCGTTCGTTGCGCCTCATTGTCTTCGACCGCGTGCCATGGCCACGGCCGGACATCTTGCATCGCGCCCGCAAGCCGGTGTTCGGCGGCGCCGCCTACGACGACCGCATCGCGCGGCTGCGCTTGCGGCAAGCCTATGGCCGGCTGGTGCGGCGGGCCGACGACCGCGGCATCTTCGTCATTCTGGACCGCGCCCTGCCCTCGCGGCTGCTGCCGGCCTTCCCGGCCGGGGTGCCGATCGCCCGGGTACCGCTGGTCGACGCGGTGGCGGCAACGGCGGCCTTTCTCCATGATGCGGCTTGACAGAGCCCGCGCGGGTTTGGTCTGTGCGCCAACCTGCGACCGAAAGGAGTCCCGATGCTCGATCCTCACGGCGCGCTGATCTGCACGATGATGCTGGTCTCCGCGGCCGACCGCGACATGGCCGAGACCGAGCTGAAGATCATCGGCGACATCGTCGGCGACCTGCCGGTGTTCCGCGATTTCGACCGGCAGCGGCTGCGTGGCGTTTTGGAGGAATGCTCGCGTTTGTTGGGTGGCGAGAACGGGCTCGACGAAGCGCTCAAATCGATACGGAAGGCATTGCCCGCAAAGTTGCGCGAAACCGCCTATGCGATCGCCTGCGATGTGGCGGCAGCCGATGGCGAGGCCAGCCAGGAGGAATTGCGAGTCCTCGAACTGATCCGCCACCGCCTCGATATCGAGCGGCTCATCGCCGCCGGCATCGAGCGCGGCGCCAAGGCGCGCTTCCAGACGCTGTAGTGAAGGCCCTCACCGAGTTGGGCGTCACCGTCTGGGAGGTAAGGCGCGGCGGATCGCGTCGCGGATTTCCGGTGGCTGCTGCTCGAGCGCGTCGCACAGGCGGCGCATCTGACGCCGCAGGCTGTAGACCTGGTCGAGCAACCCTAAGACCAGCGACAGCGCCTCATCGTCGACGGCGAATTCGCGGCGGATATCGAGGATCAGCTCGACCCGCGCGACATCGACCTCGTGAAATACCCAGCGCTCCCCGCCTTCTTCCGCCGCCGTCTCAGGGACGACCCAGCGGTTCTCGACCCAGCGCGACAGCTCGGCGGCATTGAGCCCGGCAAAGCGGCGCATCAGCTCGTCAAAGCCGATCATACGGCCGCCCCATGGGACGCGCCTTGCGCCATCCCGCCGCGCGGATCGATGGGGTGCTGTTTGGCCCAGTCTTCGAGGAATTTCGCGAGGTCGGGATCATCGCTCGCGCCGATCACGACCTTCAGCGTGACGTACTGGTCGCCGGTTACTTCTTTGCCCTGCCGCTTGCGATGAATGCCTCTTCCGCGCAGCCGCAGCCGCGCGCCGGTGTCGGAGCCTTTCGGGATCGCCATCGTTACGGGCCCGGTGACTGTCGGCACCGGCACGCGCGCGCCGAGCACGGCTTCGGAAAGGCTGACCGGCAATTCCAGATGAATGTCGTCGCCCTCGCGGCGAAAGAAGGGATGCGGCGCGATATGCACCTCGATCAGCGCATCGCCCGCCGCGCCGCCGCCAAAGCCTGGACCGCCTTTGCCCTTGAGGCGCAGGATCTGGCCCTCCTCGATTCCGGGCGGGATCGTGAGGTCGAGCCATTCGTCCGGCGACAAGGCCAGGCGTTGCTTGCCGCCGGTCGCCGCCGTGACGAAGTCGATGGTCAGCGAGTAGTGACGATCGGGGCCGGGCATCGAAAACCCCTCGCCGCCTCGCCCGCCCCTCGTACGACCGCGCGCGCCTCCCCGCTGCCCGCCGCGGCCGAACATCTCGAACAAATCATCGAGATCGCCCACATCCATCTCGCCCTCGGGCTGGTACTTCCAGCCCTGCGCTCCCTCGGCATGCGGCCGATAAGAATAGCGCGGCCGCTCGGCGCCGCTCTCGTCGATCTCGCCGCGGTCGTAGCGGGCGCGTTTCTCCGGGTCGGACAGGATGTCGTGCGCGGCCGAGACCGCCTTGAAACGCGCCTCGGCGGCCGGCTTCCCGGGGTTCAGATCGGGGTGAAACTGCTTGGCGAGCTTGCGGTACGCCTTGCGGATCTCCTCGGCGGTGGCGTCCGGCTTGACGCCGAGCACCTCATAGGGGGTTTGCGTCGCCATCAGCGGGTTTGCCGCGGTTCATTGCCGCGCGGCCGCGTGGGATTTGGGTTCGAATTGGTGTTCGCGGTTGCGCTCGCCGCCTCGATGCGCACCGGAACGCTGACTTCGGAGCCGCGCCGGTCGACTGTCAGCGTGACCTGATCGCCAATGCGCGCCAGACCGATCATGTTGCGCAATTGCGTGCCGCTGTGGACGGCCGTGCCGTTGGCCGCGACAACCAGATCGCCGGTGCGCAGCCCGGCCTGCTCGGCGGGCGAGCCGGTTTCGACCCGCGCGATGACGGCGCCCTCGGTCTGGTGGGTGCTCATCGCCTGCGCCAATTCCGGCGTCAGATCCTGGATCGCGACGCCGATCCGGCCGCGCTTTACCTCGCCATAGCGGATGATCTGGTCCATGACGCGGCGCGCCATGTTGATCGGCACGGCAAAGCCGATGCCGATATTGCCGCCGCCCGGCGCCAGGATCGCGGTGTTGATGCCGACCACCTGGCCGTAGAGGTTGACGAGCGGCCCGCCGGAATTGCCGGGATTGATCGAGGCGTCGGTCTGGATGAAATCCTCATACCCCTCGATGCCGAGACCGCTGCGGCCGAGCGCGCTGACGATCCCCGACGTCACGGTCTGTCCGAGGCCGAACGGATTACCGACCGCCAACACGAAATCCCCGACCTGCAGGCGGTCGGAATCGCCGAGCGGCACAGCAGTCAGGTTCTGCGCCGGGATCTGCAACACCGCCACATCCGCTTCGGTATCCCGGCCGACCAGCTTTGCCGTAAAGCGCTTATTGTCCTTGGTCGTGACCTCGATCTTGGTGGCGTTGTCGACGACATGGCCATTGGTCAGGATGTAGCCGTTCTGGGCATCGACAATGACCCCGGAGCCGGTCGCCTGGGTCTCGCGCTCCTCGGGCTGCGAGCGCTGCGGCAGGTTAAAAAAGCGGCGGAAAAACGGGTCTTGCAGTAGCGGGTTCTCGGCCCGCACCTTGCCGCGCACCGCGATGTTGATAACGCCCGGCGTCACCCGCGCCAGCATCGGCGCGAGGGTCGGCACCGCGCCGCCCACTTCGGGGATCGCCCCGGCCGCGATGGCGGGGGATGGCGCGGGCATAACTGCGGCAACGCCGCTCATCAGGACGAGCGCGGACAAGACCCGTTTCATCTCGTGGGAACCCTGCGGGACAATTTGCGCCATCGGCAAAACGAGGCGCCGGACAAACAGTTTCACGCCCTGAATATGTAAACCGGAGCGCAAGCCCTTCAAGTCGGGCGCGATCGTGGCGGCAGGCTGGCAGCAGACTCGTACATAGGCTGCTAACTGGTTGTTTTCTTTAGGATTTATTATTGCTCCGGAGCGAATATGCAAGCATCCTTGTTTGTGTCGATGCTGGGTAACGACGAGAAGAGGCTGACGTGACCGCCTATGAGCTGCAACTTCAGGGATATCGGCTGACCACGGCAGAGATCATCTACCGGCTGCCGGACCATCCCGCCTTGCTGCAGAGCTTTATCTGGCAGAAATTCGATCTTGCACCCGATTATCCCGAGCTGCGGCGGTTTCTCGAATTCTGGAGCCGCAGCATCGAAGGCAAACTGCATTCGGTGAATGTCAAGCAGAGCACGGCGTTCGGCCCGCCCCGCTTCCGGCATTACAAGCATGAGCTGACGGTGCACTAAGCCGGGCATCTACGGCCTAATTCGCATCCCGGCGAAAGCCGGACCGCCCCTTCGGCGCCCCGACACGGACAACTCGACACGGACAAGTGGATCCCGGCCTTCGCCGGGGCTCGGCGCTACGTATCGCACAATCTCCTGCGGCCGATTCGCGCTCTTGTTTCCGCCTCGCGCGTCTGCCATGTGCTGCGGCGTGTCGCTGCCAACCGCAATCATCGAACCCAGCGCCGGGCGCGCAGAAGCGGGGGGCGCCCCCTTGCGCGCAGTCGCAATGTGGCTGCTCGGCTGCTGCGCGATGATCTTTGCGATGGTCGTCATCGGCGGCATCACCCGGCTGACGCTCTCCGGCCTGTCGATCACCGAATGGCAGCCGGTCACCGGCATCCTGCCGCCGCTCTCCGGCGCGGGCTGGGCCGCCGAATTCGAGAAATACCGGCAGATCCCACAATATCGGCTGCTCCATGCCGGCATGAGCCTTGCCGATTTCCAGACGATCTACTGGTGGGAGTATGTCCATCGGCTGTGGGGACGGCTGATCGGGGTGATCTATGCCGCGCCATTTCTGTATTTCTGGCTGCGCGGCCGGCTGCCGAGGCGGCTGCTCGGGCCGCTCGGCGGCATCCTGCTGCTAGGCGCGGCGCAGGGCGCGCTCGGCTGGTACATGGTCGAGAGCGGTCTCGCCGACCGGGTCGATGTGAGCCAATACCGGCTTGTCGCGCATCTCGCTCTGGCGCTAGCGATCTATGGGCTGACGCTGTGGATCGCGCTCGACCTAATGCTTGAGCGGCCCCGGGCAGGGGTCGCGTCCGTCTGGCGGCGCAGCGCGGAGACGATGATTGCGCTTGTCGCACTGACGATCGTCGCCGGCGGGTTTGTCGCCGGGCTGCATGCCGGGCTCACCTACAACACCTTCCCGCTGATGGACGGAAGTTTCGTGCCGGCTGGTTATGACCAATTGCAGCCGTTCCCGCGCAACTGGTTCGAGAATGTCGCCGCGGTGCAGTTCGATCACCGCGTGCTGGCGATGACGACAGCCGCGGCGGCCGCGCTGCTATGGCTCGCGGGCCGGCGTGCGCCCCTGCCCCGCTCGGCGCGGCTCGCATTGCACGCGCTGCTGGTTACCGCGGCGCTGCAATTCGCGCTCGGCGTCTCGACCCTGTTGCTGGTCGTGCCGATACCGCTGGCCGCAGCGCATCAGGCCGGCGCCGTCCTGCTCCTCACGGCAGCGATCGTTTTTCGGCACGCGCTGCCCGGAGCAGCGTAGCGCCCGGTTCCGTCTCTTTCGCCGGCGCTCGCGGCGGGTTCACCACCGAGACGAGTATGAAGCTGATGATCATCAGCAAGAACCACGAGCCGTATTTCCCGAGGCGCACCAATTCCCATGCCTGCGCCTGGTGCGGATAGAGCCAGACGGTCGTAAAGGTGCCGATATTCTCGGCCGCCCAGATGAATAGAGCGATCAGCCCGAAGCCGAGCAGCAGCGGCATCCGCCGCCATTTGCGATAGGGCCGGAAATAGACCCAGGTCGGACCGAACGCGACCGCGGTCAACAGGAACAGCAGAATGCGTATGTCGGGCAGGTAATGATGCGCGAAGAAGTTGACGTAGATCAGTACGGCGAGGATGGCGGTCAGCCGCCCGTCGGGATAGCGCGAATAGCGCAGATCGAAGATGCGGGTGATGCGCGCGAGATAACTGCCGATTGAGGCGTACATAAAGCCGGAAAACAGCGGCACGGCACCGATGTGAAAGATGCTCGGCTCGGGATAGACCCAGGAGCCGACATTGGTCTTGAACAATTCCATGACCGTGCCGATGACGTGGAATACGAAGATGATCTGCGCCTCGCGAACCGTCTCCATGCGGAAAAACAGCAGCATCGCCTGGATAGCGAGCGCCGCGAGGAACAGGAAGTCATAGCGCGCGAGCGGCATGCCTGCCGGCCAGAACTGTTTGGTCAACAAGAGCAGCGCGAGCAGCGTTGCGCCGAAAAGGCATGCCCAGCCCTCCTTGAAGCCGAACAGAAAGAATTCCCAAAACAGCCGGCCGGTCGCACGGCGCGGCACGTAGTTTTCGAGCCGGACGCGGACGTCGTGAAACCGGCTTTGGGTTCTGGCCAGCATGCGATCGGGCAAATGGGTGGCGTATTGAGAGCCCGTTATAGAGGAAATTGCCGTAAAACCCGGGCAGACGTGCGGAGGAATCGTCCGGTAACGTCCGGGGTAACGGCGGAAAATGGACGAAAACCCGTCCAACGCCCATATACTTGCACGGTTGCGGAAGAGGCGCGCCACAGCGCCGGAGAACCCGATGCCCAAGAACGGCAAGCCAGCAAACCGCGAATCCGCCTCGCCCGACGTCGCTCAATGGCAGTCTCTGGCTGCGGCCGAGCTGAAAGGAAAGCCGTTCGCCAGCCTCGATTGGCAGACGCCCGAAGGGATTACGGTTAAGCCGCTTTATACCGAGGCCGATCTCGAGGACATCGAGGCTCGGGGGTTTTCATGCCGCGAGGCGCTTCCCGGGGTGCCGCCTTACCTGCGCGGGCCGCGCGCGACGATGTACGCGAACCGGCCCTGGACGATCCGGCAGTATTCGGGGTTCTCGACGGCCGAGGAGTCGAACCGCTTCTACCGCGACAATCTCAAGGCGGGGCAGATGGGGCTGTCGATTGCCTTCGATCTGGCGACCCACCGCGGATATGACAGCGATCATCCGCGCGTCATCGGCGATGTCGGGAAAGCCGGGGTCGCGATCGACTCGGTCGAGGACATGAAGATCCTGTTCGACGGCATCCCGCTCGACAGGATGAGCGTGTCGATGACGATGAATGGCGCCGTGCTGCCGGTGCTCGCCGGCTTCATCGTTGCCGCCGAGGAACAGGGCGTGCCGCAGGACAAGCTTCAGGGCACGATCCAGAACGACATCCTGAAGGAGTTCATGGTCCGGAACACCTACATCTACCCGCCCGGACCCTCGATGCGGATCGTCGCCGACATCATCGAATACACCGCCCGGCATATGCCGAAATTCAACTCGATCTCGATTTCCGGCTATCACATGGAGGAGGCCGGCGCGACCTCTGTTCAAGAGTTGGCGTTCACGCTCGCAGATGGGCTCGAATATGTGCGCGCGGCATTGTCGCGCGGCCTCAACATCGACGAGTTCGCGCCGCGCCTGTCGTTCTTCTTTGGCATCGGCATGAACTTCTTTATGGAGATCGCAAAGCTTCGCGCGGCGCGTCTCCTCTGGGCGCGGCTGATGCAACAATTCACACCGCAGAACCCGGTGAGCCTCGCATTGCGCACGCATTGCCAGACCTCGGGGGTCAGCCTCACCGAGCGGGCGCCGCACAACAACATCATCCGCACGACGATCGAGGCGCTCGCCGCGGTGCTCGGCGGCACGCAGTCATTGCACACCAATTCCTTTGACGAAGCCTTGGGGTTGCCGACCCCGTTCTCGATGGGGATCGCGCGCAACACGCAGCTGATCCTGGCCGAGGAAAGCGGCATCCCGCATGTCGTCGATCCGCTCGGCGGCAGCTATTACGTCGAGACATTGACGCATTCGATTGCCGAGGCGGCGATGCGGTTGATCGAAGAAGTCGAGGCGCTAGGCGGCATGACCCGCGCGGTGGAGAGCGGCATGCCGAAACTGCGCATCGAGGAGTCGGCGGCGCGGCGGCAGGCGGCGATCGACCGCGGCGAAGAGGTCATCGTCGGCGTCAACAAATACCAATCGGACGAGACCTCCCCGGTCGAAATCCTCGATGTCGACAACGACGCAGTTCGCACCTCGCAGATTGCGCGCCTCAAACAGGTGCGGGCGAACCGCGATGCCGGCCGCGTAAACGCGGCGCTCGTGGCCCTGACCGATGCCGCGAAGAGCGACCAAGGCAATCTGCTGGCACTGTCGATCGAGGCAAGCCGCGCGCGTGCCACGGTCGGCGAAATCTCCGATGCGCTCGAACAAGTATTCGGCCGTCACCAGGCCGCGACACGGTCGGTCACCGGCATTTATGGCGGGCAGTATCGCGACGATAAAGGCTTCCGCCGCATCCAGCGCGAGATCGAGAGTTTCGCGCGCGAGGAAGGACGGCGGCCGCGCATGCTCGTCGTCAAGCTCGGCCAGGACGGCCATGACCGCGGCGCCAAGGTCATCGCCAGCGCCTTTGCCGATATCGGTTTCGATGTCGATATCGGGCCGCTGTTCCAGACACCGGAGGAAGCGGCGCGCCAGGCGGTCGAGAACGATGTGCATATCGTCGGCGTGTCGAGCCAGGCGGCGGCGCACAAGACGCTTGTGCCGGCGCTAATCGAGGCGTTGAAGCGCGAGGGCGCCGGCGACATCCTCGTCGTGTGCGGCGGCGTCATCCCGCCGCAGGATTATGAATTTCTGAAGAAGGCGGGGGTCAGCGCGATTTATGGGCCCGGCACCAATATCCCGGCTGCCGCCGCCGAGATCCTGTCGCTGATCCGCCAGCACCGCATGGCGGCGTAAGAGGGAGGTCGGCATGACAAAACTTCTCGATCGGGCCCTCAAAGCCGCGCGCAATCTTTCTCCGGGGGAACAGGATGATCTCGCCCGGATCATCCTCCGCCTGACGGGCGCCGAGGATGAACCGCCGGTACCGCTCACTGCCGAAGAAGAAGCCGCCATCGCGGAGTCGAAAGCGGCGGCCGCGCGTGGGGAATTTGCCACTGAGGAGCAGGTACGCGCAGAGTGGGCCAAACACGGTCTGTGAAGCTTCGCTATACCCTCCCGGCGCTCGCCGATCTCGGTACCATCCTCGATTACATCACCGCACAGTCGCCGCAGGGTGCGCGGCGTGTGCACGCCCGCATCAAGACAGTCACCGACCTCCTGTTGCTGCATCCCTATATTGGCCGCCGCACGAGCGACCCGGCGATCCGCCGGATCACGGCGAGGCCGTATCCCTATCTGATCTTCTACGAAATTACGGCAACGGAGATCATCATTCACGCGGTCCGGCACGCGGCTCGCGATCCCTCGACGATGCCAGGATCCGCCTGAGGACGCGGCTTCTCTCGGACTGAACCAGTCTTTAAGCGCTCGGGATCGGGAATTTGCAGTAAGCAATAGTTGGCCAAGTTTTATCACGGCCAGTGGTCTTGCTTTTGCTTGGCTGTTGCCATCTTATACGCCGCGACTTGAACAGGGGCGCAGAATGGCCGCCGATTCCAAATATCCGGGCGCTTATCCTCAATTGGTTACCAAGATCATCACCAGCTATGTCTCGCATCACAGCCTGGCGCCCGAGCAAATCCCCGAGCTGATCAGCTCGGTGCACCGCACGATCGGCAGTCTCGGCAAGGCGACCGAGCCGCAGGCGCCTCTGACGCCGGCGGTATCGGTACGACGCTCGGTGCAGCGCGACGCCGTCATCTGCCTCGACTGCGGCTGGAAAGGCAAAATGCTGCGCCGGCATCTCAACACGCGGCATGGGCTGAGCGCCGAACTCTATTTGCGGCGCTGGAACCTGGCGAGCGACCATCCTCTGACAGCGCCGAGCTATTCGGAGCAGCGCTCCAGCCTGGCGAAGGAGCTTGGCCTCGGGCGTGGCGGTCGACGGAGCCGCGGGTCAGGCGGCGGCTCGGCGGCACGGGGCCGCCGCGGCCGCGGGCGCGCCTCAGCCGGCGATTGAGCGCGCTGTTGCGGCAGATCGCTCGCGGATGCCGGTCTCGGTGACGATCAGATCCATCGCTATGTCGAAGGGTTGCGGGTAGATCGTCGCGATCCGCTGCACCTCAAAGCCGACCCCGATCGCGAAGGCACGCGGCGACAAGGCCGCCAAGGTGCGGTCGAAATAACCGCCGCCATAGCCGAGCCGGTAACAACCTTCATCAAAGCCGACGAGCGGCGCCAAGACGAGCGCCGGCGTGACGATGTCGCGCTTCTCCGGTATCGGAATGTTCCAGACGCCGTCGACAAGCGGTTCGCCCGGCTTCCAGGCGCGATATTCGAGCGGCCCCTTTTTGTCGACGACCACCGGCAACGCAACCTTGCGGCCGGCGTCGACAGCCCAATCGACGAGCGGGCGCGGACCGAACTCGGCGCGAAACGGCCAATAGACGCCGAGAATGCCTGGCCGCTCGGCGAGAATGCCCCGCAGCGCGGCGTCGATCTGCGCACTCCAACGATGCCGTTGACCGGCAGGCAGCCCCTGCCGCAATGCGATCAGGCGCTCGCGCTCGGCCCGGCGCCATGCTTTTAGTTCGGCTCCCTCCATACAGTTCAGAACAGCCCGGTGATGCGGCCGTCCTCAGCCAAATCGATCGTGTTCGCGGCGGGCACGCGCGGCAGACCCGGCATCGTCATGATCTCGCCGCAGACCGCGACGACGAATTCGGCGCCCGCCGAGAGCCGGAGCTCGCGCACGCCCAGCACGTGATCGGTCGGCGCGCCCTTGGCGTTGGGATCGGTGGTAAAGCTGTATTGCGTCTTGGCGATGCACACCGGGAAATTGCCGAACCCGCCCTTCTGCAATTCAGCGAGGCGGCTCTCGACGGCGGCGTCACAGGCGATGTCGCGGGCGCGATAGATCTTCTGCGCAATTGTCTTGATCTTGTCGCGGAGCGGCATCTCGTCCGGATAGAGGACCTTGAACTCGGCCTTGCCGCTGTCGGCCAGCTTGACGACGGCGCGCGCGAGATCCGCCGCCCCCTCGCCGCCGCGCGCCCAATGATCGGCGACCACCGCCTCGACACCTTCCTTGGCGCACAATTCCTTGAGCCGGCCGAGCTCGGCTTCCGTATCGGCGCTGAAGCGGTTGACCGAGACGACCGCCGGCACACCGAAGCCGCGCAAGTTTTCGAGATGGCGCTGCAGATTGGCGAAACCCTTCTCGACAGCCGCGACGTTCTCTTCCTTGAGCCCGTCGCGCGGCACGCCGCCATGCATCTTGAGCGCCCGCACGGTAGCGACAACAACCGCCGCGGCCGGCCGGAGACCGGCTTTGCGGCACTTGATGTCGAAAAATTTCTCGGCCCCGAGATCGGCGCCGAACCCGGCTTCGGTTACGACGTAATCGGCGAGCTTTAGCGCTGTCGTCGTCGCGACCACCGAGTTGCAGCCATGCGCGATGTTCGCGAACGGCCCGCCATGGATAAAGGCGGGGCTGTTTTCCAGCGTTTGCACCAGGTTCGGCGCCAGCGCGTCCTTCAGCAATACCGCCATCGAGCCCGCCGCCTTCAGATCGCTGGCGCGAACCGGCTCCCGCGCGCGGTTTTGCGCCACAATGATGTTGCCGAGACGGCGCTTCAGATCGTGCAGGTCGGTCGCGAGACAGAAGATCGCCATGACCTCCGAGGCAACTGTGATGTCGAACCCGTCCTCGCGCGGGAATCCGTTGGCAACGCCGCCCAACGAGGAGACGATGGAGCGCAACGCGCGGTCGTTCATGTCGAGGCCGCGCCGCCAGGTGACGCGGCGCGAGTCGATGGCCGGCGCGTTGCCCCAATAGATGTGATTATCGACCATCGCGGCGAGCAGATTATTGGCGGCGCCGATCGCGTGGAAATCGCCGGTGAAGTGGAGGTTGATGTCCTCCATCGGCACAACCTGGGCATAGCCGCCGCCGGCCGCGCCCCCCTTCATGCCGAAACTGGGACCGAGGCTCGGCTCGCGCAGGCAGAGGATCGCTTTCTTGCCGATATGGTTCAGCGCGTCGCCGAGCCCGACCGTCGTCGTTGTCTTGCCTTCGCCGGCGGGGGTCGGGGTGATCGCGGTGACGAGAACCAGCTTGCCGTTCGGCCGGCCCGACAGCGAGCCGATATAGTCCAGGGAAATTTTCGCCTTGTAGCGGCCATAGGGCGACACCGCGTCCTCGGGCACCCCGAGCCTGTCGGCGATCTCGCCGATCGGCCGCATCGTCGCGGCTTGGGCGATCTCGATATCGGATTTGGGGCTCCGGTGCTGTTCGTCTCCACGCGGCACGGTCATTCTCCTGCGCTGAAAGGCGGCCAGGGGTCTTAGCCCGTCCGGCCTAGGGCCTGCAACCGCTGTGGACTGCCGGGCCGGCGTGACGGATTGTCCGGTAGATGGCCGGGGACAGCCGAAGGGATCGAAAGCGGCCGCTGGCCTTGCACCGGGCCGGCGATGAGCGCCAAGCCGGCTCCGTGCTGCGCCGGCTCGGGCGGCTCGCCGGCGGCTGCCTGACCGGGTTTGTGATCCTGTCGCTGTTTCTGGCGATGCTCTATCGCTCGGCGCCGCCGCCCGTGACACCTCTGATGTTGCTGCGGCTTGCCGAAGGCTACGGCATCCATAAGGGCTGGCGGCCGCTCGACGACATCTCGCCGGCGCTGATCCGCGCGGTGATGGCGAGCGAGGATCAGCGCTTTTGCCGGCATTTCGGCTTCGATTGGGACGCGATCGAAGCGGCCTGGGAACAATACCAAAGC
Source organism: Pseudomonadota bacterium (assembly GCA_046724035.1). GTDB lineage: Bacteria > Pseudomonadota > Alphaproteobacteria > ATCC43930 > CGMCC-115725 > DATARH01. The sequence continues at coordinate 2,936 of JBKOVT010000343.1, read as the reverse complement.
GGCGACGGCGGACTGCTGGGGGCCAGCACGATCTCGATGCAGACCGCGAAGAATGTCTTTCTGTGGCCGGCCCGGAACTGGCTGCGCAAGGCGCTCGAAGCCTATTTCACGGCATTGATTGAGCTGGCCTGGAGCAAGCGGCGGATCATCGAGGTCTATCTTAATGTCGTCGAATGGGGTCCCGGCATCTATGGCGCCGAAGCCGCGGCCGAACATTATTTCCATAAGCCGGCCGCACGGCTGAACGCGACCGAGGCGGCCCGCCTCGCCGCGGTATTGCCCGACCCGCTCGACCGCTCGGCAAGCCGTCCCGATGAGGATGTCCTCGAGCGCAGCGCCTTTGCCCTGCGGCAGATGCCAAGGCTGCCGGCGCCCTCGCCCCTGCCCTGCGGCCGAAAGCTCTAATCGGCGCCGCTGCCGCGCTTGACCGGAGCGCAGCCGGGTTGACATGTTGCCGCCAATTCGCGGATGCGACGGAGAGCGGAAATGGGGCGGCCGATCGTCTATGGCACCGCGGGCAGCACCTATGTGTGGAGTGTCCGTCTGGCGCTCGCCGAGAAGGGCGTCGCGCATGAGCTTTTCGAGGTCGGTTTCGGAGCCCATCGCGAGGAGCCGCATCTGCCCCGTCATCCTTTCGCCAAAATACCCGCCTTCGAGCATGACGGGTTTCGGCTCTACGAGACGCAGGCGATCCTGCGCTATATCGACGAGGGCTTTCCGGTCGCGCCGCTGCAATCGACCGATCTGCACCAGTTCAGCCGCATGAACCAGATCATGGGCATCGTCGATGCCTATGCCTGGCCGTCAATCGCCGCCGGAATTCTGTTCAATCGCGTGCTGGCGCCGCGCTTCGGATTGCCGGTCGACGAGGCGGCGATCGCCGCGGCATTGCCGCGGGCGCGGCTCTGCGTTTCGGAGATCTCGCGGCTGATGGGCGAGCAGCCCTATTTGACGGGTGACCGGGTCACCCTCGCCGATCTGATGGTGATCCCGCTGTTCTATTTCTTCGGCCGGGTGCCGGAGGGCGAGGCGCCGCTATCGGAATACCCGAACATCCGGCCATGGATGCGGCGCATGGAAGAGCGGCAGAGCTTCCAGGTGACAAAGCCGCCGCCCTTCTGATCGCTGTCAGTGTGCCGGCTCGAGCTTCCGCCGGCTCATTTCCGCGAGATAGCGCGACGGCACCTCCATAAACGGCCGGCGCTGCCGCAGCCACAGCGGCCGTTCCTCGGGCCAATGCACACCCTGATTCCGCGGCAAGGGTGGCCAGGACGGTACTTCCAACCACAACCGCATCATGTGACGGCGGCGAGCGATGTCGGGCGCATCCTCATAGCCGGTGCGGCCGTGCAGGATCGTGCGGTTGTTCAAAAACTGGATGTCGCCTTCGCGGATCTCCATGTCCAGATAGAGGTCGGGCGAGGCGGAAATCCGCTTCATCTCTTCAAGGGCTTCGATCTGCAGCGGGGTCATCACCGCATCGCCGGCCTTGGCCGCGCGATGCGGGTAGCTGCCGGAGACGTTGCAGGTCAACTGGCCGCTGTCGCGCGAGAAAATGACGACGTTCTTCACCAGTGTCGCGTCGCCAAATTCCGCATCGAGCTCCATGCGGCGGAAAACGTATTCGCCGTAGAGCGCGCCCAGCAGATCGGGCCGCTCCACCAACAGCCGGTTGTGCACCGCCGCGGCGCTGGCGATCCGGCTGATGCCGCCGGACGGCGCCGCGCGCACGCACAGCAGCGAGACGATGTCACAATTGTCGGTGTGCATCCTTTGCGCGCCGCCGCGATGATAGCCGCGGGCCTGCGCCTCGACATCGCTGACATCGATCACATGGCCGAGCAATTCGCCTTGATAGGATTGCGGCGAGAGACGCCCGAGGTAGCAGCCGAGCCCGACATAGATCCGCGCGAGATCGTCGAGCGGCCAGCGCCCGCGCGGCAGACCGCGGAGCAGCAGAAAGCCCGGGCCGATGCGCAGCCGCTCGGCCAAGCCAGCGAGAAATCCGCCGAGCGTCCGCAGCGGGAAATGCGCTCGCGTGATGTCGGCGAAATCGGTGTCCCCGAACGAGCGGAGGTGGTCCAGCGCGGCGTCGATTTCCTCGATCTGTTCCGAGGAGAGCACATGCAAGCCCTCCTTCTGCCAGTCGATCCGCGGGCCTTCCCAGGCCGCAGGACCTTCAATCGGTGAGAGGTTCACAGCGTCAGTCCGCCATCGACGATGACGGTCTGACCCGTCACCATCGCCGCGCCGGCGCAAAGAAAGAAGATGACCTCGGCGATGTCCTCGGGCTTGCAGGCGCGCTTGAGCGGCGTCTTCTCGACCGATTGTTGTTTGCGGTCAGCGGGCCAATCCTTGTTCCACGGGCTGTCGACAAAACCCGGCGCGACCGCGTTGACGCGGATCTCGGGCGCCAGCGTGCGCGCGAGGCTGCGCGTCAGGTTGATGACCCCCGCCTTGCTCGTCGCATAAGGGATGCTGCTCCCGCTGCCCTGCACGCCGGCGATCGAAGCGGTGCTGCAGATCGCGCCCCGCGCCTGACGCAACGCTCCGACCGCCGCATGGGTGCAGCGGAACGGACCGATCAGGTTCGTGTTGAGGATGGCCTGCCAGAAATCCTCGCTCAAACGGTCGAGCTCGGAAAACGGGATCGGCGCCGGGGTGGCGGGCGTCCCGGCGTTGTTGACGAGAAAATCGAGGCGGCCGAGCGCGTCGATGGCGCGGCTCGTCATCGCTTCCGCGTCGCCCGGTTTCGCGACATTGCCGGGCGCGCCAATGACCTTGTGCCCGAGCCCTTTCAGCCGCTCGACCTGCTGCATCCCGCGCGAGTCGTCGGCCAGATGGTTCAGTGCGACGGTCGCGCCGCAGCGCGCAAACTGCTCGACCGTGGCGAGCCCGATGCCCGAAGCGCCGCCCGTGACGAGCGCGGTTTTGCC
>JBKOVT010000272.1:0-13926 GCA_046724035.1 Pseudomonadota bacterium | reverse complement strand
GAGAAAAAGGTCAGCGCCAGCCCGAACAGGACCGAGATGCGGAAGCCGTAGATAAGCCGCGCCAGCACATCGCGGCCCTGATCGTCGGTACCGAGCCAATCGGTGCGCGACGGAGCTGCCGGATAGGGGCCCGGCGCATCGGTGATCGTGCGGTAGCCGAACGGGATCAGCGGCCAGACGATCCAGCCCTTCTCGTCGATCATTTGCTTGACGGCGGGATCGCGGTAATCCGCCTCGCTCGGCAGAAATCCCCCGAACGCGGTTTCCGGATAATTGCGGAACACCGGAAAATAAAAGGCGCCGTCATATTGGATCAGGAGCGGCCGGTCGTTCGCGATGAACTCGGCGAAGAGGCTCGCGACGAACAGCACGAGGAAGAGCCAAAGGGACCAGAAGCCGCGGCGGTTGGCGCGGAAGTTGTCAATGCGTCGCCGCGTCAAGGGCGTGATGCGGCGGCCGAGAAAGGTGTCGCCCGCCGGCGGCAGAACCTGCCCCGGGATGCGCGCCGGGGTTACGAGCCCGACCGCATCCTTGCGCTCGACCGCTGTGGTGGCCTTCGCCTCGGCTTTTACCTCGTCAGCGGGCGGCAGATCGTCCATGAACTCTGGTCGAAACCCGCCCTATTTCGCCTCGACGGGCACGAGCCTCGGCCGCGCCGCAGCGCGGCGTTTGCCGCCGAGATATTCGGTGGCGAAGATTTCGGCGATCTGCACCGCGTTCAGCGCGGCGCCCTTCCGCAGATTGTCGGAAACGACCCAGAGGTTGAGCCCGTTCGCCACGGTCGGATCGCGGCGGATGCGGCTGACATAAACCGCGTCCTCGCCCGCCGACTCTGCCGGCGTCACATAGCCCTCGTCGGCGCGGTGATCGAGGACGACGACGCCGGGGGCATTGCGCAAGGCGGCGCGCGCCCGCTCTTCGCTGACCGGCCGCTCGAACTCGACATTGACCGCCTCGGCATGGCCGATGAACACCGGCACGCGCACACAGGTCGCGGTGACCGCGATATCCGGGTCGAGGATCTTGCGGGTCTCGACCGCCATTTTCCATTCTTCCTTGGTCGAGCCGTCATCCATGAAGATGTCGATATGCGGGATGACATTGAACGCGATCTGCTTCGTCATGTGCTCCGGCTTGATCGGATCGTTCACATAAACGGCGCGCGTCTGGTTGAACAGCTCGTCCATTGCGGCGCGGCCGGCGCCCGAGACCGACTGGTAGGTCGCGACGACGACCCGCTTGATATGGCCGATATCGTGCAGCGGCTTCAGCGCGACGACCATCTGGATCGTCGAGCAGTTCGGGTTGGCGATGATGCCGCGCTTCTGATAGCCGGCGATCGCCTCGGGATTGACTTCCGGCACCACGAGCGGGACGTCCGGCTCCATGCGGAAGCAGGAGGTGTTGTCGATGACGACGGCGCCGGCCTTGGCGGCGCGCGGCGCGAACGCCGCCGAGACCTTGCTGCCGGGCGACGACAGCACGATGTCGGTGCCGCGGAAATCGAAGCTGTCGAGCGCCTGCACCCGCAATACATCGTCTTCGCCGAACGACACTTCGCGCCCGACCGAGGCGGATGAGGCCAAGGCGACGACCTCATCGGCCGGGAATTGACGTTCGGCGAGTGTGGTTAGGATCTCGCGCCCGACATTGCCGGTGGCGCCGACGACCGCTACTTTGAAGCCCATCTCGGGGACCCCCGGGTTGAGGCGGATTGGGACCAGATTTGGCTGCTGACTTACGATGCCGGCCGGCGCTTTACAAGCCGCGGCTCCCCATGCCGAACGGTTTCGCCCGATGACATATGAGGAATTCTGGCCGCGCTATCTCGCCGGCCATGCCGACCGTCGTACCCGCGCCCTGCATTATCTCGCCACGGCAGGCGCCCTCGCCTGCATCCCGGCCGCCGCGATTGCCGCCGACTGGCGTTGGCTGATCGCCGCCCCGGTCGCCGGTTACGCGCCGGCCTGGCTGGCGCATGCCGCCTTCGAACGCAACCGACCCGAAACCTTTTCCCATCCGATCTGGTCGCTATTGAGCGATTTCCGCATGCTCGGCCTCTTTCTCGCCGGCCGGATTGGCGGGGAATTGCGCCGGACCGGGATCGCAAGCTGATACGAGGTGACAATGCCTGCCGTACCGCTTATCGAGGAGAGCGCCGCCAATCCCGAGGTGCGCGCCGTCTTCGACGACATCAAGGCCACCCGCAATACCGACTGGATCAATAATTTCTGGAAGGCATTGGCCAACGACCCGGCCAGCTTGCGCCGCACCTGGGAGAGCCTCAAGGAGGTCATGGCGCCCGGCGCGCTCGACCCCCTGACAAAGGAATTGATCTATCTGGCGGTCAGCGTGACCAATTCCTGCGGCTATTGCATGGCCTCGCACGGCGCTGCGGCGAAGCAGCTGGGCATGAGCAAAGAGATGTTCGCCGAGCTGATCGCGGTCGTCGGCATGGCCAACGAGACCAACCGGCTGGCCGACGGCTATCGGGTTCCGGTAGACGAACGCTTTGAAAACCTGTTCTGATAAGGCCGCGCGCCGCCCTTTTTGGCTTGGCGCCCAGTTTTTAGGATCGCATACCCCCTTTGAGGGGCACCGAAATGCCGGAGGACTCTATGAAAAACCCGTTCGATCGCAAAGCCGAGAATCTCGGCAACATCACCGCCCTGGAGCACGTCAATGTCGAGATCCCGAACCAGGGGCTGGCGAGCGACTTTTATCTGATGGGCTGCGGCTTTACCCGCGACCCTTACCTGTTCCCCGGCACCAACAACATGTGGGTCAATATTGGCAAGAGCCAGTTTCATCTGCCGACCGGTGACGCGCTCGTGCTGCGCGGCCATATCGGCATCGTGAGCCCGGACCGCGAGGCGCTCTTGAACCGGCTGCAGGGCGTCAAAAAGCAGCTGAAGGACACCAAGTTCAAGTTCAAGGAGCACAACGACTACGTGTCGGCGACCTGCCCGTGGGGCAACAAGCTCCACATCTACGAGCCGGACGAGAAGCGGTTCGGCAAGGTCAATCTCGGCATCCCGTATGTGGAATTCACAGTGCCCGCCGATACGGCTGAGGGTATTTGCCGCTTCTACAAAGAAATGCTCGGCGCGCACGGAAAGGTGAAGGGGAATGGCGGCGGCAAGGCGGCGCACATCAGCGTCGGGCCGAAGCAGGAGCTGATCTTCCGCGAGACCGACAAGAAGCTCCCGGAATATGACGGGCACCATCTCCAAGTCTATGTCGAGGATTTCGGCGGCCCGCACGAGAAATTGAAGAAGCTCGACCTGATCACCGAAGAGAGCGACCGCTGCCAGTACCGCTTCGAGGACATCGTCGACCCCGACAACGGCAAGGTATTGTTCACGATCGAGCACGAAATCCGCAGCATGACGCACCCGCTCTATGCGCGGCGGCTGGTCAACCGCAACCCGGCGCAGACCAACCGGAATTACATCTGGGGCGGCGACGAGTGGGTCTGGGCGTTGCCGGATACGGTCGGCCCGAGCGGGCGGGTCGAGGATCCGCTGAAGGCGCCAAAGGCGCCGACGATCGCGAAGCGGCGCGCGATGCGCGCCCAGCAGATGGCGTAACGCCGCCTGAATTGGTCACTGGCTTGGCGCGAGGCGGGTTCTCCCCGCCTCGTTGCGTTTTAGCAGATAGATCTCAGCGAGACGGCGCCGGATTAACCCATTTGATTTCGGGTTTCAAGGCGGGCTGTGCTTGATCCGCTGGTGCCGGCGACGGGGCAGACGTGCCGCTGGCAACGTGTTTTCCCCGGGAATGCCGTTTTTCCGGCGGGTTGGACGGCTCCGCCGTCGCCGTGGTGCTGCCGGTTGCCGGCGGCTTTTCTGGGACTGCCGCGCTGGGAGCCGAGGCCGGATGCCGCTCAGAAGCCGCCTTTTCAGAAGACACGCTATTGCCGCTCTTCGACGGATGCTTCTCCGGCGCCGGACGCTTCTCCGGGGCCGGAGGCGCGCTCGCCACCGGGGGCTCGTCGCGGTCCGGTATAGCAGGCTTCACAGCCGCGCTCTCGATGCGGTGCTGACGACGCGAGTGCTTTTCCGCGGGCGGCGAGCCGGTCAGCGCTGCCTCTGCCTCATGCCGCGACGGCGGGTTGGGGACCGCAGAGGCGGCGGCCGGCCCGCTAGGGCGCGAGCGCGGCTCTGCCGTAGCTGGCAACGGAGCCCCTGATTTCGCCTCGTTCGGTATCGGGCCTTGTCCCGGAGCTTGGACCACGGCTTCTCCGGTCGCGCTCTTCGTATCGACCGTTCCGGTCTGCGCGTCCTCGGGCTTGCCGTTGTCAGGCGACGCTTTTTGCCGGTCCGAGCGCTTGATATCACCACGGCTCCCCGAGCGGCTGGATGGGTCGTCCGGCAGCGAGGAGAGGAGCTCCTGAAGCCGATTGCGATAGCTCTGCTCGATGCAGCCTGGATGTCCGCCGCAGCGGTGGCGCGCGTTGACAAAGGCGGTTTCGTGGTTTTCGAATTCCTGCCGCTCTTGCTTCGAGAGCTTCCCGCCGACCCGGTCATAGACGTCGGCGAGCTGCTTATCGAGCTCGCCGAGCCGGGAATCCTGGCAGATCGCTTTTTCGTCGGCGGAACGCGCGTTGCGGCAATCGAAGCTCTGCGCGCTGGCCGAGGGACCGAAACCCGAACCGATCAGGAGCGCGCATAGCGCGGCGATGACGAGGTGCGCCGACAGCGCGGCGCGGTATAGGAAGCGCGTGATCATTCTTTGACTTTGCGGCGTGTGGTGCCGGCCTTTCATAAGCACCAACACCGGATCGTGTGGAATCCGATGTATCTTTCGACAAACAATGGAATAGCCCGGCTGCCGGTCTACCGGAGGGATGATACAAATCGACGCCGAGCCCGGTGTTGAAGGGAGGGGACCCATGCTGAGCGGCGTTTACCGCTTCCCGCCGATGGAAAGCGTGATCTACGGCCGGCCGTTTGCCGAGGCGGTCAAGGAGCAGGTCGAGCAGAGCGGCGCCACCGCCGTCTTTTTGCTGGCGAGCGGCACCTTGGCGCGCGAGACCGGCCTCGTCGGCCAGATCCGCGACGCGCTCGGCAACCGGCTGGCCGGCGTCCATGCGCGGATCGGCGCCCACACGCCGCGCACCGATGTGGTCGAGGCCGCCAACGCGGCGCGCGCTGCCGGGGCCGACCTCTTGCTGACCCTGGGCGGCGGTTCGGTGACCGACGCCGCCAAGATGGTCGCGTTCTGTCTCGGGAACGGCATCACTGATCCGGCGCAACTCGACGATTACCGCGCCCGCGTGTCCGCCGAGGGCAAGATAGCGCGGCCCGAGGCGAAGCCGCCGAGCGTTCGCACCGTGACGATCCCAACGACATTGTCGGCCGGGGAATACACCGCTTCGGCCGGCTGCACCGATACTCTGCGCAATGTCAAAGAGAGCTTCGGCCATCCGCTGATGATGCCGAAGAATGTCATCCTCGACCCGCGGGCGACGCTCCACACGCCGGAATGGCTGCTGCTATCGACCGGCATCCGCGCGGTCGACCACGCCGTCGAGGACATATGCTCGCCGCAGTGCCAGCCAATCTCGGAAGGCGCATCGTATCACGCGCTGAAATTGCTCGGCCGGGGTCTGCTCGGGGTCAAGGCCGATCCGCTCGATCTTGAGGCGCGGCTCGATTGCCAGCTCGGCGCGTGGATGTCGATGGTTGGTTCGCAGACCGGCGTGCCGAAGGGCGCCAGCCACGGCATCGGCCATGTGCTGGGCGGCACCGCGCACGTGCCGCACGGCTACACCTCCTGCGTGATGCTGCCGCACGTCCTGCGCTTCAATCACGCGGTCAACGCCGATCGCCAGGCGCTGGTCAGCGAAGCATTGGGTCGGCCGGGCGATCCCGCCGCCGACGTCGTCGCCGGGCTGATCGCCGCGCTGGGCCTGCCGCAGACGCTGCGCGATGTCGATGTGAAGCCCGATCAGCTCGACCGCATCGCCGAATTATCAATGCACGATCGCTGGATCCACACGAACCCGCGCAAGATCGAGGGCCCGAAGGTCATCCGCGAATTGCTCGACGCGGCCTGGTGACCCCCACTGCAACATCGAGCGCCAGCGCCACCAGCAAGGCCGCCGCAGCGAGCAGGAAGAGTGTCGGGTAGGGGTTCTCCGCCGCCGCGAAGATGAACGAGAAACCATAGCCGGCGATCGCCTGCCCGAGCGCGAAGGCGATGGTGCACCAGCTCCAGGCCGCGGCCTGCGCGGCCGGCTCGTCCGGGATCAGCTCGCGTGTACGGCCAAGGGTGATCGCAACAGAGCCCGGCACGAAAGCGCCGACAACAAAGCTCGATATCGCGAGCCCGACAGTCGAGACGGTGACGAGCGGCAGCGCGACGCATGCCGCCTGAACGACAAAGGCAAGGCGCAACGCCGTGCGAAAGCCGATCCGGTCGCCGGCATGCCCCCCGGCAATTGGACCGAGGAGCGCGCCGATGCCGAAGATGACCCAGTAGATCGCCGCGATGTGCAGCCCCTGCCCGAGATCGCGGGCGATGAAATCGACGAGAAACACCATATGCGGCACGAGGCCGACCGCGTTCAGCGCGTATTCGAGGTAGAGCGCGCGCAAAGCCGGCGTGGCACGCGGAGGGGTCAGATATGCCGGCCGCCGCTCGTATCCGCTCGCGCCGATTGGCCAGCCGCGCCACGCGATGGCGGTCAGGATCAGCGCCAAACTGCCGAGCCCGATCCAGGTCTCGACGAGACCCATCTGCAGCAGCAACGGTACCAACGTGCCGGAGGCGGCGATGCCGAGCCCGACGCCGGTAAAGATCGCACCGCCGGCGAGACCGCGGCGTAGAGGCGGGATGCCGGGCATGACGCTCGGCGCGGCCAGCGCCATCAAGACACCGCCCGTGCCGCCCGACAAAAAGCGCCAGACGAAAAACCAGGCAAAGCCGAGCGGCAGCGCGCAGGCAATGAGGCTCGCCGCCGTCAGCAGCATCGAGCCGCGCAGCAAGGCCGGCACTCCGGTGCGGGCGGCGATGGCGCGGGCGGCGAGCGCCCCGGCCAGATATCCGGCGAGATTGGCGGCGCCCAAATAAACCGCCGCCGAGGGCATGAACCACCCGGCGTCGATCAAGGCCGGGATCAGCGGCGTATAGCCGAACCGGGCCAGCCCGATCCCGACGAGGTTTGCCGACAGCGCGGCCGCCGTGGCGCGCAGCGGCGGCACTGCCGGTCGTAATCCAGCTCTGTCCATGGCCTGAGATAACCGGCGCATCGAAGGCCATGTTACGGCCGGTGCGGAAGGAGAGATCGGCATTCTGCTCCCGGCAGCCATTCGGAAGCGACGGAACGCCGACCACGGCTCGCCGTCAGCGCGCTTGAACCCCGCGCCTTGGCGGAGGATCATGAACCAGCAAGCTTCGCCGCAATCGCCTCTGTCCGGAGAAAGCCATGAAACTCAACGGCGCCACCATTCCCGACGAGATTGTGCGCCGCGTCGTCGCGCGCCGCGGCACCGAGCATTGCTTTGCCGAACTCGACCCGAAGCGCACCGCGCTCGTCGTAATCGATTTGCAGCATGCCTTTATGAACGATGCGGTCGGCCACGCCGTCGTGCCCGCCGCGCGGGACATCGTGCCGGCGGTCAATCGCCTCGCGGCGGCGGTGCGGCGCAGCGGCGGCGGCGTCTTCTGGGTCCAGATGACGCATGACGACAATTGCCTCGACGACTGGTCCGTTGCGTTCGACATGTCGACCCCGGCGATGCGCGAGAAGCGCATCTCGGCATTGTCCGAAGGCGGCCTCGGGCATCAGCTGTGGCCCGATCTCGACGTGAAGCCCGAGGACGAGATCGTCAAAAAATACCGCTATAGCGGCTTTCTGCCGGGGACCTCGGATCTCGCCGACCGGCTGCGCGCGCGCGGCTTCGACACGGTGCTGATCACCGGCACGGTGACCAATGTCTGCTGCGAAAGTTCGGCGCGGGACGCTAACATGATGAACTTCCGCACGATCATGGTCAGTGACGGCAACGCCGCGCTGACCCAGGCCGAGCACGACGCCTCGCTAACCGCGTTCTATGCGACCTTTGGCGATGTCATGGACACCGACATGATCACCGCCGCGCTCGACCGCGCCGCCGCCGCGAAGGCCGCCTGACGGCCACGGACTTGGCTTACGCGTAGAAATACCGGCCTTATTGACTAGATCGCAACCGTTGGTTGAAAACACATAAGCGGGGGCACTCGATCGGACTCGGCATCATGAAGCGCCTTGCCTTACTGCTCCTCGGCGTTCTCGTCTTGGGGCTCGCCGCCTGTACACAGCCCTACAGCTCACCGGTGATTGTTCGCGAGCCGGGGCAGCAGCCGACCGCCGATTTCCCGGGCTTGAAGGATCTGATCGTCAAGGGCGCCATCACGAATGCGCCGGCCCAGGTGTTGTGGACGCACGGCATGTGCTCGCACGACGAGAGGTGGGCTCGCGACCGGATCAGCCGCATTGAGGGTGTGCTCGGCGTGCCGGCGATAATCCGGCCGCCCTACGCCGAGGGCGATCAGCCTTATTACATCAATGCCGCGTTCAACACCCCGAACGGCGGCTTGACGATCACCTTCCTGATCTGGTCGCCAATGACGCGATCCTATAAATCCGCGCTGGCCTTCGATGCACCCGGCGTGAACGGCGACATCGCGTTCCCGTACACGCGCGCCACGCTGAACGGCGAATTGAAAACAGCACTGATGAACGACTGCCTGTCGGATGCGGTGGTCTATGCCGGGAAAAATGGCGATCCAATCCGCGGCGCGATGCAGCAGGCTGTCTGCAATTTCCTGGGCGGCGTTATCGCGACCGAACACGGCATCTCTGCCTGTGATCTAAGCGGCGCCGCCCTCGACCGCCCGACCGCCATCGTGACCGAGAGCCTCGGCAGCAAGTTCATCTTCGATGCGGTACGCGCGGTTTGGGACCAGGGACAGCGCGCGCCCGTCCGCCAAGCCGGGTTGGCGCGGCGGCTCGCGGATATTTCGACGGTTTATCTCGTCTCCAATCAGATCCCGTTGCTCGACCTCGCCAATCCGATCCCCTCGGCGCGATCGAGCCTGGCGAGGTTTGTGGCGCTGAGCAGCGGGCGAAGAGCGGAGACGAAAGTCCCGCCGCTGACGATCGTCGATTTCAGCGACCCCAACGACCTGCTGAGCTATCGCCTATTGCCAACGGCGCTCGACGTGCGGGCTGCGGAGCTGGTCAATGTGACCGTATCCAACGACAACACTTATCTCGGCTTTCTCGAGCGGCCGGACAAAGCGCATTGTGGATATGCCTGGAACCGCCATGTCATCGGGCTGATCGCGAACGGCTATCACGCCGGCGGGCCGATCCCGACGGCTCCCCCCTCCCCGTCAGACCAGTGCCTCTGATTCTACCGAGTATGCAGGGGAGCGCGCGTCAGGTCGCGTTTTCGAGCTCGCGCAGGATCGTGTCGCCCATGTCGCGGGTCGAGATCGATGCGGTGCTCGGCTGCCGGATATCGGCGGTGCGCGCGCCGGCAGCGAGAGCCTTCGCCACCGATTTCTCGACGAGATCGGCCTCGTCGGCGAGATCGAAGGAATAGCGCAGCATCATCGCGAAGGAGAGGATGCAGGCGAGCGGATTGGCGACGCCCTTGCCGGCGATGTCGGGGGCGCTGCCATGCACCGGCTCGTACAGCGCCTTGCGTCTTCCGCTCGCATCGGCGGCGCCGAGCGAAGCCGATGGCAGCATGCCGAGCGAGCCCGTCAGCATCGCCGCGCAATCCGACAGCAAATCGCCGAACAGATTGCTCGTGACAATGACGTCGAACTGCTTTGGATTGCGCACGAGCTGCATCGCGCAATTATCGGCGTACATGAAACTGAGCTCGACATCGGGATAATCCGCGTGCACCCGGCGCGCGACCTCGCGCCATAGGATGCCCGATTCCATGACGTTGGCCTTGTCGACTTCGCAGAGGCGATGCTGGCGCTTCCGCGCCAATTCGAACCCGGCGCGCACGACACGCTCGATCTCGGCCTCGCTGTAGACTTCGGTGTTGATGCCGCGCCGGCTGCCATCGGGCAGCGTCTCGATGCCGCGCGGCTCGCCAAAATAGATGCCGCCGGTCAATTCGCGCACGATCATAAGGTCGAGACCCGCGACCAGCTCGCGTTTCAACGATGAGGCATCGGCCAACGCATCGAAGACCATTGCCGGACGGAGATTGGCAAAGAGGTCCATCTCCTTGCGCAATCTCAGAAGCCCGCGCTCGGGCTGCAATTCGAACGGGAGCGTCTCCCATTTCGGGCCGCCGACCGAGCCGAACAACACCGCATCACTCGCCTGCGCCTCGGCCAGCGTATCGTCGGCCAACGGCGTGCCCGAGGCGTCATAAGCGCTACCGCCGACCAGCCCCTCGCTGACGTCGAAACTCGCGATATGGCGACGATCGAAAAATTCGATGACGCGCATGACCTCGCGCATGATCTCCGGGCCGATGCCGTCGCCCGGCAATACGAGGACTTTGCGATTGGAGCGGGAGCTTGTTGTCATCTCAATGGCCTCTGCCCTGCGCGAACCCGCTCAAAGAACGAACCCTTGGCCGGGCTTGTCCCGGCCATCCACGTCTTAGCTTCGTGCGGGTTCAAATAAAGACGTGGGTACCCGGCACAAGGCCGGGCACGGGGCTGAGTTCGCGTTAGTTTACGCGCCGGCTTTCTCGGTCAGGCCGAAGACCCAGGGACGCTCGCCGCGCGTTTTCGTCTCGTACGTGGCGATCTCGGCCGCCTTCTGTTCGGTCAGCCCAATATCGTCGAGGCCATTGAGCATGCAATGCTTGCGGAACGGGTCGATCTCGAAATGCACAATTTCGCCATCCGGGCGCGAGATCGTCTGCTTGTCGAGATCGATCGTCAGCACGGCGTTGCCGCCCTTTTTCGCGTCATCCATCAGCTTGTCGACCTCGGCCTGCGGCAATGCGATCGGTAGGAGGCCGTTCTTGAAGCAGTTGTTGTAGAAAATATCCGCGAAGCTCGGCGCGATGACGCAGCGAATGCCGAAATCGGTGAGCGCCCAGGGCGCGTGCTCGCGGCTCGAGCCGCAGCCGAAATTGTCACCCGCAACGATGATCTTGGCCTGCCGGTACGGCCCCTGGTTCAGGATGAAATCGGGGTTCTCCGAACCGTCCGGGCGAAACCGGATCTCCTCGAACAGGTGCTTCGACAGACCGGTGCGCTTGATCGTCCGCAGATGGATCGCCGGGAAGATCTTATCGGTGTCGATATTGATCGCCGGCATCGGCGCCGCGACGCCGGTCAGTTGCGTGAATTTTTCCATCGAAGCTTCCCCTTAACCCAGCTGGCGCACATCGGCGAGACGACCGGTCACAGCGGCGGCGGCGGCCATCGCCGGACCCATCAGATGGGTCTTCGCGCCGGGTCCCTGGCGCCCCTCGAAATTGCGGTTCGAGGTCGAGGCAATGCGTTCGCCCTTCATCGCCCGGTCGGGGTTCATCGACATGCAATTGGAGCAGCCCGGCTCGCGCCATTCGAAGCCGGCCTCCAGGAACACGCGATCGAGCCCCTCTTCCTCGGCCTGATGCTTCACCAGACCGGAGCCCGGCACAACCATCGCGCGGACGCCCTCGGCGACGCGCCGGCCCCGGGCGATCGCGGCGGCGGCGCGCAGATCCTCGATGCGGCTATTCGTGCAGGAGCCGATAAAAACGCGCTGCACCGGGATCTCGACCAAGGGCGTCTTCGGCTTCAGCTGCATGTATTGGAGCGCCCGCTCCACCGCGGCACGCTTCAGCGGGTCGTCGATTTCGGCCGGATCGGGCACCCGGGCGGTAATCGGCGCGGTCTGTTCTGGGTTGGTGCCCCAGGTGATATGCGGCGCGATTTGGGAAGCGTCGAGCGACACCTTTTTGTCGAAATGCGCGCCGGGATCGGAGGGCAGCGTCTTCCAATACGCCAATGCCTGCTCCCAGGCGCCGCCCTTCGGGGCGTAAGCTCGGCCCTTGACGTATTCGAAGGTGGTCTCGTCCGGCGCGACGAGCCCGGCGCGGGCGCCGGATTCAATCGCCATGTTGCAGACCGTCATGCGGCCTTCCATCGACATCGACCGGAAGGTGCTGCCGCCATATTCGATGACATGGCCGGTGCCGCCCGCGGTGCCGATCTTGCCGATGATCGCCAGGATCACGTCCTTCGGGCTGACCCCGGCTCCCAAACTGCCGTCGACCTCGACAAGCATGTTCTTGGCGTGCGCCTGAATGAGGGTCTGGGTCGCCAACACATGCTCGACCTCGGACGTGCCGATCCCGAAGGCGAGCGCACCCAAGGCGCCATGCGTCGCGGTGTGGCTATCGCCGCAGACAATTGTCATGCCGGGCTGCGACAGGCCCATTTCCGGACCGATGATGTGGACAATGCCCTGATTGATGCTGTCGATCGGAATATAGGGCACGCCGAACTCGACGACGTTGCGCTCCAGCGTATCGACCTGCAGCTTCGATTCCGGCTCGTCGATGCCGGCCTTGCGGTTGCTGGTCGGGATGTTGTGGTCGGCAACGGCGATCGTCGCATCCGGCCGCCGCACCTTGCGGCCGGCGAGCTTCAGCCCTTCGAAGGCCTGCGGGGTCGTCACCTCATGGCAGAGGTGAAGATCGATATAGAGGAGATAGGTGCCCTCGCCCGCCGGGGCGATGACATGGCTGTCCCAAATCTTGTCGAACAAGGTGCGCGGTTGCGCCATCGGGGGATACTCCAGCGACTAGGCTTCGGTAGTGACTAGGCTTCGGTTTCGGGGGAGGCGGATCCGGTGACCGGCACCCGCTCGCGGCGGTTGTCCTCGCGGCCGCGCTCGGCGATGCGCGCCGCCTTGCCGCGACGGGCGCGCAGGTAATACAGCTTGGCGCGCCGGACGGCGCCGCGGCGTACGACCTCGATCGCGCTGATGCGCGGCGAATAGAGCGGGAAGACGCGCTCGACGCCCTCGCCATACGAGATCTTGCGCAAGGTGAAATTCGAGTTGATCCCGGCATTCTTGCGGGCGATGCATACCCCCTCGAAAGCCTGGACGCGCTCGCGCTCGCCTTCGACGACCCGCACGCTGACGCGCACCGTGTCGCCGGGCTGGAACGGCGGGACCGGCCGCTCGCCCGACAGCTTATCGACCTGCTCGGCTTCGAGCTGCTGCAACAGATTCATCGCTCCACCTCTTACCTCTTGCCGCTCGCCGCCAGCCGAGCCGCATAGCGTTGCCACAGATCGGGCCGCCGCTCTCGCGTCAACCGCTCCGCCTCGGTTCGGCGCCAGCCGCGGATTTTCGCGTGATCGCCGGACACCAAAACCTCCGGAACCGCCCGCCCCTGCCACAGCTGCGGTCGGGTGTAGTGCGGGTATTCGAGCAGCCCTTCGGCGAAACTTTCCTCCGCCAAGGCATCGGCGCAACCTACAACCCCCGGCAAAAGCCGCACGCAGGCGTCGATCAGCGCGATCGCCGCCGGCTCGCCGCCCGACAGTACGAAATCGCCGAGGCTCACCTCCTGGACCGCCCGCGCTTCGAGCAACCGCTCGTCGACGCCCTCGAAGCGGCCGCAGAGCAGTCGAATACCGGGCCCAGCCGCCAATTCCCGCACTCGCTCCTGATCGAGCGGCCGGCCGCGGGGCGACAAATGGATGAGCGGGCCGGCGCCGCCGGCGCCTTCGATCGCCGCATCGAGCACATCGGGCCGCATGACCATGCCCGGCCCGCCGCCAAACGGCGCGTCATCGACCGAGCGGTGTTTATCGCGCGCGAAATCGCGGATGTCTACCGTTTCGAGCCGCCACAGCCCGGCCGCCAGCGCCTTCCCGGCCAGCGAATGGGCGAGAGGGCCGGGCAACATCTCCGGGAAGATCGTCAGCACGGTCGCCTGCCAGCTCATG
>JBKOVT010000296.1:0-4789 GCA_046724035.1 Pseudomonadota bacterium | reverse complement strand
CTACGGCTATCAGCTCGGCAACATGCCGCCGGGCTGGGCTGAGTGGAACGCGCAATACCGCGACACCGTGCGCCGCTTCTGGAAAGGCGATACGGGGCTCGTGCCGGAGATGGCGTCACGGCTCGCCGGCTCGTCCGATATTTTCGGTTATCGCGGCCGACGCCCCTGGTCGAGCATCAACTTCATCACCGCGCACGACGGGTTCACGTTGCAGGATCTCGTCAGCTACAACGAAAAGCACAACGAGGCGAACGGCGAAGAAAACCGCGACGGACACGACCCGAACTTCAGCTGGAATGGCGGCGTCGAAGGGCCGAGCGACGACACTGCGATCGTCAGCCTGCGCGACCAGCAGAAGCGCAACCTGCTCGCGACATTGCTGTTGTCGTTGGGCGTTCCGATGCTGCTCGCCGGCGACGAATTCGGGCACACGCAAGGCGGCAACAACAACGCCTATTGCCAGGACAACGACATCTCCTGGCTCGACTGGGAGAATGTGCGCTCCGAAGACGAGGCTTTGCGCGAATTCGTGCGCTACCTCGTACATCTGCGTCGACGGCACCGGGTCTTCTCGCGGCCGCGCTTCTTTCGCGGCGAGGTGGTCTCGGAAGCGGGGGTAAAGGATATCACCTGGGTGACGCCGGCCGGCATCGAGGCGACCGGCGAGGATTGGGGCAATCAGGTCGCGCTGTCGCTCGGCTATATGCTGGGCGGCGCCGCCGGCGAATTCTTCACCCGCGGCGGTCAGCGCGATATCGACGAGAGCTTCCTCGTCATGATGAACGGCTATTACGGCGATCTCGACTTTCGCTTTCCGCGGCTCTCGACCCCCCTCCTCTGGGAAGCGCTTGTCGACACCGCCGAGCCGAGCGGATTGGCAAAAGACGGCCGGCTCTGGCAGCCGGGCGAGGTGTACAAATTGCGCGCCCATTCCTTCGCGCTGTTTATCAATCGCGCGCCGGAGGCGCCCGCGATCGCAAGGGTGGAGGAGGCGCTGACAGAGTTCGACTGCACCGGGCCGAAGGTCGATCAGGATGCGCCGCCATCATAAGCTGCCGTTTGGCGCCGAGCTGGTAGCGGATGGTGTGCGCTTCCGCCTCTGGGCGCCGCGCGCTCACAACGTCGAGTTGCTGCTGGAACCTCCGCAGCACCCGGCGCTGCCAATGGCCGCGGAGCCGGAGGGCTGGTTTTCGCTGACGACCGGCGAGGCTGGCGCAGGCTCACGCTACCGCTATTCGGTCGATGGAGAGCCCTACCCCGATCCGGCGTCGCGTTATCAGCCCCACAGCGTGCATGGGCCCAGCGAGGTCGTCGATCCGGTGGCTTACGAGTGGCGCGATGCCGGTTGGCAGGGTCGGCCGTGGCGCGAGTTGGTGATCTATGAGCTGCACCTCGGAGCGTTTTCGGAGCGCGGCGATTTCGCCGGCGCTATCGCGCATCTCGATCATCTCGTCGCGCTCGGCGTCACCGCGATCGAATTGATGCCGATCGCCGAATGTCCGGGGCGGCGCAATTGGGGCTATGACGGGGTGCAATGGTTTGCGCCGAGCGCGCGTTATGGCCGGCCGGAGGAGCTGAAGGCGCTGGTCGATGAATGCCATGCGCGCGGCATCGCGGTGCTCCTCGACGTCGTCTACAACCATTTCGGTCCGGAAGGGAATTATCTGCACGCGATTGCGCCCGATTTCTTCACCGAGCGGCACCACACGCCGTGGGGCGCGGCGATCAATTATGACGGGCCGCGCTCGCGCCCGGTGCGTGATTTCGTCGTGCACAACGCGCTCTACTGGCTCGAGGAATTTCACTTCGACGGGCTGCGCCTCGACGCCGTGCATGCCATCCTCGATGAGAGCGCGCCCGATATCCTGACCGAGCTGTCGGAGACGGTTCGCCGGCGCATCACAGACCGTCCTATTCATCTGATCCTCGAAAACGATCGCAACGAGGCGCGGCGGCTCGCGCGCGATTACGCCGCGCAGTGGAATGACGACGTCCATCACGCGCTGCATGTTCTGCTGACCGGCGAGACGCGGGGCTATTACGGCGATTACGCCGAGTGCCCGATCGAGCATCTCGGGCGCGCGCTCGCCACCGGCTTTGCCTATCAGGGAGAGCCTTCGGAGCATCGCCACGGTCACTCGCGCGGCGAGCCCTCGGCCCATCTGCCGGCGACCGGCTTCGTGTCGTTTCTGCAAAACCACGACCAGATCGGCAACACGCCGTTTGGCACGCGCATCGAGGCGAACGCGCCGGAGCCGCTGGTGCATGCGGCGGCCGCCATCGTGTTGCTGTCGCCCGAGATCCCGCTTCTGTTTATGGGCGAGGAATGGGCAAGCCGGCGGCCGTTTCCCTTCTTCTGCGATTTCGGACCGCCGCTCGACGAGGCGGTGCGCGAGGGACGGCGACGCGAATTTGCGCATTATCCGGAATTCGCCGATCCGGCGGCGCAGCGGCACATCCCCGATCCGAACGCGGAGGCGACGTTTGCGGCGGCGCGGCTCGACTGGTCGGAACCCCGCGAGCCGGCGCATGCACGTTGGCTTGAGCGGTATCGCGAGCTTCTGACGATCCGCCATCGCGAGATCGTGCCGCGGCTCGACGGGATCACGCCGGGCGGTGAATACGAAATGCTGGGCCCGGCGGCATTGCGGGTGGCGTGGCGGCTCGGCGACGGCTCGCGGCTTTTGCTGATGGCCAATTTCGCCGACACGCCGCTTGCGATGCCCCTGTCCGTCTCCGGCCGCCGGCTGCTCTACTCCTCGGGCGAGCCGCCCCGCGACGCGATTCCGCCGCAATGCGCGGCATTCTACCTCCTGATGCCACGATGAGCCGGCTCGACGAATTGCGCCATGTCGCCGGTCTGATCGGCATCCAGACACGCCATGTCGATGCGCTTGGCGCTTGGCACGAGCCGAGCGAGGACACGCTCGCCGCGCTGATCGGGGCTCTCGGCCTGCCCGCCGACCCAAACCAGGCTGCCGATCGGCTCGCCGGCGAGAATGCCGCGGCGCCTTTTGGTCTTTCGCCGGTGCAGATCGTCGCGCAGGACGCCGCCGATTTTGCGGTGTCTCTTCGTCTGCCGAACGGCAGTGACTCTGTCGAATGGCGCTGCCGTTTCGAGGATGGCACGGAAGCGTCCGGACGCAGCGATGGGAGTGCGCTCCGCCTGCCCGCGCCCTTGCCGCTGGGCTACCACCGCCTCGCGCTGCAGGCTGGGGACGAGACAGCCGAGATCGAGCTGATCGTCGCGCCGCCATCCTGTCACTTGCCGGAGGCGTTGCACCCCGGCCGGCGCAATTGGGGTCTGACGACGCAGCTCTATGGTTTGCGCAGCGCGCGCGATTGGGGGATTGGCGATTTCACGGATTTAGGTTGGCTGGCGCGCGCCGCCGGTCGGCTCGGCGCGGCGACGGTCGGTATCAACCCGCTGCACGCGCTGTTTGCGGCAGAGCCGCGGCATTTTAGCCCCTACTCACCATCCAGCCGGATCTGGCTCAACGCTCTTTATATCGATGTCACGCTGGTCCCGGGCTTTGCCGAAGACAGCACGATCCAAGCACTCGCGAAGCAAACCGACATCGATGCCGCACGCGCGAGTGAGCTGGTCGATTACCAAGCCGTTGCGAGTTTGAAGCGGCCGGTGCTCGAAGCGCTGTTCCGGAAATTCCAAGCACGAAGCGATGACGACCCGCTGCGTATGGCGTTTCAGGAGTTTCAATTGGCGGGCGGTGCGGCGCTCGCCGATTTCGCGCTGTTCGAGGCATTGCACGAGCATTTCACGGCGGAGCGCATGCCATTCTCGTGGCATTCCTGGCCCGCGGCGATGCGCGACCCGCGCTCGGCAGAGGTGGCGGATTTTGCGCGGGCGCACGCCGATCGCGTCGACTTCTTCCAGTGGCGGCAATGGGAAGCCGATCGCCAACTCGCCGCCGCGGCAAAGGCTGGGCGGGATGCGGGGCTGGCGCTCGGTCTTTACCGCGATCTCGCGGTCGGTGTCGATCCGCACGGCGCGGATGCTTGGGCCGATCAGGCGCTGATCGCACCCGGCGCGTCGATCGGCGCGCCGCCCGATCCGTTGAGCCGGGCCGGGCAGAACTGGGGTCTGGCGCCGGTCAATCCGCTGCAATTGCGGCGGCGCGCGTTTGCGCCGCTTGTCGCGGGGCTGCGCGCCAATATGCGGCACGCGGGCATTCTGCGGATCGACCACGTTATGGGGCTGCAGCGGCTCTATTGCATCCCGACCGGCATGCCGGCGACGGCCGGCGCTTATGTCAGCTATCCGTTCGACGAGATCTTGCGTCTCGTTGCGCTCGAAAGCCGACGACAAAGTTGCGCGATTATCGGCGAGGATCTCGGCACCGTGCCGGACGGCTTCCGCGACAGGATGCGCGCGGCCAATGCGCTCTCCTATCGCGTCTTCGTGTTCGAGCGTCGCGGCGATGCGAGTTTCGCGCCGCCTTCCGAATATCCGCCGCTCGCCGCGGCGTCGGCCGCGACGCATGATCTGGCGACGCTCAAAGGCTTTTGGCTCGGCCATGACATCGAGTGGCGACGCCGTCTTGGGATCTACCCCGATGAAGGCGCGGCCGCGACCGAGATTGCGGAGCGCCGCCGCGACCGTCACCTCCTGCTCGAGGCATTGACGGCCGAGGGGCTGCTGCCGCGCGAGCGCTTTGGCGAATTTCTCGCCGATGACACGCCAGCCTACATGCCGGAACTCGGCGAGGCGATCCATGTCTTCCTGGCGCGCTCCCGGGCGCGGCTGGTGCTGGTACAGTTGGAGGACGCG
>JBKOVT010000380.1:0-18219 GCA_046724035.1 Pseudomonadota bacterium | reverse complement strand
AAACGCGTCATGCGCGGCGAGCCCGACCGCATCGCCGAGCCGCGCCAGCATATCGGCGCCGAGCTGGTCGCGCGTCGCCGGGTCGAGCATCCGGTTGACGAGCCCGCCCGTGCCCGGCAGCCGGCGATCGACCCCATCATTGACGATTGCGCCGAAGATCGCGGCGCCGACCGACATTCCGAGCATGCGCATGAACATCTGCGAGCCGGTGCCGATGCCGCGCTCGTGCCACCCGACGCTCGTCTGGATCGCGACGATGAAGGTCGTGTTGCAGAACCCCATCCCGATCCCCATGACAAAACCCGCCGCCGCCGGCCAGAACGGATCGGTGTCCGGACCGAGCAGGATCAGCATCGCGGCGCCAATGACCAGGGCGGTGCCGCCGATCGCCGCGGTCAGCCGGTAGGAAGTGCGGATCATCAGCCGGCCCGCGGCAAAGGCGGCGAACATCCAGCTGACGGATTGCGCGCTGATGACGATGCCGGCCACCGCCGGGCTGCGCCCCATGACGCCCTGCACAAAAATCGGCAAGAGCGCCGAAACGGCCATCATCGCGGCCGAGGCGCCAAACCCGGCGGCGTTGCACAAGGCGACGACTCGCCGCCGCCACATCGCCAAGGGCAACATCGGCTCCGGCGTCCGCCGCTCATGCGCGAACAATGCGACCAGGCTGACGACGCCGAGCGCCACCAGCGCGAGAACCTGTGCGATGCCCAGTGTGCGCGCCTGCACCAAGGCCAGCATCAAGGCGCCCACCCCGATCATCAGCAAGATGCCGCCGAGATAATCGAGGCTGTGCCGGCGGCGCGGCGCCGTTTCGGGGAGCAGGATCGCGAACATCGCGATCGCGAGAAGCCCGATCGGCAGGTTGATCCAGAAGACGAGCGACCAGTGCACATGCTGCACGAGAAAGGCGCCGAGCGCCGGCCCGACCACCGCGGCAAGGCCGAACACCGCCGACGTCCAACCCTGCACCCGGGCCCGCTCGGTCGGCGTGTAGACATCGCCGATGACGGTCATCGCGATCGGCTGGATCGCCCCCGAGCCGAAGCCCTGGATCGCGCGGTCGAGGATCAGCATCTCGGTCGAGCGGGCAAACCCGCACAGCACCGTCCCGACGAGAAAAATCGTGGTCCCGACGAAGAAGACGCGCTTGCGGCCATAGATGTCGGCGAGCCGGCCATAGACCGGAATTGTCGCCGCCATCGTCAGTAACGGCACCGCGAATACCCAGCTGAACAGATCGAAGCCGTCGAGAGCGCCGACAATCGTCGGCAAGGCGGTGGCGACAATGCTGCTCTCGACCGCCGGGATGAAGGTCGCGATCAGCGCGGCGATCAGAATCCAGCCACGCCGCGGGACGACGACCGCCGGAAGGGTCTCATCGGCGATCGTCTGGTCCACGCGCCCCCTGCTCCGCAACACTGCCCGAAGAACCGGCACTTTAGGGCGGCCCGTCCCCGCGAACAACGCAGAGCGGGCAGATCGGCCTTGTCAGAAGCGCAGCGCTCATGGACGATTCACCCCTCCTGCTGGGGGCCTTTGTCATTGCGAGGAGCGCAGCGACGAAGCAATCCCCCTCCGATGGAGCATGATTGGCGGGGGATTGCTTCGCTTCGCTCGCAATGACAGCGGTTTGGAACAGTGATTGATGAGAGTGAGTATTGACGCTTCTCCAACCCTCGCCCGCATCCAAAGGGTAGGGGTATTGCGGGTTGGCACGACCGGCGATTACACGCCGTTCAGTCTCAAGCAGCCCGACGGCTCGTATACCGGCGCCGATATCGACATGGCATATGATCTCGCCGCGCGGCTCGGCGTCGATGTCACCTTTGTGCCGAGTGTTTGGGTCGATCTGCTCGACGATTTTCTCGCCGATAGGTTCGACATCGCGATGGGCGGCGTCACGGTCACCGCGGCGCGCGCCGAGCGGGCATTCTTCTCGATCCCGACCTTTGTCGACGGCAAGCGGCCCTTGGCGCGCCGCGAGGACCGCGACCGCTTCACCTCGATCGCGGCGATCGACCAGCCCGGCGTGCGGCTGATCGCCAATCCCGGTTCCGCCAACGAGGCTTTCGCCCGCGCTCACTTCACCCGCGCCACCGTCATCATCCATCATGACAACGCCAGCGTCTTCGACGAGCTCGTCGCCGGCCGCGCCGATGTCATGATCACCGACGGGCTCGAAGCCGATCATCAGGCGCGGCTGCATCCCGAATTATGCGCGGTCCCGGTCGCGGCGCCGTTCACGAGGCTCGAAAAGGGCTACATGTTCGCCCGCGATACCGCGATGAAGGCCTATATCGACGGTTGGCTCGACACAGCTTTCGCGAGCGGGCAATGGCAGCGCGCGCTCGACCGCGCGATGTCGCACATTTGACCCGCCAGGGCGACGGGTGTGGAGACCCCTGAACCGTTAGTGCAGAACGAAGCCGCGCGTCGATGGCCGGCGGCGCTGGCGGCCCTCAGCGGCAGCACGATGGTCGGGTTTATGCCGCTGTTGGCGCGGCGGCTCTATGCCGACGGCCTCGGCGCACCGTCGATGCTGTTCTGGCGCTACGATCTGGCGATCGTGGCGCTCGCGGTCGCCGCGCTCTTTATGCAGATCGATCTGCGGCGGGTTTTGCGCGGCGGCGGCTGGCGCATCGTCCTGCTCGGCGCGAGCCTCGGTTCGGCGCAAACCCTGTGCTTCTGGGAAAGCCTGAAGACGCTGGAGACGAGCATCGCGGTGCTGCTCTTCTACACCTATCCTGCCGTGACCCTGGCGCTCGATCGCCTGATCGTAAAGCAGCCGATCCGCCCCATCGCGGTCCTGTGCATCGCGATGATGCTCGGCGGCGCCGCGCTGATCACCTTGCCGGGACTGCGCGGCGGCATGATCGACCTGCGCGGCCTCCTCTGGGCCATCCCGTCGCCACTGATCTATTCCCTCTATCTTGCGATCAATTCGCGCCTGCTGCGCCACTATCCGCCGCTGGTCGGCGCCGGCGGACTGTTTCTCGGGATGGCGATCACGTTCAGCGCGATGGCGCTGTTGCTCGGTCTGGACACGCCGAGCCATCCGGCGACCTGGCTTCTCGTCGTGCTGATCGCGCTCGGGCCGGGCGCCCTGACAATGACCCTGTTTTCCTATAGCGTGCCAAAGCTCGGCGCCACCGGGTTTGCGATCCTCGCGAATGCCGAACTCGTCACGGTGGTCGTGATCGGCATCCTCGTGCTCGGCGAAGACATCACCCCCGGCCGCGCGATCGGCGGGCTGTTGATCGTTGCCGGCATCGTCACACACGCGCTGGCGCGCCGCGACGCAGCCCGCGCGCCTCGACCCGCATCGCGCCCTATTCCCACAGGCGGAACATGGAAGACGAAGGCTTCGTAGACGACAGCTTTATCGAAGAGACGGCGTGGGAATATGTCGGCCTGCACGGCAAGGAATGTGTCTCGCTGTTGCGGCGGCTCGCCGAGGCCGCTGAGCGCGCCGGCGATGCGGTCTCGGCACAGACTTGGCGCGCCGTCGCGGAAGCCGCCGAACGCATCCCCGCGCTGAAGTAGCTCGATTACGCCGCCTTCAGCAGGCTGCGCAGCACGTATTGCAGGATGCCCCCATGGCGATAGTACTCGAGCTCGTCGAGCGTATCGATGCGGCAGATAACCGGCTCCTCGCGGACAGCGCCATTGGCGTCCACGATGCGCAAGGTCAATTCCTTGCGCGGCCGCAGCCCATCGGCGACGCCGGTGATGTCGAGCACCTCATCGCCATTCAGTTTCAGCGTCTGGCGGGTCGTGCCGTCTTTGAATTGCAACGGCAACACGCCCATGCCGACGAGGTTCGAGCGGTGAATGCGCTCAAAGCTCTCGACGATGACGGCTTTGACGCCGAGCAATAAGGTCCCCTTCGCGGCCCAGTCGCGCGACGACCCCGTGCCGTATTCCTTGCCGCCGAATACGACCAGCGGCACGCCGCGCTTTTTGTATTCCATCGCCGCGTCATAGATCGGCATGACCGTGCCGTCCGGCTGGAGCTTGGTCATGCCGCCCTCGACCCCCGGCACCATCTCGTTGCGGATGCGGATATTGGCGAAAGTGCCGCGCGTCATGACGTGATGGTTGCCGCGCCGCGCGCCGTAGGTGTTGAACTCGCTCGGCCGCACCTGATAGCTGATCAAATATTCGCCGGCCGGGCTTTCGGTCTTGATGCTGCCGGCCGGGCTGATGTGGTCGGTCGTGATGCTGTCGCCGAAGATCGCCAACTCGCGCGCCCCGATGACGTCGCTGACCGCACCGGGCTCCTTCGGCATGTTCTCGAAATACGGCGCCAGGGCGAGATAAGTCGAGCGGTCGTCAAAATTGTAGGTCAGGCCGCCGGCGCCCCTGATCTGTTGCCATTCCGGCGGCCCCTCGAAGACATTGCCATAGCGCCGCTTGAAGCTGTCGCGCGACACCGAATGCGCGACCGTGTCGGCGACCTCGCGGTTCGACGGCCAGATGTCCCGGAGATAAACCGGCTTGCCGTCCCCGCCCTCGCCGAGCGGGTCTTTTGTCAGATCGGTGCGGATCGTGCCGGCCAGCGCATACGCCACGACGAGCGGCGGCGAGGCGAGGTAATTGGCGCGCACCTGCGCATGAATGCGGCCTTCGAAATTGCGGTTGCCCGAGAGAACGGCGCAGACCGCGAGATCGCCCTCGTCGATGGCTTCCGAAACCGGCTCCGGCAACGGACCGGAATTGCCGATACAGGTCGTGCAACCATACCCGACGAGGTTGAAGCCGACCTTGTCGAGATATTCCTGCAGCCCGGAGGCCGCGTAATAGTCGCTGACGACCTGGCTGCCGGGCGCGAGGCTCGTCTTGACCCAGGGCTTGGCCTTCAGCCCCTTCTCGACCGCCTTTTTCGCGAGGAGGCCGGCGCCGAGCATGACGCTCGGGTTGGAGGTGTTCGTGCAGCTCGTAATTGCGGCGATGACGACATCGCCGTCGTGCAGATCGTAATTGGTCCCCGGAACCTTGGCCGAGCGCAGATCGCTGGTGCCGGTAAGCCGCGGCAATTCGGCGTCGAACCCTTTGCCGGCGCCGGACAAGGACACGCGGTCCTGCGGCCGGCGCGGCCCCGCGAGCGACGGCTCGACCGTGCCGAGATCGAGCTCCAAGAGATCCGTGAAAGCGGGGTCGGGCGTATTCACATCGCGCCACATCCCCTGCGCCTTGGCATAGGCCTCTACGAGCTTGACCTGCGCCGGATCGCGCGCGGTCAGAGTGAGATAGCGGATCGTCTCGGCATCGATCGGGAAGAAGCCGCAGGTCGCGCCGTATTCTGGCGACATGTTACCGATCGTCGCCCGGTCGGCCAGCGCCAGCTCGGAGCAACCCGGTCCGCAATATTCGACAAAGCGGCCCACGACGCCGCGCCGCCGCAGCATTTGCGTGATCGTCAGCACGAGATCGGTCGCGGTCGCTCCTTCGGCGAGCTTCCCCGTCAGGCGCACCCCGATGACTTCCGGCAGCAGCATCGAGATCGGCTGGCCGAGCATCGCCGCCTCGGCTTCGATGCCGCCGACACCCCAGCCGAGCACGGCAAGGCCGTTGACCATCGTCGTGTGGCTGTCGGTGCCGACCAGCGTGTCGGGATAGGCGATCGTCTTGCCGTCCTCGGGGGTCGTCCACACGACTTGCGACAGGTATTCGAGATTGACCTGATGGCAGATGCCGGTGCCGGGCGGCACCAGCCGGAAATTCTCGAATGCGTCGGCCCCCCAGCGCAGAAAGCGATACCGCTCGCCGTTGCGCTCGAACTCGCGTTTCACATTGGCGGCGAAGGCCTGGGGATTACCGTAATTGTCGATCTGCACCGAATGATCGATGACCAGATCGACCGGCGACAGCGGGTTGATCTTTTTCGGGTCGCCGCCGAGGTCGAGCATCGCCTGCCGCATCGCCGCGAGATCGACGACCGCGGGAACGCCGGTCAAATCCTGCATCAAGACGCGCGCCGGGCGGAACGCGATCTCGCGGTCGGAGCTCTTGTTGCCGAGCCACGCGCCGACCGCCTTGATGTCGTCGACCGTGACGGTGCGGCCGTTCTCAAGGCGCACGAGGTTTTCCAACAGGATCTTCAGCGACACCGGCAGCCGCGAGATATCGCCGAGCCCCGCCGCCTTTGCCGCCGCGTCGAGGCTGAAATAGTCGTAGCGCTTGCCTTCGACATCGAGAGTGCGGCGAGCCTTCAGACTGTCGTGACCGGTGACGCTCACGGGCATGTCTCCTTCAGAGGGGGCGCGCCGGCGGCGGCGCAGCAGCGGTCAAAATCCGGCAGGCACGATACTCCGCCCTCCTCGCCGATCAAGGCGGCGAAATGGCAGGACGTACATCCGCTCCGTTCAGCCTCGCCTGGCCGTGCGGCGTCAGCAGCAAGGATCCGTCGGGGCGGCGCTCGATGAGATCGTCGGCGATCGCGTCTTCCCAGGCGCAATTGAGCGGACAGGTGCTGCTCCAGGCATCGCGCAGCTCGGCATAGCGGCGCGGCCGCTCGGCGACCCATCTCAGGAATTGCACCGTCAGAAGTTTTGCTTCGCTCGCCATGGCGGCCCTCGTTATTTGTGGGTCAAAATAAGCGGGGACCTAGCGGCTGTCTAATATATGGTTAGCGGTTTAATGATATATTCTGTATATGGCAATGGAACTGCGCCATCTCCGCTATTTTGTGGCCGTCGCCGAGGAAGGCCATGTGACCCGCGCGGCAGTGCGGCTCGGCATTCAGCAGCCGCCATTGAGCCAGCAGATCCGCGCCCTCGAAACCGAGCTCGAGGTCCAGCTGTTCCGGCGCAAGCCGCGCGGTGTCGAGCTGACCCAGGCCGGCGAAGCCCTTTTGGCGGAAGCGCGGATGGTGCTCGACCGCGCCGAACACGCTGTGCTTGCTGCCCGCCGCGCCGCACGCGGCGAAGCCGGCCGGCTCGGCCTCGGCTTTACCAGCTCGGCCTCATTTCATCCGCTGGTGCCACGCGTGATCCGCGACTTCCGCGAGGCGAGCCCGCTAGTCGCGCTGCGGCTGGAGGAGGCCGGGACGGCGGAGCTGGTCGAGGGATTGCGCGCCGAGCGGATCGACGCCGCGTTTGTCCGCTCGCCGATCGGCCCGGCGGCGGACCTGACGATCCATTCCTTGCTGGAAGAAGAGATGGTGGCGGCTCTGCCCTCTGGGCATCCCCTTGCCGCCGCGAAAACCAGACTCGCGCTCGGCGCCTTGGAGAGCGAAACCTTTATTCTTTACCGCCGGCCGCTCGGCCCGGGGCTTTACGACGCGATCATCGCGGCCTGCCAGCGCGCCGGCTACAGCCCGAGCATCGGCCAGGAAGCGCCGCGCCTTCTGGCGACGCTGAGCCTCGTCGCAGCCGGGCTCGGAGTCACGCTGATCCCCGCCTCGATGCAGCGGGTCGGCATCGACGGGGTCGCCTATCGCGCGCTCGAGCGCAAGGCCGGGCTGGTCGCGCCCTTAAACCTGGCCTGCCGCCGCGGCGAGACCGCTCCCGCCGCATGCCGTTTTATCGCGCTGGCGCGGCAAACCGCCGGATAAACTTCGCAGCTAATCGGCGACGCCGACCCGGCCCCGATATACCAGCTCCCAGCCCTTCCAGCCGGTAAACAGCAGCATCGCGACGACGATCGCCGACAGAATAATGCCCGTCGGCAATATCGCGGCGCTGCCGTGCTCGTACCGCGCATACCAGTTGTAGAGCTCGATCAGCACGACGAGCACGTTGCCGCCGGCATGCCACCAGGCGGTGCTCAGCGAGCGAATCTTTTCCTCGCCCAGCACATCGGTGAGGCCCGCTACGGCCGCCAGCGCGGCCATGATCAGCCCGGCGCCGAGCAACCACAATGTCGCGTCGGCCCAGCTCGGATTGCGGGTGCCCCAGAACACGAGATCGCAGACAAAGGTCGCGACAAAGAACGCAATCGGGAACGGGATCAGCATCGGATGGATCGGATGACCGGCGATGCTGGCCGTGCTGCGCGGGTTTGTCGGACGCCGGGCCGCGGCCGTTTCCGTGCGGCGCACCTCATAATCGCCGCCGGTCGTCGTCCCCGACCGTCCGGTCAGGGGATCGCGGAGATCGCTCATAAACGCCTCCAGCTCTTGTCTCTATTAAGCGCAACACGGGGTTTGGCAACGCGTTCCGCGCGGTAGCGGAGTCGTGCGGAACCGGTTGCGCGGTTTGACAGCCGGGGCGCGCCATCCCAAATCTTCCCAGCCAGACGGTCGGATGGCCGCTCTTCGTCGAGTTCGCTCGGCGTAGGGAGGAAAGTCCGGGCTCCACGGAGGCACGGTGCCGGGTAACGCCCGGCGGGGGCGACCCCAGGGAAAGTGCCACAGAAACACACCGCCGAGCTCGTCCGCCTTTCGGGGCGGCGGGCGGCAAGGGTGAAATGGTGCGGTAAGAGCGCACCGCGCCGCCGGCAACGGCGGCGGCAGGGTAAACCCCACCGGGAGCAAGACCAAGTAGGAGCGGCAGGCGGTGCTGGCCTCGGCTAGCGCCGCCGGGCGGGCCTTCCGCGCCGCCGCTCGGGTCGGTCGCGCGAGGCGTTCGGTAACGAACGTCCCAGATGAATGGCCATCCCCGCTCAGGCTTTTGGGTCGGGGCGGGACAGAACCCGGCTTACAGACCGTCTGGCGATTACCTCCGAGAACATACGAAGAACATAATCTCGCTGCTTTAAATTCGAGTATCGCATCCCTGACTACATGATGTGTCTACAGAAGACGACTAGCGAAGATTTAGCCTTCTGCTGTTTTGTACAGAATTCCTGCTTGACGGCCCACGCAAGCCCATGATATCCCAAATCCACCCATAGGCGAGCGCGTCGCTGCTTGGGGGGAAACTGCAGCGGCGCTACCGGGCCCGCACCTTGCCGGGCGTCTGTGGGGAAGCGTTGGGGGAAGCAAGTGGAACTGTTTCTGTCCACTTATGTGAACAAGGTCGACCGCAAGGGGCGAGTTTCAGTGCCGGCGACCTTTCGCTCCACCCTCGCGACCCATCGCGAGACCAACCTCGTTGTGCTTTTTCCATCATTCAGAGTACCCGCGCTCGACGGTACTGGCAGCAATTACGTCGAGGAGATGAATGAGCGACTCGAAACACTCGAGCAATTCTCGGACGAGCACGAGAACTTGTCGCAGCTATTTGCCGAGGCGCACCCGCTGACGATGGACGGCGAGGGCCGAATCATGCTGCCCGAACCGCTGAAAGAACACGCGCAGATCACGAGCGATGTCGCATTTGTTGGGCTCGGCGCGATGTTCCAGATCTGGGAGCCGGGACGCTATGCCGAGCATCGCGCGACAGTGCGCGACCGCTCGCGCCGCCAGGGCACCACATTGCCGCCGCGCGGCGGCTCCGCACGGCCGCCGTCATGACAAAGACGCGGCGCCCATCCGCACGCGCTGAGGCGCCAGCGCCAGTGAGCGGCAGCCATATTCCGGTGCTGCTCGAGGCGGTGGTGACCTCGCTCGCGCCGCGCTCCGACGCGACCTATGTCGATGGCACGTTCGGCAGCGGCGGCTACAGCGCGGCCCTGCTCGCGGCGGCGCGCTGCCGCGTCCTCGGCATCGACCGGGATCCCGAGGCGATCCAGCGCGGTGCGGCACTCGCCGCGCGCCATCCCGGCCGGCTGACTTTGGTCGAGGGCCGGTTTGGCGAGATGGAGCGGCTGGTCCGTGGCGCAACGCAAGATCCGATCGCCGGCGTCGCGCTCGATCTCGGGGTTTCATCGACCCAGCTCGACAGCGCCGAGCGCGGCTTCTCGTTCCGTCTCGACGGTCCGCTCGATATGCGCATGGGACAGGATGGGACGAGCGCCGCCGATCTGGTTTCCGGGCTCGAGGAGGGCGACCTTGCCGAATTGATCCGCAATCTCGGCGAGGAACGCTACGCACGGCGCGTCGCACGAGCAATCGTTGCGGCGCGCCGTCGTGCCCCGATCCGCCGCACCGGCGAACTCGCGGACATCGTGCGCGGCGCAATCCCGCGACGCGAGCCCGGGCTCGATGCGGCGACCCGTACCTTTCAGGCCTTGCGTATCGCGGTCAATGACGAGCTGGGCGAGCTCGACCGGGGCCTCGCCGCGGCGGAGCGGCTCTTGATGCCGGGCGGCTGTCTGGCTGTCGTCGCGTTTCATTCGCTCGAAGACACGAGGGTCAAAGCCTTTCTGCGGCAACGCAGTGGCCGCGCGGCGGGGGGCTCGCGTCACCTGCCGCCCACAACAGCCGCCCTGGCGCCGAGCTTTACCTTGCTGACACGCCGTCCGATCCGGCCCGGCGCCGATGAGATCGCGCGCAACCCGCGGGCCCGCTCGGCCCGGCTGCGCGCCGCGGAGCGCACCGCCGCGCCGGCTTGGCCGGCCGCCCTCGCGCATGCCGCCCTGCGCGGCTCCGCAGGGGAGCACGTGCGATGATCCGGTTCGCCTCGCTCTTGTGGCTGGCCCTCGTCGCGGTGACCGGGTTTGCGACCTTCAAGGTCAAATACGCGGTCCAGGATATCGAGGAAGAACTCAACAAGGCCCGCCGGCAGACGATTGCCGAGCAGCAGGAAATTCACGTGCTGCGGGCGGAATGGACCGCGCTCACCCAGCCCGAGCGCCTCGCCGATCTGAACCGCCGCTTTCTGTCGCTTGCCGCCGTAACGCCCAAGCAGCTGCAGCGCAAGATCGACGAGATCCCGCTGCGGCTGCTCCCGGAACCTGGGCCCGTCATCGCCGCCGCACCGGCTCCCGAGCCCGCGACGACGCCAGCGACAGCCGTTGCGGCGGCAACGCCAGTTGCGGCGGCGCCGGTTGCGGCAGCGCCGGTCCCACCCGATGTCGTTGTCGATGCGACGGCGGCGGTCGGCGCGGCGACACCGCCCTCCGGAATGCCGAAAATCCAGCTGATCGCGACCGCCGAAGCCGCACCGCTGCCCGCAATTACGGTGAAAGCAACACCGGGCAAGCCGGAAACCCGGCCGCAATCGGCCAAGGGAAAACCGGCCCAGCAGCCGCGCTCCCTCGACCGGTTGATCGACGCGATCGCCGAGGGCCGCTGATGCAAGCCGCCCAGCGTCTCGACGACAATCCTTGCCGGCCGCGCCATTTCAAGCCGCCGCCCTGTGCGCCGGTCGTTGTGGACGAGCGCAGCAATCAGGTCATCGAGACCTGCCGCACGCGTCTGGTCGCGACCGCCGCCTTGTTCGCGGTGGTCTTTCTCGTCGTCGTGCTGCGACTGGCGGAGATCGTGCTGGTCAATGGCGGCGGCGCCGAGTCGCATATCGGGCGGCTGCCGCCCGCCGCCCCGCCCGCGCCGGCCCGCGCCGACATCGTCGACCGCAACGGCACGCTATTGGCGACGATGCTTCCAAAGCCGTCGCTGTTCGTCAATTCGAAGGCGTTGCTCGCCGCCGGTCAGAACCCGGACGAAGCCGCCCATCAGCTAGCCACGGTGCTGGCCGACAAATCGCCAGCCGAGATCCGCGCCCGCCTCGTCTCGGGCAAGAGCTTTGCCTATCTGCAGCGCTCGCTGACGCCGCGCCAGCAATATGCGATCAACCGGCTTGGCATTCCCGGGCTCGATTTCACGCCGGAGGAGCGCCGCTTTTATCCCTATGGCGATCTCGCCGCGCATGTCGTCGGCTATTGCGGCATCGATAATGAAGGCTTGGCCGGGGTCGAGCGGGGGCTCGATGCGGGCGTCAAAGAACAGCGCGAGCCGGTCGAATTGTCGCTCGATGCGCGCGTGCAATTCATTCTGCGCGAAGAATTGCAAAAGGTCGTCAAGGATTTCACCGCCAAGGGTGCCGCCGGGATCATCATGGATGTCCGCACCGGCGAGATCATCGCGATGGTCTCGCTACCGGATTTCGACCCGAACCGTCCCGGCGATACCGAGGGCGCCCCATCCGCCGCCGACGCCAAGGAGCGGCTCTTCAACAAGATCACGCTCGGCGATTACGAAATGGGTTCGGCCTTCAAAATCTTTAACACGGCGATGGCGCTCGACGCGGGCACCGCGACGATGGCGAAGAACTACGACGCCATCCACGACATCCGGATCGGCCGGTTCACAATCAGCGATTATCACGGCAAGCACCGGATGCTGAGCGTTCCCGAGATTTTTATGTACTCCTCCAATCTCGGCTCCGCGCGGATGGCGATGGAGGCGGGTGCGGAGCGGCAACGCGCGTTTCTGGGTCGGCTTGGGTTGCTCAAGCCGGTGCCGATCGAGTTTGACGAACTCTCCAAGCCGCATTACCCGGCGCAATGGCGCGAAGTGAACGTCATCACCATTGCCTATGGGCATGGCATCGCAGTCAGTCCCCTGCATGTCGCGGCCGGCGTCTCGGCGATCGTCAATGGCGGCATCCTGCATCCGCCGACCTTGCACAAATTGCCGCCGGGCACGCAGCCGCCGGGCGAGCGGGTCATCTCGGAAAAGACCTCGGAGCAGATGCGCAAGCTGATGCGTCTTGTCGTCGAGTTCGGCACGGCGAAACTGGCTGCGGCGCCGGGTTATGTCGTCGGCGGGAAGACCGGCACGGCGGAGAAGAACCAGGGCGGGCATTACCAGGAAAAGAAGCTTTTGTCGGATTTCGTCGGAGTGTTTCCGATGCACGATCCGCGTTATCTGGTATTGACGCTGGTCGATGAGCCGCACGGTAACAAGCAAAGCTTCGGTTTTGCGACCGCCGGCTGGACCGTGGCGCCGGCGACCAGCCGCATCGTCCAGCGCATCGCCCCGATCCTGGGAGTTGCGCCGGTCGATGAGGCATCTCCTGCCGTGACCCAGGCGTTGACGATCGAGAGCCTGCAGGGAAAGCGGATTGAAAATTACTGAGCTGATGAGCTCTGGACCGGCGACCCCGCCGGGCAGTCCTCGGGGTCCACCTGTCGCCGATCCTAATGTCACCGATCCCGAGATCGTGGGGATCACCGCCGATTCACGTCAGGTCAAGCCGGGTTATCTGTTCGCCGCGTTGCGCGGCACGCAGCGCGACGGGCGCGCTTTTGCCGCCGAAGCCGCCGCGAAAGGCGCCGCCGCGATCCTCACCGACGATGCCGGCGCGCTGCCGCTCGATCCCGACACGCGGCAGCGCGTGGTCATTATTGCCGATCCCAATCCGCAGCGCCGCCTGGCGCTTCTCGCAGCGCGCTTCTATGGCCGCCAGCCGCGAACAGTGGCGGCCGTTACCGGCACCAACGGCAAGACCTCGGTGGCGCATTTCACACGCGAGATCTGGGCAAGCCTCGGTCAGCCCGCGGCAAGCCTCGGCACGCTCGGCCTCGTCTTGCCCTCCGGGCGCCGCCCCGGCGCGCTGACGACGCCCGACCCGATCGCCTTGCATCGCAATCTCGCCGAACTGGCCGCGCAGGGCATCGAGCACGCCGCGATCGAGGCGTCGAGCCACGGCCTGGCGCAATATCGCCTGGACGGCGTCGCGGTCAGCGCGGCAGCCTTCACCAATCTGACGCGCGACCATCTGGACTATCACGGCGATATGGCGTCTTACCGCGCCGCCAAACAGCGCTTATTCGGCGACCTGCTGAGGCCCGGCGGCGGCGCCATCCTCAACGCCGACAGTCCGGAATTCGCCGCGCTCGCGATCCTCTGCCGTGACCATGGGCACAAGGTGATCGGGTATGGGAGCGCCGCCGCGGCCGAGCTTTGCCTGCTCGACCGCGTGCCGACACGCGATGCGCAACGGCTGCGTCTTTCGGTCTTCGGAAAAGAACATACGATTGAGTTGCCGCTGGTCGGCGCGTTTCAGGCGATGAATGTGCTGGCCTCTCTAGGCCTCATCATCGCAACCGGCACGCCAGCCGAAGCCGCCCTCGGCAGCCTTGCGCGGCTGACCGGGGTGCCCGGCCGCATGCAGCGAGTGGGCGAGACCGCGACCGGCGCGCCCGTCTTTGTCGATTACGCTCACACCCCGGATGCGCTCGCCACGGTCCTCTCCGCGTTGCGGCCGCATGTCGAAGGACGGCTCGCGGTCGTGTTCGGCGCCGGCGGCGACCGCGACCGCGGCAAGCGCCCGCAAATGGGCCAGGTCGCGAGCGAGCTCGCCGACCTCGTCTATGTCACGGACGACAATCCGCGCAGCGAGCAGCCCCAGGAGATTCGTCGTGCGATCCTCGCGGCGGCGCCGCGCGCTATCGAGATCGGCGATCGCCGCGACGCCATTTCGGCGGCCATCGCCGAACTGCGCCGCGGCGATATTCTCGTCATAGCCGGAAAAGGCCATGAAACCGGCCAGATTATCGGCAATACGACATTGCCCTTCGATGATGCCGCGGTGGCGCGCGAGATCATCGCGGCGGGTCTTGGCAGATGACCGCGATCCGGTTGTCGCGGCCGGCCGATATCGTTATGCCTAACCGCGTCGCGGCCGCTCGGCGGTCGCGGCGCTCTTTCACGTTCTTCTCGGTCGTGTCGGCAGCATCGCCCGGCGGCCGCATCGGCCAGCGATGCCAAATCCAGCGATGCTAATCAAAGCGTAGTCGCATGCTCTATCTGATCCTGTCGCCGCTCGCCGAACAGTTTCACGCATTGAACCTGTTCCGCTACATCACCTTCCGCGCGGGCGGCGCCTTTTTCACGTCGCTGCTGATCAGCCTCATATTCGGCACCCAGATTATCGCCTGGCTTAAATCGATGCAGGGCGAGGGGCAGCCGATCCGCAGCGACGGGCCGCAGAGCCATCTCGTCCGCAAAAAGGGAACCCCGACGATGGGCGGGTTTCTGATCTTGCTGGCGCTGACCGCCTCGACCTTGCTGTGGACCGATCTCGGCAATCCCTATGTCTGGATCGTGCTGTGGATGACCGTCAGCTTCGGGCTGATCGGGTTTCTCGACGATTTCCGGAAATTGACGCGGCGTTCGCATCACGGCGTGCCCGGCAAGGTCAAGCTCCTCCTCGAAATCCTGATCGCTCTCGGCGCGTGTATCGCGGTCGCCTTCATCATGCGCCAGCCGATGGCGAACACGATTGCGATCCCGTTCGCCAAGAGCGCGCTCCTCAATGTCGGCTGGTTCTTTCTGATTTTTGGCGTGCTCGTCATCGCCGGCGCCTCCAATGCGGTCAATCTGACCGATGGGCTCGACGGACTCGCGATCGTGCCTTCGATGATGGCGGTCGGCTGCTTCGCCTTTATCGCCTACATGGTCGGCAATCTGACCTTCGCGACCTACCTACAGCTGCCTCACGTCGCCGGCGTCGATGAGCTGACCGTGTTCTGCGGCGCGATGGTTGGGGCAGGGCTCGGCTTCCTGTGGTTCAACGCACCCCCCGCCAGCGTCTTTATGGGCGACACCGGATCCTTGTCGATCGGCGCCGCCCTGGGCACGATCGCCATTGTCACCAAGCACGAATTGGTGCTCGCGATCGTCGGCGGGTTGTTTGTGCTCGAGGCGGTCTCGGTCATCGTTCAGGTGATCAGCTACAAGCTGACCGGCCGCCGCGTGTTCCGGATGGCGCCGCTGCATCATCACTTCGAGCAGAAGGGGTGGTCCGAGCCGACCATCGTCATTCGCTTCTGGATCATCGCTGCGATCCTGGCGATCGCCGGCCTTGCGACACTGAAACTGCGATAGGGAAGCTTCGGCAGGTTGTCATGATTGTCGTCGACAGCTTTCGCGGGCGGCCGGTCGGTGTGTTGGGGCTCGCCAAATCCGGGCGCGCCGCAATCGACGCGCTCGCCGCCGGGGGCGCCAAGGTCCTGGCCTGGGACGACAACGCGACAGTTCGCGACAGCCTGGCCGCGGAGCTTCCCCTGCACGATCTGACAGCAGCCGATTGGCGCAACATTCCGGCCCTGGTGCTGTCGCCCGGCATCCCGCACAGCTTTCCGGAGCCGCATCCGGCGGTATTGCGCGCGCGTGAGGCCGGCGCCGAGATCATCGGCGATCTCGAACTCCTGGGCCGCGCTCAGCCCGATTCCCGCTATGTTGGAATAACCGGTACAAATGGCAAATCGACGACGACCGCGCTGATCGGCCACATCCTCGCGAGTGCCGGACGGGCGGTCGAGGTGGGCGGCAATCTCGGCACGCCGGCGCTCTCCTTTGCGCCGCTCGGCCGCGATGGGATCTACGTCATCGAGGCGAGTTCCTTTCAGCTCGAGCTGATCGCCTCCCTCACTTTCAATGTCGCGGTCTTGCTCAACATCACCCCCGACCACCTGGACCGGCATGGCTCGATGGACGGGTATATCGCCGCCAAGCGGCAGATTTTCGCGCGCCAGGATGAGAAATCGGCGGCCATCATCGGGATCGACGATGCGATCTGCCGGGATCTCTGCGAGGAGCTGCGGCGCAGCGGTCCCGCGAGGGTCGTGCCAATCTCCGTTCTGCAGCCGGCTCCCGGCGGGGTTTACGTCGATCAAGGCTGGCTCGTCGACGCGATGGAGGGCACACCCCGCCGCGTCCTCGACCTCGGACTCGCCGAGCGGTTGCCCGGCGCCCACAACTGGCAGAATGCCTGCGCCGCCTATGCCGCCGCCCGCGCCTGCGGCATCGAAACGGCCGTCGCGACGGCCGCGATCTGCTCCTTTCCGGGCCTTGCGCATAGGCAAGAACTGGTAGGCACGATAGACGGCATACGCTATATAAACGATTCAAAGGCTACCAACGCGGATGCGACCGAAAAGGCGCTGCTGTGTTACCCGGCGATCTATTGGATCGCCGGCGGGCTGCCCAAGGCCGGCGGGATCACCCCGCTCGCGCCGCATTTTGGGCGACTGCGGCACACTTTTCTGATTGGCCGCGCAACCGAGGAGTTTGCCGCGACGCTCGACGGTTCGGTCCCCTTCACCCGCTGCGGCGATCTCGCAACGGCGGTCAGCGCGGCATCGGAGAAGGCGCGGCGCGACGGTGTCCCCGGCGCGGTCGTGCTGTTGTCGCCGGCCTGCGCTTCCTACGACCAGTTCAAGAATTTCGAAGAACGCGGCGATACGTTCCGCCGCCTTGTCAGCGAACTGGGGGCGACACCCGCATCATGATGTTCGCGCGCATCGACCAGAGCCCGGTGGCGCGCTGGTGGTGGACGGTCGACCGCTGGAGCCTCGGCGCGCTGGCGCTGCTGCTCGGGTTCGGAACGCTGATGAGCCTGGCGGCAAGCCCCGCGGTCGCCGAGCGGCTCGGCTATACGCCGTTGCATTTCGCCGAGCGGCACATGGTCGTCGTGCCGTTGGCGCTGGCGATCATGCTCGGCGTCTCGTTGCTCGGGCCGCGGCAGGTGCGGCGCGTTGCATTGATCGGCTTTGCGGTCGCGCTCGTCGGCGTCGTGCTGACCTTTGTCATCGGCGCGGAAATCAAGGGCGCGCGGCGCTGGATCAATCTGCCCGGCCTGTCGCTGCAGCCTTCCGAGTTCCTGAAGCCCTGCTTCACGATCGTCGCCGCTTGGCTGTTCGCCGAACAAAAGCAGCAGCCGCGCTTTCCCGGAAATGCGATCTCGATCGCGCTGTTCCTCGCGATCGTGCTGATGCTCCTGAAGCAGCCCGATCTCGGCATGGCTGTCGTGGTCGCCGTCGTCTGGTTTGCCCAATTCTTTATGGCAGGGCTGCGCCTCTATTGGGTCGCGGTAGGGACCCTCGTGGGGCTCGGTGGCGGCGTCGGGGCCTATCTGTGGCTACCGCATGTGACAAGCCGCATCAACCGCTTCCTCGATCCGGCGGCAGGCGACAGCTATCAGGTCAACCGCTCCCTCGAAGCGTTTGCCAATGGCGGCCTGTGGGGCCGCGGGCCGGGCGAAGGGACCGTCAAGGACGTACTGCCGGATGCGCATGCGGATTTTGTCTTTGCCGTCGCCGGCGAGGAGTTCGGGCTCGTTGTCTGCATGGTCATCGTCGCCGTCTTCGCCTTTATCGTGCTGCGCGGTTTTTCGCGCCTGCTGCAGGAAGGCAATCTGTTTGTGCTGCTATCGGCGACAGGGCTACTGATCCAATTCGGGCTGCAGGCGGTCATCAATATGGCCTCCAGCCTGCATCTGATCCCGACCAAAGGCATGACGTTGCCGTTTCTGTCCTATGGCGGCTCGTCGATGCTGGCCTTGGCGCTCGGCATGGGGATGATGCTGGCGCTGACGCGGCGGCGTCTCGGCGGGACCGAAGTGTGACCGCCGCTTCCGAGCTCAATTTTGTGTTGGCGGCGGGCGGCACCGGCGGCCATCTGTTCCCGGCCGAGGCGTTGGCCCGCGAGCTCGTGCGCCA
>JBKOVT010000063.1:0-4948 GCA_046724035.1 Pseudomonadota bacterium | reverse complement strand
GCGTTGGGACGCGGCTCCGTCGCCGATCAGGCCAACACCGTCTCGGTCGGCACCTCGACCGCCTTGCGCCGTATCGTCAATGTCGCGCCAGGCACCGCGCCGAGCGATGTCGCGACGGTCTCGCAGCTCGGCTTTACCGGGGTCAACAGTTTCAACCTGCCGCCGCCAGTGGCGACCGGCATCGCCTCCTCCGCCCTCGCGGTCGGGGCGCGAGCAACCGGCAATTTCGCGTTTGCCGCCGGGCAGTCGAGTGTTGCCAGCGGCGATTTCTCGACCGCCGTCGGGCAAAGCGCGATGGCGACCGGCACCGAAGCCTCGGCTTTTGGACAAGCCGCTACCGCATCGGGCAATGGCTCCTTGGCGCTCGGGCAAGCGGCACATGCCTCAGGCGACGGTTCGACCGCAGTCGGCGGCGGCCAAGGCGCGGTCGCCTCGGGCACGAACTCGGTGGCGTTGGGGCAAGGCGCTCAGGCTTTGGCGACCAACTCGGTCGCGATCGGCAACAACACGGTCGCCGACCAGCCCAACACGGTCTCCTTGGGCGGACGGCGGCTGACAAACATCGCCCCCGGCATCGCCTTGAATGACGCGGCGACGGTCGGCCAAGTAAACCAGAGCGCCAAGCGCGCCGATAGCGGCATCGCGACCGCGATGGCGATGGGCGGGATCGCGGTGCCGGAGTCGAAGCTCTACGCCGTCTCGGCCAATGTCGGCCTTTATCGCGGCGAGACCGCGCTGGCCGGCGGCGTCGCGTTCCGTCTCAGCGACAATGCGACCCTGAACGGCT
The DNA here is from genome assembly GCA_046724035.1 of Pseudomonadota bacterium. Taxonomy (GTDB): domain Bacteria; phylum Pseudomonadota; class Alphaproteobacteria; order ATCC43930; family CGMCC-115725; genus DATARH01. The sequence continues at coordinate 4,161 of JBKOVT010000063.1, read as the reverse complement.
CCCTTGGCGTTGGGGTCAATCACGGCGATATCGGCGGCCGCGTCGGCGTCAGCATCAGATGGTAAGTTGCCGCGCGAACAACGCGCGGAGCCGAAACGATGATGCTGTGGAAAACTGCCGGCCGGTGCGCCGCCTGTGCGGCGGCGCTTCTTCTTGCCTCCTTTCCGCTCCTGGCGCAGAAGGAGCATACGGCCGCTCCTGCTGCGAAAAGTGGCGCTGCAACGGGGAAGAGCGATGCCAATGGAAAGCCGGCGGCCGCGCCGGCCCCCACGGCTCCTGCCGAAGGGCCGGCGCCGCAGCCGCAGGGCCCGCAAGCCGCGGTCGGCGAATTTCAGCCGGTGCTGCACGCACAAGGCGCCAAGATCGCGACCTGCATGGATACGATCGTCGGCGAATCCGCTGCGGTCATCGACGCACCCCATACAGCGATCTCGAGCTGGTCGACGGCAGCGCCGAACGACAACCTGTTCCTCTCGATCGTCGGGCTTAACTACGCCAACAACAAGGCGACCCCGAACGGAGCGGCAATCCTGTTCGCCGCACCGCTCGGCTCCGGCAAATGCGAGGGCAGCACCGTGCAGATTTACCCCTTCGCGCAATCTTGCAGCGCGCTGCAAGCCTCGCTGATCAAGGAGGGGCATACAATCGCGACGCTGCGCGCCCTACCGGTCGTCGAGACGAAAAACGGCTATCGTGACGTGCTGATCCCGACAGCCGGCAGCGGCTGCGTTCTGGTCTCGGTTGGGATGCGACAATAGCAGTTCGCGTGATAGCAGCTTACGCCATCGGTTCAGTTGGGGATCGTCAATGCATGGTTGGGATGCCAAGCAGTACCTGCGCTTCGCCGATGAGCGCACACAGCCCGCGCTCGATCTCTTGGCGCGCACCGATCGCGCGGCGCCGCGGCGTATCGTCGATCTCGGCTGCGGTCCCGGCAACAGCACGAGCCTTCTGCGCGACCGCTGGCCTGAAGCGGCGATCACCGGGCTCGACAGCTCGCCCGACATGCTGGCGGCAGCGCGGCGCGATTATCCCGGCATCGAGTTCGTCGTCGGCGACATCGCGAGCTGGGCGCCGGCCCAACGCTACGATCTCGTCTTCTCGAATGCGGCGCTGCAATGGGTCGGCGACCACGAGCGCCTGCTGCCGCGGCTGATCGAAGCCGTCACGGCGGAAGGCGTTCTCGCGGTGCAGATGCCGCGCAACCACGATTTCGCGACGCACCGGCTGATGCGGCAGGTTGCGGCCGAAGGGCCGTGGCGCGACCGCCTCGCCGGTGCGCGCGACCCCTCGCCGGTCAAGCCGCCCGAATTCTATTACAACTGCCTCGCGCCAAAGTGCCGCCACATCGCGTTGTGGGAGACCAATTACATCCAGGTCATGGACGGGGTGGACGCGATCATCGCCTGGCTGCGCGGCACCGGGCTGCGCCCGTTTCTAGCGCGCCTCGACGAGCACGAAGAGGCCCTTTTTCTCGAACGATATGCCGCGCTCCTTGCCGAGCATTTTCCGCCGCAACGCGATGGCAGGATCCTGCTCCCCTATCCGCGCCTCTTCTTCATCGCGACACCGAACTGAGCAAGCGCCCTAGCGCGGAAGAGCGCCGCGCATGCCGCCGTTAGCGGGCGCCGCGGAAGGGGTGGAATGCGCTTCGCTTTTCCGCCCTGCGCAACTAGGTTTCCGCCTGGGATGGCCCAAGGTTGGGCGTAGTGTGTGACGGAGCATGCGCATGTTGGAAATGGCCGGCCGGATGGGGGTGCTCGGCACCGAAACCGCCTTCGAGGTGCTGGCGCGCGCCAATGCGCTGGCGGCGCAGGGCCGCTCGATCATCAATCTCGGCATCGGCCAGCCCGACTTTCCGACCCCGCCGCATATCGTCGAGGCCGGCCGCAAGGCCTTAGCCGACGGGCATCACGGCTACACCCCGGCGAACGGCATCCCGCCCTTGCGCGCCGCGGTCGCCGCCGATCTGTGGCGGCGGCACAAGGTCGAGGTGTCGCCCGACCAGGTGCTGGTCGTGCCGGGCGGCAAGGTCACGATGTTCTTCGCGATCATGACGTTCGGCGAGCCCGGGGTCGAGATTCTCTACCCGAACCCCGGTTTCCCGATTTACGAAAGCGTCATCAAATTTTCCGGCGCGACGCCGGTGCCGGTGCCTCTGCATGAGAGCAAGGGATTCTCGTTCAGCGCCGACGAGGTGCTGGCGAAGATCACGCCGAAGACGCGGCTCCTGATCATCAACAGCCCGGCCAATCCGACAGGCGGAGTCGTGCCGCGCGCGGAGCTCGACCGGCTTGTCGCCGGGCTCGAAAAGAACCCGCATGTCGCGGTGATGAGCGACGAGATCTATGGCGAGATCCTCTATGACGGCGCCGAGCATGTCAGCCTGCTCTCCTATCCCTCCATCCGCGAGCAGGTCATCCTGCTCGACGGCTGGAGCAAGACCTATGCAATGACCGGCTGGCGAATGGGGTACGGCGTCTGGCCGAAGGCGCTGTTTCCCCATGCCGAGCGGCTGGCGATCAACTGCCATTCCTGCGTCAACGCGGCGACGCAATGGGCCGGGATCGCGGCGCTCGAAGGCCCGCGCGAGCCTGTCGAGCTCATGGTCAAGGCCTTTACCGCGCGGCGCGAGGTCATCGTCACCGCGTTGAACTCGCTGCCGGGGATCCGTTGCGTCAACCCGGGCGGGGCCTTTTATGCCTTCCCGAACATCTCGGGGACCGGCTACAGCGCCCGGGAAATCCAGGGCGCGCTCCTCGACAAGGCCGGGGTCGCGACGATCGCCGGCACGAGCTTTGGCGCGTTCGGCGAGGATTACGTGCGCTTTTCCTATGCCAGCAGTGTCGAGGCGATCAGTGAGGCGATTGAGCGCATCCGCTACTTTCTCGGCAATCTGCCGCGTAAAAATTAGGCATAATCGCTCCGATTTGCCTAATTCAGTGGCAGAAAACCCGATCGGCCGCCGCTATCGTCGCCCGCTGCCCTGGCATGGGTTATGCTCTGTCTTTGGATCAGCGCGGGGCCACCCGCACAGAGAGTGGATCGATGAAGAAGGTCGAAGCGATCATCAAGCCGTTCAAGCTCGACGAGGTAAAAGAGGCGCTTCACGAGGTCGGAATCAAGGGTATCACGGTGACGGAGGCTAAGGGCTTTGGCCGGCAGAAGGGGCACACCGAGCTCTATCGGGGCGCCGAATACGTCGTCGATTTCCTGCCCAAGGTCAAAATCGAGGTGGTCATGGAGGAATCGATGGTCGAGCGTGCCGTCGAGGCAATCCAGCAGGCTGCCCATACCGGCCGCATCGGAGACGGCAAGATCTTTGTCTCGACGATCGACGAGGCGATCCGCATCCGTACCGGAGAGCGCGGCCCCGATGCGATTTGAGCCGATGCGATTTGACCGGGGAGTCCGGGCTCAGTGCGTTCTCTCGCGGACTTGACAGCCTTGGCGCGAGACTTTCTTGTGACTGCGAGCGGCGGCGCCGCGCCCGCCCCGGAAGGGCTGGCCGGGCGGCAATCGCGGCCGTCGCGAGAGCTTCTTTAATCCCTCAACCTTAAACACACGGAACCGTGCGATGGCCGATACGAAACAAGTTCTCGATCTGATCAAGGAGCACGACGCCAAATACGTCGATTTCCGCTTCACCGACCCGCGCGGCAAGTGGCAGCACCTGGCCCATCACGTGCGCACAATCAATGACGAGTTCCTCAGTGAGGGCGTGCCGTTCGACGGCTCATCGATCGCCGGCTGGAAGGCGATCAACGAGTCGGACATGCTGCTGGTTCCGGATTGCGCGACGGCCGTTCTCGACCCGTTTGCGGCGCAGACCTCGGTTATCGTGTTCTGCGACACGCACGAGCCGCTGACCGGACAGCCCTATGGCCGCGATCCGCGCTCGATCGCCAAGAAAGCCGAGCAGCACCTGGTCTCAACCAACATCGGCGACACGGCCTATTTCGGGCCCGAGGCCGAGTTCTTCGTGTTCGACGATGTGCGCTACAGCAGCACGATGAACGGCGCGATGTACGAGATCGACAGCGAGGAAGGTCCCTACGTCAGCGCCAAGCAATACCCCGACGGCAATACCGGCCACCGGCCGCCGATCAAGGGCGGCTATTTCCCGGTGCCGCCGGTCGACAGCCTGAGCGATCTGCGCGC
>JBKOVT010000047.1:0-10496 GCA_046724035.1 Pseudomonadota bacterium | reverse complement strand
AATGTGGACCCTCACCCCCGACGACATTCGCCGCGCCAAGGACGACTTGATCCAGCGCCGCAGCGCGGCCGAGGCTCAGCATGCCGAAGAGTTGAGGGTGCTCGAGGCGCGGCACGCCGAGGAGTTGAAGGCGATCGATGCCGAGCTGGCGGAAGTCACGGGGATTGAGCAGGCCGTGGACAGTTTCGCCCGCAAATACAAACCGGCCGCGGTGCCAACGGCCGCCGATCAACCGGAGTTTGCCAAAGGGCTGACCACGCCTGTCAGGCTAACCGTGGGCAGCAGAAATTGGGGGGACGCGCGGTTCACCCCAGTGGCTTCGGCCTCGGGGGACTAGGACGACAACCCAGGGACTACGATGCCGGGGACTATGATGCCTGGGCGCGGCTCGCGCCTGGGCGGAAGAACAGCGCCAGCTTGAGGCTCTCGGCGATCCGCTCGGCCTTGTCGCGGAAGCGCTCGGCGATGGGTGGCGCAAACAGCTCGGCCGCAGTCTCCCGCCATAGCAAAAGCCAGCGATCGAAGAAAGCGGGCTCGATCGGGTGCTTAACATGCGCCGCCATCGGATTGCCCTTGTAGCGGCCGGTCGTCAGCATCACCGACGACCAGAAATCACACAATTTGCGCAGATGCGTGTCCCAATCCTCGACCGCGGCGCTAAACACCGGGCCGATCATCGGATCGCGCCGGGCCTTTGAATAAAACCGCTCGACCAGAGCGGCGATCGCCGGTTCGGTGATGTCGTCGAAAGGGGCCATGATTTCGGACAAGCGTCGGGTACCATTTTCACATGGTGCCCGGGCTCATCTCCGGCGAGACGGCAGGACGCCGCAGGCACGTATCGCCAAGCAGCCGCTAAAGCAGCCCCAGGGCACCGAGCGCGCCGCCCGAGGCGACAAGCCATAGCGGGTTGATCCGGGTCGCGAGCATCAGCCCGACCGCCGCTACCGTGACCACGAGGCTCGCCCAGCCGGACCCGGTGCGCGCCATGACGTAGCCGCCGGCGATGATGAGCCCGATCGTCACCGGGGCGAGCCCGCGCCGAATGCGTCGCTGCCAGGCCGCGTCGCGGAAGCGGTCCCAAAAGCCGAACGCGGTATAGGCGAGCGCACAGGGCGGCACGAACGTTACGAGCGCGCTGGCGATCGCGATCGGCAAGCCGCCGACCTTCCAGCCGATAAAACTCATCATCAAGATCATGTTGGGGCCGGGGATCGCCTGCACGACCGCAAAGCAATTGGCGAATTCTCGGTCGGTCAGCCAGCCATTCGCGCCGACCACGAAATCGCGCAGATCGGGGAGGACCCCCGGCACCCCGCCAAAGCTGATCATCGCCAGCAATGCAATATGCCCAACCAGTGGGGCGGAGGCACCGGACGGATTCATCGCGCGGGCGCTTGTTGCGGGCGCGCCAGCGCGATCGACAGCGGCACAAGCCCGAGCACAACAATCAGCAGCGGCAAGCGCAGCACCGCGAGGCCGGCAAAAGCGAGCGCGGCAATGGCGAGCGCGACCGGCCGAGGACGATGCGGCATCAGCAGGCGGATGCCGGTCGCGATGATCAGTCCAGCCGCTGCCGCTGCGATGCCGCGCAAAAATCCCTGCAGCACGGCCGTCTGCGCATAGGACAGCAGCATCGCGCCCAGCGCGAAGCCGACCGTCCACGGAACCAGGATAAAGCCGGCGAGCGCGGCCAAGGCGCCCGCCGGGCCGCGAAACCGCGCACCGATGCAGACCGTGACACCGACGACGTTCGGGCCGGGGAGGAACTGACAGAAGCTCAGGATGTCGGCGAATTCAGCCTCGCCAAGCCAACCCCGCTCTTCGACGATGATGCGGCGGGCCCAGACGATCGGCCCGCCAAAGCCGTACATCGAGACTTTCAGAAAGGCGCCGAACAGCGCGCCCAGTGTGAGCCGCGGGGGGCTGGCCTCGATGTCATGCAGAGCAGACAACTTCCAGACGCCTCCCTGCCCTGCTCCGGTCGTCATCCCGGCAAAGGCCGAAATCCACCATTCAAGCGTCGCTGCGACTGCAGAGTGGGTCCCGGCTTTCGCCGGGACGACGGATCAACTCGCGAAGGCGCGCTTGAAGGCGGCCCACACCGCGCGTTGCGCGTTCATCGCATCGTCGACCAGCGGCACCATGCCGAAAAAGGCGTGGATCATGCCTGCATAGTCGCGGTACTCGACCGGCACGCCGGCGTCGCGCAATGCCGCGGCGTAGCGCTCACCCTCATCGTGCAAAACATCGCATTCGGCGGTGATGACGAGCGCCGGCGCGGTTCCGGCAAGGCTCGCCGCCTTGAGCGGCGAAGCCCGCCAATCCTCTGCGTCCTCGGGGCGGCGCAGATAGTGATTCCGAAACCACAGCATCGCCTCGCGCGTCAGGATGCCATAGCCGGTCGCGAATCTGTCGTAGCTCGGCATCGACATCGTGTAGTCGGTGACCGGATAGACGAGCGATTGCAGGCGCAATCGCGGCTGCCCAGCATCCCGCGCCATCAGTGCGACGACAGCGGCGAGGTTGGCGCCGGCGCTGTCGCCATGGACGCCGAACCGGTCGGGATCGGCGCCGAGCCCGCCGGCATTGGCGTGCACCCATTCGAGTGCTGCAAAGCTGTCATCGACCGCAGCGGGAAATTTGTGCTCGGGTCCCATGCGGTAATCGACAGAAGCGACGAGCGCCCGGGCGCCGGCGCACAGATTGCGCGCGATGAAATCATGCGTATCAAGGCTGCCGATCACGTGACCGCCGCCGTGGTAATAGACGATGGCCGGCACAGGATTACCGGCATCGGCCTCCTTCGGCCAATAGAAGCGCAGCCGGATAGGACCGCCGGGCCCCGGGATCGCGCGCTCTTGCACGCGCCCTACCGGCAAGGGCTCGGCCTTGCGGCTCCGCGCGGTTTCTTGCATTTGAGCGCGCGCGTCCGCCGGGGTCAGCGCCTCGATGGGGCGCAGCCCGGCCGCGGCCTGGGCCTTTCGGACCGCCTCAATCTGCGGATGCAAACTCGACATGCTATTCACCCGCTAATCCTCTTTGCGCCTCAACATAGCGGAATCCGACAACACGCACAGGAACTGTCGCTGGCTACGGTGGTTTTTCACCTGAGGTAATCGGTAAACCCAGAAGGATAGCTCATGAAAAAGATTCTCCTTGCGGCGGTGCTCGCCAGCTTTGCGGGCGTCGCCCTGGCGCAGACGAGCGGCAGCACCACGAGCACGACGACCACCACGACCACGTTCCAGCCGGCGTGGCGGAGCGAGATCAAGGAATACGTCACGAAGGAAAAGGTGACGCACGTACCGCCGCCGGCGGGCTGGCAGGTCGCGGTCGGCGCGCCGGTCCCCCCGACCGTCGAGCTGCGTTCGTTCCCGTCGACTGCGCCTTATGCGAAATACCGCTATAGCGTGATCGGCGATCAGACCGTCGTCGTCGACCCGACCGATCGCAAGGTCATCGAGGTCATCCGCTAATTTGAAGTAGCGGTCCGCTTCTCTCCTACGGAGGGAAGCCTAGCGAACGGCTGGCCCGCCAGGGCCAGCCGTTTGTGCTTGCGCTGCCTCGCGGAGCCGCTCGCGCAGTTTCGACCAGCGGCGTTTGTCGCCGGCGCCGCGAACCGCCATCGCGAGCGCGCGCTTCTGTCCGACGATGACGACGAGGCGCTTGCCGCGCGTCACGCCGGTATAGACGAGATTGCGCTGCAGCATTGGGTAGTGCTGCATCGTCAGCGGGATGACCACCGCGTTGTATTCCGAACCCTGGCTCTTGTGGATCGTCGTCGCATAGGCGAGCGCCAGCTCGTCGAGTTCGCCGCTTTCATAGCTGACGATGCGGCCCTCGAAATCGACCGCGAGCTCGCCGCTCTCGGCATCGAGACCCGTCACAATCCCGAGATCGCCATTATAGACATCGCGGTCGTAATCGTTCTCGATCTGCATGACCTTGTCGCCCGGGCCGAACACTTGGCCGAAGCGCTCGATGCGCGCCTCACCCGGCGGGTTGAGGGCCTGCTGCAATTCGAGGTTCAACGAGCGAGCGCCGAGCCCGCCGCGGTTCATCGGCGATAGCACCTGGATGTCGCGAATGGGATCCAAGCCGAAGCGTTTCGGGATGCGGTCCTTGACGAGCGCGAGGATCTTGCGCACGCCGTCCTCAGCGTCGGCCGCCTCGACAAAAAAGAAATCGCCGCCCTCGACCGGGTCCAGCTCAGGCATCTCGCCGCGATTGATGCGGTGCGCGTTAGCGATGATGCGGCTCTCTGCCGATTGCCGAAAGATCTCGGTGAGGCGCACGACCGGCACGGCGCCCGAGGCGATGATGTCGGCCAAGGCCTGCCCCGGCCCGACCGAGGGCAGCTGATCAACATCGCCGACCAGCAACAGCGCCGCTTTTTCCGGCAAGGCGCGCAGCACGGCGCGCATCAGCGGCACATCGACCATCGAGGTTTCGTCGATGACGAGAAGATCGCATTCCAGCGGGTATGACTCGTCTCTCCGAAAGCCGCCCGTGGAAGGGTCGGCTTCGAGCAGGCGGTGGATCGTCATCGCCTCCAGGCCAGTGCTGTCGGCGAGGCGCTTCGCAGCGCGGCCCGTCGGCGCGCACAGCGCCACATCCACCGATTTGGCGCGCAGGATCTTGAGCAGCGAATTGACCAGCGTCGTCTTACCGACACCGGGTCCGCCGGTGACGACCAGGACTTTGGCGCCGAGCGCAACTCGGATTGCCTCTCTCTGGCTGTCGGCGAGAATAAGGCCGGTGCGATGCTCGACCCAGGGTATGGCCTTCTCGGCATCGATAGCCGGCCAGGGCGGGCTGCCGACGGCAAGCGCGGTGAGGCGGGCCGCGATGTCGCGCTCGGCCTCGTAGAGCGATGCGAGAAAGACGCAGGGCCGGCCTTCGACCTCGTCGGCGACGACAGCGCCGGAGGCGATCTCCTCGGCAAGCGCGATCTCGACCAGGTTCGCCGGCACCTCGAGCAAGCTCTCCGTGAACGGCAGCAACTCCTCGACCGGCAGACCGCAATTACCGTCGTCCATCGCCTCGGCCAGCGCGTGCGAGATGCCGGCGCGCACCCGCATCATCGCGGTCTTGTCGATCCCGAGCCGCATCGCGATCTGGTCGGCGCTCTTGAAGCCGATGCCACGGATATCGCGCGCGAGCCGGTATGGGTCCTGCGAGATCAGCCGTACCGCATCGGCGCCGTAAAGCTTGTGGATGCGGATGGCGCGCGCGGTGCCGACGCCATGCTCGTGCAGGAACAGCATGATCTCCCGGATCGTGCGCTGCGCCGCCCAGTCCGCCGCGATCTGCTTGGCGCGCTTGGCGCCGATGCCGGGGACGCGGCGCAGCCTGCCCGGGTTGTTCTCGATGACCTCGAAGACCGAATCGCCAAAGGCCGCGACAAGCTTTTTCGCGTAGACCGGCCCGATGCCGCGGATCATCCGCGAGCCGAGATATTTCTCGATTGCGGCCGGGGTCGTCGGCGCCGTCCCCTTCAGGAAGGAGGCGCGAAATTGCAGACCATGGGTGCGGTCATTGGCCCAGCTGCCGCTCGCCTGCACGAATTCGCCGGCCGAGATCAAGGGCGCATGGCCGACGATCGTCACCGGCTCGCGCCGGCCGCGCGCCTCGATTTTCAGCACGCAGAAGCCGGTCTCGGGGCTGTGAAACACGACCCGTTCGACGAGCCCCGCGAGGACCTCGCTGTCCTCGCTGGTTTGCGATGCTGTCCGCGCCATCCGCTCATGATGGCGCGACGGCGGTCAGGCGGCTACAGAATGTCGTGGGAAAGGGGCGCGCCCTCGCCGCTCGCGACGACCTTGATCTTGATCGGCGCGTAAAGCCGGATCGTCGCGACCGCGAGATCGATCTCGTCGTCGGAATGGGTCCGCACAAACACCGCGGTCTCGCCGTTATGAATAAAGGGCGCGTAGCCCTCGCGGACATCGCCGACGATAAACGGGTCGACTTCGAGCGCCGCCAGCTCGGGGCTTACCGCCGCCGGCACCCCCGCCGTCGTTTCGTGCATCAGCAGCAGGGAAACGTTGGCCGCCGCGACGCCCTCGTATTTCAGCCGGTTCACCGCGTCCTCGGCGATCCCCTTCGATTCGAACAGCCCGACCACGAATTTGAGCGCCATGACCTTTCCTCATCCGATGCCGCCGCGCCTCTTAGTTGAACGGCAGCGGCCGGGCTCGGGTTGCGCCCGGTCCGGCCGCGGCGTTATTGCGCGGTGATGCCGCCGTCGATCACGAGCCCGGCGCCGGTCATAAAGGCGGCATCGTCCGAGGCGAGAAAGACGATGCCCTTGGCGATATCGGTGGGCACCCCCATGCGGCCGATCGGCAGGCGCTCGATGACCTGCCGCCGAGCCATCTCGACATCGTTGGTGCCGAGATTGCGCGCCCGAGTGACGAGCACCTGGTCGCCCATATCGGTGTCGATCGTGCCGGGATGTATCGAGTTGACCCGGATGCGGTATCCCTTGCGGGCAAATTCGAGGGCGGCGGATTTGGTGAACAGCGTCACGCCGCCCTTTGTCATCGAATAGAGCGGGTCCTGGGTCGAGCCGACGAGCCCGGCAGTCGAGGCGAGGTTGACGATGACGCTGCCCTCGGGGCTCGTCTTTGCCGTCTCGCGCAATGCCGAGAGCGCCAGCTTTGTGCCGAGAAAGACGCCGGTCAGATTGACCGCGGACAGGCGGTGCCATTCCTCGAGCGCTGCCGTTTCGATGTCCTTGCCCAGGAATAAGCCGGCATTGTTGACGAGGATGTCGAGCCGCCCCCAGCGGCCGAGCACGGCATCGATCGCGGCCTGCCAATCCGCTTCGCTCGTCACATCGAGGTGCACATAGAGCGCCGCCTCACCGAGCCCTCGCGCCGTGTCACGGGCGCGCTCGTCGAGCACATCGCCGACCGCGACCTTGGCGCCGGCCTCGACCATCAGCCGGGCGGTTTGCGCGCCGATGCCGCGAGCCGCACCGGAAATCAGTGCCACCTTGCCGTCGAGCCGGTTCATCCATCCCTCCTCCGCTCCGCGCCTGAGCGTGCTGAGTATCAGGCTTAGCTGTCAGCGAGAAGAGACGAGCACGGGCGACGATATTTTTCCCGAAGTGTGAAGTACGTCACACCACGACACGGATCACCCGAGCAAAAAATACGCCTGTTGGTTGATGGCGAGTGCGCTTCTGGGGAGGAAGCCATGGAACAAATTCTTACCGGTGCGATCTGCCTGCTGACCGGCGTCGTGCTCATCGCGCTGACGCATCGCCCGGCGCAGGCGCTGGCGCGTGTCATGGATGTGCGGCGACACGATGTGGCGGTCTGGCTCCGCTTCTAGGCCCGCAACCGCTCTTCTGTATGCCAAATCAAATATTGGGGGAGGCCGCAATGAGCGTCTTGTGGCTCATTAGCCTGGGCATCGTCTCCGGCGCCGCCGCCGGGTTGCTCGCGGGCCTGATCGGGATCGGCGGCGGCATCGTCATCGTGCCGGTCATGTATTACGGCCTAGTGAGCGCCGGAGCGTCAGCCGACCAGGCCGCGCATATCGCCGTGGCCACCTCGCTGGCCGCAATCCTGCCGGCCGCTCTTGCTTCCTCGTTCAGCCATTGGCGGGCCGGCAATACCGATCTCGCCTTTCTGCGCGAATGGGGTCCCGGCATCGCGATCGGCGTTGTCGGCGCGCAGCTCGTGGCGCCGCATCTCCGTGGCAGCGCCCTGACCGGGGTGTTCGGTCTGTTCACGCTGATGGCAGCGGTGCGCTTCGCCGCGCCGACCCGTTTCCGGCCGATTGTTGAGCGGCCGCCAAACGGCAATTTCCGCCACCTCGCCGGTATCAGCATCGGCGTCGTCTCAGGCTTTGCCGGCGTTGGCGGCGGCATTCTGACGAACATCGTCATGGTGCTGTCCGGCGTGCCGATGCACAAAAGCATCGGCCGCGCCGCGGCGGTCGGTGTCGTCGTCAGTCTGCCAGGGACGCTCGTCGCGGCATTCGGATCGGCTTCGCTATGGGACGGGGGCAATCTCGGCTCGATCAACCTGTCGATGTGGGCCTGCATCGCGCCGGCGCAGGCGGTCGCGGCCTGGTTCGGCGCGCGGCTCGCACAGCATGTCAGGGCCGAAAATCTGAGCCGGGTGTTCGCCGGCGCGCTCGCCGCGACCGGCATCGTCATGCTGCGATCGAGCCTCGGCTGGTAGTCGCGAGCGACGACGGCAGATCAGTTTTTTCGGGTGTAAGGGCGGGCGTCGATGCGCAGAAAATCGCGGAAATGCGGCCGCATGCGCTCGGTCCATGGCGTGTTGGCCGCGCTCTTCCAGGCTTGGGAATTCGGTACATCGGGATGGGCGAAATGATAGATCGCCGCATAGCGCTGCGTCGCGCCGGCGCCACCGTAGCGCCGAGCCGCCAAGACGCCGGGCACCGCGCCGAGCTGCGGCAGGTGCTCCGTGTTGTACCACTCGTTGAACTCGCCCTCCTGCTCCGGCGCGACATTCATCGCGATCAGCAGCAAGGCATTGGCGCCCGACGGCGCCAGCGCATCGCCCGGCCGGATCTGCTCGCCTTCGAGGCGGATGATCATGCGGGTGCGGCCCGTGACCCGCTTGGTCCAGGGCGTGCCATTGGCGCCGCCGACCGCGAGATAGGCCGGGCTGTGCAGGACGCCGACAGCATCGAGATCATAAAGAGCGATCGAGATTTTCGGGTTCTTGCTGCCGATCCAACGCTCAGCATTCAGAAAACCGGGGACGCGCAGCCGCTCCGGGACATGCTCCATGTCGTACCAATCGTGAAACTCGTCCTCCGCGACATCTGAGAAATCCATCGCCGCGATCAGGATGCCCTTGGCCATTGCGCTCCTCCCTCGCCTGTCTGCGGCAAGCTAGCACGGAGGGATCAGCGGCGCAGCGTCAGGATGATGCCGGCCACGATCAGCGCGATCGCGACGATGACATCGGCAGTAACGGCGCCCCCGAAGATCGCGGTTGAGATCAGAAACCCGCCAACCGGGGTCAGCGCCAAGACCTGCCCCGCCGCCGCGGCCGGCATCGCGGTCAACACGACCGCCCATAGGAAATAGCCGAGCGCGGTCGTAACGACCCAGTTGTAGGCGAGGATCGCAAAGAGGGCCGGCGACCAATGGATCGGGTCGCCGCCGATCTGCGGCAAGGCGAAAACGATCACGATGGGCGCGCTGACCGCGAGCTGCCAGAAGGTCTGCGTCCAGAAGGGGGTGCGCCAGATGCGGCGGCGATACAGGCAACTGCCGAGCGCCCAGGTCATCGCCGAGAGCAGCAGAAAGGCATTGCCCAACAGTGTCCGGGCGCTCGTCCAATCGACAAGCGCTGGGTTCATAAACAGCACGAGCCCGGCAAAACCGATCGCGGCGCCGATCAGATGGAAGCGGCCGAGCCGCTCGACGCCAAGCAACAGCCCGATCGGAATCGCCCATAGCGAGAAGGTGTAGGCCAGGACGATCGCGCGGCCCGCGGCTTCGATCGAGAGGCCGAGGATCGCGAACACCAGAAAGGCGGCGACCTGGAGCTGGCCAACCCAAAAGAGCCCGAGGCGCTCGCCCGGGATCGGCAGCAAGGGCACCCGCATCGCGCGCAAGGCCGGAGCGAGCAGAACGATCGTGCCGACCAGGCGCAGCAGCACGAAGACAAGCGGCGGCGCGTCGCCGAGCGCCAGCTTCATCATCGGCCAATTGGCGGCCCAGGTGACGACGATGACCGCGAGGTAAAAATAGACGATCCGCGGCGGCCCGCCCCGCCCGGCCGGCGGTCTCATTCGGTATACGGCCGCGAATTTCGGGTCAGGGGATTTCGTAGACCGGAACGGCCTCGGGAATACCGCGCAACTGACGCTGATGCGGCACCGGGTTGACCCCGCTGGTCGCCAGCAAGTGCGCCGTCACCGGATGCCCCACTACCGGACCGGTGACATAGATCGAGCGGGAATCCGCAAGTCCCTGCACCCGTGCGGCGATGTTGACGGTCTGACCGAAATAGTCCTGCCGGTTGTTCAAGACGACCGCGAGGCACGGCCCCTCGTGAATGCCGATCTTGAGCAGCAGGTCCTCGCCGCCCCGCTCGGCGTTAAGCGCGCGCATCGCGTCGCGGATGCGCAAAGCGGCGGCGACCGCGCGGTCCGGGGTGGGGAAGGTTGCCATCACTGCGTCGCCGATTGTCTTGACCACGGCACCGCCTTCCGCCGCGACGATCTCGTTCAATACCCGGAAATGTGCCCGCACCAGATCAAAGGCGACGATGTCGCCGACCCGCTGGTACAGCTCGGTCGAGCCCTGAAGATCGGTGAAGACGAAGGTCAGGCTGGTGATCTTGAGCCGCTGGTCGGGTTCGATCGTGTCGGTGCCGTATAGATCGCGGAACACCTGGTTGCTCAGAAGGCGCTTGGCTGTGAGGAACGGCTTGCGTCGGGCGAGCAATTTCTCCAGCCGCTCGTCGCAAATCCAGAGCGTGGGCAGCACGCGC
>JBKOVT010000333.1:0-6764 GCA_046724035.1 Pseudomonadota bacterium | reverse complement strand
GATATATTTCGAGTTGCGCCGCGACGGCGGCCCGGTCGATCCCCAACCGTGGCTGGCACAGCGCGACGACAGGATCGGGGACCAAAGGGTGCGTGAATGAAGCGATCGGGGCTGATCGCGGCGGCTGCCGCAACGCTCATTTTATTCGGGCTGCATCAGGATGTCGGCGCGGCGTCGCCGGCCTCCACCTCTGCGAATACGGCCGAGACCTACAAGCAGCTCAACCTGTTTGGCGATGTCTTCGAGATCGTGCGCAACGGTTACGCCGATGACGTCAAGGACGATCAGCTGGTCGAGGGCGCCATCAACGGCATGCTGACCGCGCTCGATCCGCATTCGAATTACCTCAATTCCAAGAACTTCAACGATATGAAGGTGCAGACCCGCGGCGAGTTCGGTGGGCTCGGCATCGAGGTGTCGATGGAGAACGGGCTCGTGAAGGTCGTCTCGCCGATTGATGACACACCGGCCGCGCATGCTGGCCTGAAGCCCGGCGATCTGATCACCCATCTCGATGGGAACCCGGTGCAAGGCCTGACCTTGCCCGAGGCGGTCGAGAAGATGCGGGGGCCCGTCAACAGCGACATCAACTTGACGGTGCGCCGCGAGGGGCAGGAGCCGTTCGACGTCAAGCTGACTCGCGCGATTATCAAAATTCAGTCGGTCCGCTCGCATCTCGAAGGCAACAACATCGCCTATATCCGCGTCACCTCGTTCAATGAGCAGACCGATGTCGGCCTCAACAACGCGATGAAGAACCTAAAACAGCAGGCCAACAACAAGCTGATCGGCGTCATCCTCGATCTGCGCAACAACCCGGGCGGCTTGCTCGACCAGGCGGTGGCCGTCTCCGACGCGTTTCTTGAAAAGGGCGAGATCGTTTCGACGCGCGGCAAGCGCGCCGAGGAGGCGCAGCGCTATAACGCACGGCCGGGCGATATCGCGAGCGGACTGCCCGTCGCGGTGCTGATCAACGGCGGGTCCGCCTCGGCCAGCGAGATCGTCGCCGGCGCGCTGCAGGATCATCACCGCGCCGTCCTGATCGGCACGAAGTCCTTCGGCAAGGGTTCGGTGCAGACGATCATCCCGCTCGCGGGGCATGGTGCGATGCGCCTGACAACGGCGCGCTACTACACGCCCTCCGGCCGCTCGATCCAGGCGCGCGGCATCGACCCCGACATCGTCGTCGAGGCCGCCAAGATCGCCAAGGAAGAAAAGCCCGGCGACAAGAAGGACGATAAGACCGCCAAGGCCGGCGACAAGCCAGGCGAGAAGAAAGACGATAAGAGCGCGAAGAAGGACGACAAAAAGGACGATAAGAAAGACGACAGCGCGGCAGATCAGGGCGCCGTCGATCCGGCGGTCATCGGCACCGCCGACGACTACCAGCTCGCTCGCGCCGTCGACATGCTGCGCGGCATCGCGCTGTTCAACGGCCGTCTGGTGAACTGAGCCGCCGCTCTCAGACGCTCGCGGCCGATGCTGTCCGAGAGCGACCTGCCGTTCTATCGGCCGGCCGTAGGGATCATGCTCGTCAACGCTGCGGGGCTCGCTTTCATCGGGCGCCGCATCGATATGCCGGCAGGACTGGCCGCGTGGCAGATGCCGCAGGGCGGCATCGATCCCGGCGAGAGCCCGCGCGAGGCCGCGTTCCGCGAGCTCAAGGAGGAGGTCGGCACCGACAAGGCCGATATCCTCGCCGAGACGGAAAGCTGGCTGCATTACGATCTGCCCGTGGACATTGTCCCGCGCATGTGGAGCGGGCGCTGGCGCGGCCAGCGCCAGAAGTGGTTTCTGATGCGCTTCACCGGCAGCGATGCCGATATCAATCCCGCGACCGAACACGCGGAATTCGACACCTGGGAATGGGTCGAGCCCGAGCGCCTGCCCGAGCTGATCGTACCGTTCAAGCGGCAGCTTTACTGCGATCTCCTCGCCGAGTTTCACCCGCATCTGTCGTCATTGCGGTAGCCGCTCCACCGCGGCATCGATCGCGGTAGCGTCAGGCATGGCGGTCTGAGCGCCTTGCGCCAGACAGGCGAGCCCCGCCGCGGCGCTGGCGCGGCGCAGCGCGGCTTGGAGCGCCAGCCCCTGATCGAGCCCGGCCGCCAGCACGCCGATAAAGGTGTCGCCAGCGCCCGTCGTATCGACGGCATCGATCGCCAAGGCCGGAACCTCGAGCCGGCGGCCATCGTGAAGAAACCCGGTCGATCCCGCGGCGCCGCGCGTCACGACAAAGCCTTGCCTTAGCCTCCGCGCAATCGCCGCCGGATCATCGCCCAGGCTTGCGGCCTCCGCCTCATTTGCCACGAGCAGATGGAGCTCGCCGAACAGGTCTGGGTCGATCGGCATGGCGGGCGCGAGGTTGAGAAGGCTGCGCGCGCCGCGGCGAGCGGCCCGCCGCATCAACGCAGTGGTCTCCGCCGTCGGCACTTCCATCTGGCACAGCACGATCGTCTGCGGCCCGAGCATGTCATCGGGCACAAATTCCGCAGAGACCGCGGCATTCGCGCCGGACGCCACTGCGATCAAATTCTCGCCGCTCCCGCCGACCATGATCGCGGCCAGCCCGGTCGGCCTCGCGACCTCCCGCACGAGAGCGAGATCGGCCCCGTCCTGCCGCAATAATTCGAGGGCGGCCCCGGCGAAGGCATCCTTGCCGACAGCACCCGCCATCATCACGGAACCGCCGGCGCGGCATGCCGCCAGCGCCTGGTTCGCGCCCTTGCCGCCGGGCAACAGCCGGTAGTCGCCGCCGAGCACGGTCTCGCCGGGCCTCGGCAATCCCGGCACCGGCACCACGAGATCGATATTGATCGAGCCGAATACCAAGATCATCGGGCATCCACGAGGTTTATCGATGGACACGAGAGTGCTTCCTCGCTCCGCTCCTCGCAATGACGCCGCTTTTTTGCTGTCATTGCGAGTCAGGCGACGCAATCTCAATCGGGATCATTCCGGGACAGAGGACCTACCGCATGCTCGATAGCGCCAAGCTCGGCCGGTTTGTCGACCAGGTCTGGGGCGATACGATCGTTCCGACCCTTGTCGATTACATCCGCATTCCGAACAAATCGCCCGCCTTCGACCCGGATTGGGCGGCGCACGGCCACATGGAAGAAGCCGTTGCGATGTTCGAGCGCTGGGCCCGCGAGCGGCTCGCCGCCTTGTCGGGCGCGACGCTCGATGTGGTGCGGCTGCCGGGTCGCACCCCGTTGATCCTGATCGAGGTACCGGGCAGTGGCTCGAAAGCGAATAGCGACACGGTGCTGCTCTACGGTCATCTCGACAAGCAGCCCGAGATGGTCGGCTGGGCCGAGGGGTACGGGCCATGGATCCCGCGCCTCGAAGGCGACAAGCTCTATGGCCGCGGCGGCGCCGATGACGGGTACGCGATGTTCGGCGCCTTGACCGCGCTCGCCGCGCTGCGCGAGCAGGCTGCGCCGCACGCGCGCTGCGTCATCTTGATCGAAGCCTGTGAGGAATCCGGCAGCTACGACCTGCCGCCCTATGTCGAGCATCTCTCGGCGCGTATCGGCAACCCGTCGCTCGTCGTCTGCCTCGATTCCGGCTGTGGCAATTACGACCAACTTTGGTTAACCACGTCGTTGCGCGGCATGGCGGCCGGCACGCTGACCGTCCAAGTGCTGGAGGAGGGGGTGCATTCGGGCGACGCATCAGGCGTCGTGCCGTCAAGCTTCCGCATCCTGCGCCAGCTCCTGTCGCGGCTCGAGGACGAGGCGACCGGCGCGATCAAGCCCGCCTCGCTCTATGCCCAGGTTCCGCCGGAGCGCTTGGAGCAGGCGAAGCGCGCCGCCGCCGCGCTCGGCGAGAATGTCCACGTGAAGTTTCCCTTCGCCGGCAACACGCAGCCGATGTCGGATGACCCGACCGAGCTCGTCTTAAACCGCAGCTGGCGGCCGCAGCTCGCGGTGACCGGGATTTCCGGGCTGCCGCAGCCGGGTGATGCCGGCAATGTGCTGTTGCCCTACACGACCGCAAAATTGAGCCTGCGCCTGCCGCCGACCCTCGACGCCGAGGCCGCCGGCGCAACCGTGCAGAAACTGCTTGAGGACAGCCCGCCCGCAGGCGCCCGCGTCGAATTTCAGCGCCAATCCTTCGCGACCGGCTGGAATGCACCGGCTCTGGCGCCTTGGCTCGAAAGGTCGTTGGCGCACGCCTCGGAGGCGGCTTTCGGCATGCCGCCCGCCTATATGGGCGAGGGCGGCTCGATCCCCTTCATGGCGATGCTCGGCGAGCGGTTCCCGCAGGCGCAATTCGTCGTGACCGGCGTCTTGGGTCCGCATTCCAATGCGCACGGCCCCAACGAATTCCTGCACATCCCAACCGGCCGCCGGGTGACGCAGGTGATCGCCCAGGTTCTCGCCGATCACGCCACCCGCCTCGGCTGAATTAGAGCTACGCCGCCATCTTGGCGAGCCGGCGGGCGCGGTAGCGCATTGCTTGCCAGGCGATCCCGCTGGCGAGGCGGCCGACCCAGCCGTTCGGCGTCAAGCCGACGGCCTTCAACAGCATCGCGACGCCGCGCTCGATATGGTGCGGTTGGTACAGCGGAAAAGCGCGGCCGGCATAGGCGCGGCTGTACCGCCGGCGCTCATAAGGCCGCTCGTATTCATTGGCCGCGTAATAGGCATAGGCGAGTTCGTCGTCCACCGATTCGGCGACGCGCCCCAGGGCGACCTTGAGGCGCGCCAGCCGGCCCAGCCGCTCGCGCCCGAGATAGCGTTCGAGGTTTTTGTAGAACAGCCGGTAATGCCGCAATTCATCGGCCGCGATATGCCGGCAGATCTCCTGCAATACCGGTTCCTGCGCCGCTTCCCGCATCGCGCTGTAGTAGGAGCTGGTGCCGATCTCGACGATACAGCGCGCGATCATCTCGCCTGAGCGGGTGCCCCGCCGCGAGCGGTCGCTGTCGAAATCGACCTTGAACCCGTCCTGAAAGCGCGCGAAGGCGGCGGCGAAATCGAAGCTGTGATCGGCCATCGCCGCCCAGCGGGCCAAGGCCCGCCCATGCTGAACCTCTTCCTCGCCCCAGCGCCGCGCGATTGCCTGGAATTCGGGGTCGTCGGCGAAGATCCGGCAGAGGTGATGCGCGTAAGCGGCGCCGTTGTGCTCGACCAGGCTTGCCGCCTTGACGATCCGCACGAGTTCCGGATCGACCCGGCTTGGATCGAACCGGTCCCACGGGATGTCGTCGAGCGTCCACCCGCCCATGCCGCCCTCTTTGCCAACTCGCGCTAGGCGATTATACACGCCAACGCGATAATCTCGCCGCCGCTCCGCATAATTGCGAGAGCGGCCGCGCTTGGTCCGCAGCTTGCTTGGCGATTGGCGGTTTTGAGCAAATCGGGGGAGGGGATGGCCGTAGAGACGACTGAAACGCTGCCGATTGCCGCGAAGACCTCGTCGGCGCGCTGGGTTCAGCTTGGGCTCGGCCTGATCGCGATGATGGCGATCTCCAGCCCACAATATGTCTGGACCCTGTTCACCAAGTCGTTCCAAGACAATCTCGGCGCCACGCTGGCGGCGGTTCAGGTCACCTTCTCGCTGCTGATCGTGTTGCAGACTTGGCTGTCGCCGCTGCAAGGCTATCTCGTCGACAGGTTCGGCCCGCGTCTGCTGATCGCGCTGGGCTGCCTGTTGTCCGGCGCGGGTTGGGTGTTGTCCTCCACGGCGACGAGCCTTCTCGGCCTCTATCTGACCTACGGCCTATTCTGCGGCATCGGCACCGGGATCGTTTATGTCGGCATTATCGGCCTGATGGTGCGCTGGTTTCCCGACCGGCGGGGCCTGGCGACCGGGGTCGTGGCGGCCGGCTATGGCTTTGGGGCGATCGCGACGACCTTCCCGATCGATTCGATGCTGAAGAGCGCCGGCTACCAGCACACACTCATCGTGTTCGGCATCATCCTCGGCCTGATCGGCGCGGCGGCCGCGCTGGCGATGCGCACACCCGGCCGGGCTGACGTCTTGCCGCCTGCGCCGGTCATCACCGGCTCGCGCGACGTCGCGCCCCGCCGCATGCTGCGCACCCCGGTGTTCTGGTTGTTGTTCGGCATGATGACGATGATGTCGACCGGCGGCTTGATGATCATCTCGCAATTCGCCGTGTTCTCGCGCGACTTCGGGGTCGCCAACCTCGTCGTGTTCGGTCTGGCGGCATTGCCGTTGGCATTGACCGTCGACCGCATCACCAACGGCCTGACCCGCCCCTTCTTCGGCTGGCTCTCCGACCGGATCGGACGCGAGAACACGATGGCGGTCGCCTTCCTGATGGAGGCGGCGGCGGTCGCGATCATGATCGCTTTCCGCAGCGACCCGCTCGCCTTCGTTGTTTTGTCGGCGGTCGTGTTCTTCGGCTGGGGCGAGATCTTCTCGCTGTTCCCCTCGACCCTGACCGACACCTTCGGGACGCAATACGCCACGACCAATTACGGCTTCCTGTATATGGCGCAGGGCGTGGGATCGGTCCTCGGCGGCCCGCTGGCGGCGCTATTGCACGACGTGACGGGCAGTTGGCTGCCGGTCTTCGGCATCATCATCGCGATGGACGCGCTGACCGGCTGTTTGGCGCTTCTCGCATTAAAGACCCTGCGCCGCCACTATCTGGCGAGTTCGCCTGGCTAGCGGTGGAACTCGTCGATTAGCGGCTGAGTTCGGCCAGTGCCTGCAGTTTGGCGCGCGCGACGCTCTGTTGCCGTTCAAGATGACGCAGTTCGGTCGCGAGCCGTTCGCGCTCGGTG
>JBKOVT010000364.1:0-8361 GCA_046724035.1 Pseudomonadota bacterium | reverse complement strand
GTACCGCCCCGTGGGTTCTGGAAGAGTTGGCGCACATCTACCAGCGGACGGACGCCTTCGCCGTCGTCAGCGGAGAGTACAACCACGGCATTCCGCCCGCGCTGAAGAACCTGCTCGACCACTTCCTCGAGGAGTACTTCTTCCGGCCTTCGGCGATCGTCTGCTATTCGGCGGGCCAGTTCGGCGGAGTCCGTGCAGCCATGCAATTGCGCATGACGCTCGCCGAGTTGGGCATGCCGAGCATCCCGTCGCTGTTGCCGGTGCCGCGTATTGCTGAGGCATTTACCCCCGACGGAGAACCGACCAACCCCGCGTTCGAGAAACGGACAGAGCGATTCTTCCGGGAATTCGAGTGGTACGCCGAGGCGTTGCGCCACGGCCGACAATCTGGAGTGCCGTATTAGGAACGGGCAATGTCTTTTTCGCCCGGCTAAGCTTGGGGGACGACCACTTTCGGCGCATCTGCGCCATTCACGCACGCACGAGCAAATGGCTCCAAATGCCCCACACCGGACCCTCGTTTGATCCGGGATTAAATGTCGGCACGGGGTGGGAATGCGACCTTCGCAGCCTCGATCTGGTCGCTAGCGTTTGCGCTGGCAGTCGTCCTTCTGGTGTAAGCTAAATAATGGCGATTGCCCTGGGGCATTCGTCTGTTGGGAGGCTCCCATCAGGATGCGACGGGGTAAATATAATTCAGCGGCTTTATCGGGGTCGCGTCCCGGGGCCGACGCCAGTCGCGGCTGCGCGGCATTGCTGTTTGTCGCGCTTGCATTCTCACCGCCCACAGCAGCGGCGCGGCGAACGCCCCAACCAGTCTTTACAGAGCTCTTCTCGTACGATCCGGCCGTACCATCGGAGTTGCTGGGGAAGTGGCGGATCTCTAGTCAGCTCGACAGCAAGCTGCAGCCGCTGCGCGTCGGCGTCGTCGAGGATCCCATCGGCAAGACGGTCGGCCGCATCACCGTCCAGGAGGGTGACGGGCTAGCTGGCGCGAACGAGGCGATGCTGCAGGCTAGGCACTACATCTGCAACAGCGAAGGCTCGCGCGCGGCAGCGGTGGAGGCGAAGCCTGGCGGTGTCGTGCCCAGCGAGCGGGCAGAGATCCAAGTGAGATCCGACCGCGCGACCGGCGCTGGCGAGCTGGTGAAATTCGGTGAACTGTGTGGTACCGCTTCTCCTTCAAGATTGCTGGCGACTGGCCGCGCGATGTTCCAGCCCCGGGACGCCAGCTCTGCCGCACAGTCATCCACCAAATCAAACAAGATTCCTTCAACGATGGGAAGTCATGCGACACCAGTCCCTTCTTCAAGATCGAGGCGCGGCCAGTCGGCGAGCACGTGCGCTTCTTTGCGCAGGTGGCCTCCGGTCTGTCGTGCGCCTGGTTGCCGATGGTGATGCGCACCAAGATCTGCCGGCGCGAACTGCCGCGAGAGATCTGGACCACGGTGCAAGTGCGCCTTAATCCCTCTCATGACTCCAGCGGCCGGGTCGACATTTGGCTAAACGGCACATTTTGCGGCACTTACCAGGGACCATGGCCGATTACGAATATGGGGCCCGCCGCAATGGAGTGCCGTTCATCAGATCGTCTGGGTCTCCGCGCGCCAGTCACGATAAATGCCGAACCGTGGCTGTGCGTTGGAAGCGGCCTGACGCACAAAAAAAAGCCCCGCCGTCTCGGCGTTCCAGAACATGATCCTGTCGAAATAGCCTTGTGGTTTGATTGCTATCTGATTGCTAGGCGGGAATTGGTCCCGCTCGGATCTCCACATAAGTCATTGAAAGAAAATGGTCGGAGCGGTGAGATTCGAACTCACGACCCTCAGCACCCCATGCTGATGCGCTACCAGGCTGCGCTACGCTCCGACCGGGGCATCTCTGGCGAGGCGAGCTATCATATAGGGCCATCGGCGGGGCGCGCAACGCGGCCGCCGAGGGTCAAGGCTCCTCCCGCGGCTCCGTCAGCGCGGCAAGCAGGCCGCGGGCTTCGAGGAGCTCGCGCCGGATGTCTTCGAGGGCTGCTGTGATGTCGGGCTCGCCCGCTCGCGCCGACGCCCGCCGCGCAGCTTTGGGCGCAGCGGTTGGCGCCGCAGCGGCGCGGTCGCGTTCCAGCGGAAAGAGGCTCGGCGCGTCGGGGGCATCCGAAGCTTCGGGTGCACGATCGGCGGGCGCCTCGCCGCCCAACAGCTTTTGCACGCCACGGATCGTGTAGCCTTCCTGATAAAGGCATTGCCGGATATGGCGCAGCAGCTGGATGTCTTCCGGCCGGTAATAGCGCCGGCCGCCCCCCCGCTTCAGCGGCTTCAATTGCGGAAATTTGGATTCCCAGAAGCGCAGCACATGCGCCGGAATATCGAGATCTTCGGCGACCTCGCCGATCGTGCGGAACGCCGTCTCGCTTTTGCCCGTCCGCCGGGTCGACGCGCTCGTGCTGTGGGCGGGATCGCTCACGTCAAGCGCGCGCCGACC
Organism: Pseudomonadota bacterium; assembly: GCA_046724035.1. GTDB lineage: Bacteria > Pseudomonadota > Alphaproteobacteria > ATCC43930 > CGMCC-115725 > DATARH01. The sequence continues at coordinate 5,889 of JBKOVT010000364.1, read as the reverse complement.
TGGCCGCGCCCGCCCTGGCCGCAGCGCGGCTCGTGCCGCTCGCTGTCGAGCGATGAGTGAGCCCGTTGTTGATCTGGTGCTTCAGCGCGTGGGAGGCCCGGAACACAAGCACGCGGCGCGGGCTGATCGGCACCTCCGTTCCGGTCTTCGGGTTGCGGCCGACACGCTGTCCCTTCTGCCGGACCGCGAAGCTACCGAAGGACGAGATCTTGACCATCTCCCCGCGTTCGAGCGCATCGCCAATTTCGGCAATGACCGACTCGACAAGCTCGGCGGATTCGTTGCGCGACAGGCCGACCTCCTGATAGACGGCCTCGGTTAGTTGAGCACGGGTGATCGTGTGCCCGGCCATTGACGCCCTCCCTGTTTCGGGAAGGTTAGCGCCGCTGAAAAATCTCGTCAAATTCCATAGCGCTGTCTGCCGTTTCCGCGCGTTACGCGACGCGCATCTACCAACGCGCGATACTGGCGCCCCAGGTGAGACCACCGCCCAGCGCTTCCATCAAAACGATGTTGCCGGGACGAATGCGCCCGTCTCTCACGGCTTCGTCGAGCGCCAGCGGTATCGATGCCGCGGAGGTGTTAGCGTGACGCTCGATCGTGAGTACGGTCTTGTCCGCATCAAGCCCGAGTTTTCGGCCGACCGCTTCGATAATCCGCGTGTTTGCCTGATGCGGCACGAGCCAGTCGATGTCCGACGGAGTGAGCCCGTTAGCGGCGAGCGCTTCGTCGACGACGCTGCTTAGATGATGCACCGCCTGACGAAAAACTTCGCGCCCCTGCATGCGCAAATGGCCGCTCTCTCGCGTCGAAGACGGGCCGCCATCGACATAGAGAATGTCATGCTGGCGGCCGTCGGAATGGAGATGAGTCGATAGAATTCCTCGCTGCATCGGGCCGCTCGCGGACACCGCGTTCAGCAAGAGCGCACCCGCGCCATCGCCGAACAGCACGCAGGTGCCGCGGTCCTGCCAATCGAGGATGCGAGAGAATGTCTCGGCGCCGATGACGAGCGCGGTGCGCGCCTGACCGAGGCGCAGCGCATTGTCGGCCACCGCCAGCGCAAAGATGAAGCCGGAGCACACCGCCTGCACGTCGAAAGCGGCGCCGCGCGTCATTCCAAGGAGCGCTTGAACTTTGACCGCAGTCGCCGGGAAGGTCTCGTCGGGGGTCGCCGTGGCAAGCACGAGCAGGTCGAGATCGTTGCCGTTCATTCCGGCGCGCTCGAGCGCCTGGCGGGCGGCGTGATAGGCGAGATCGGAGGTCAATTCGCCATCCGCCGCGATGCGCCGCTGCCCGATACCGGTGCGTTGGCGGATCCAGGCATCGGACGTATCGAGGCGCGTCGCGAGCTCTTCGTTGGTAACAATTCGCTCCGGCAGATAAGCGCCGCAGCCGACGATCTGGGAGCGGAACATCATCGGCGCGGTCAGAGCGCCGCCGATTGCTGCGCGACGGGTACCTTGTTGAGCTGCGCCAGCTCGTCCCGGATCTTCTCCAAGAACCCGTTGACCTTGAGGTCGATCGCAACGCTGATCGCGTTGGCAAAGCCGAACGCGTCGGTCGAGCCGTGGCTTTTCACGGCAATACCGCCCAGACCGAGAAACATCGCGCCGTTATAGCGGCGCGTGTCGAGGCGCGCCGCCAGTTTCTTCAAAGCCCCGCGGGCAAACACATAGCCGATCCGCGCCAACGGCGAGTAGCGGAACGAGGCGCGCAGCGATTCGCTGAAAAGCTTGGCGATGCCCTCCGCCGTTTTCAGCGCGACATTTCCGGTAAAGCCGTCGGTCACCACGACATCCACCGTGCCGGCGGCGATATCGTCGCCTTCGACAAAGCCGTGAAAGCGGATCGGCGTCATGCCGCCCCGCAATTTGGCGGCGGCGGCGCGCACCGCGTCATTACCCTTCAGCTCTTCCTCGCCGACATTCAACAGCCCGACGGTCGGTTGGACCAGCCCGAGGGCCGTGCGCGCGAAGACATCGCCCATCAGCGCGAATTGCACGAGATTGTCGGCGTCGCATTCGATATTGGCGCCGAGATCGAGCATGACGCTCTCGCCGCGCCGAGTCGGGAAGAACGTCGCGATCGCCGGCCGGTCGATGCCCGGCATCGTTTTCAGCACGAATTTCGCGATCGCCATCAGCGCGCCAGTATTGCCGGCCGAAACGACGCCGTCGGCGCGTCCCTCTGCCACCGCCTCGATCGCGAGCCGCATGCTCGAACGCCGCGCCGCGCGCAAGGCGACGGACGGCTTTGCGTCGTCCGCGACGACTTCTTCGGTGTGCTGGAGGGTGGTTGCCTTGGCAAGGCGCGGCAGCTTCGCCAAGAGCGGCGCGACCTGGCTCTCGTCCCCGAACAGCAGAAACCTCGCGCCCGGATAGCGCACTAGCGCGATATCGGCCCCCTTCAGAACGACGCCGGGCGCATGATCGCCGCCCATCGCATCGAGGGCGATCGTGACGCTGGCGCTCATCGCGGGCCTATCCCACGCGGCCGGCGGAAGGTCAGGCCGATGGCGAGGGCTGCGGCGTCACCTCGCGGCCATCGTAATGCCCGCAAGCCCGGCAGAGGTGATGCGGGCGTTTCAGCTCGCCGCAATTCGGGCATTCGACGTAAGCCGACGCGCCCAACGCATCGTGAGAACGGCGCATATTGCGCCGCGACGGCGAGACTTTCTTTTTCGGGACGGCCATTGGCGACTCGTATAAAGCGGCGCGGGAAAGGGCGGTACTTAGACAAAATCGGGGGTGTCGGCAACAGGATTGGCAGCAGAATCGAGGAAGCAAATGGAGGCCGGGAAGACCCCACACGGCCTGCTGTAGCGGTTATCACCGGTCCCGCCGCTCGGTCAGGTGCGCGAGCGCGGCAAACGGGCCCGCCTCGCGCGGGGGTTCCTCGATCTCGAGGACAGCACCGGGGCTCCGGGGAAAGCTCGGCAAGGCGAGGGAGAATTCCTGCGCAACCGCCTCCCCGATATCGATGAAATCGCCGGCGAGCGGCTCGAAGGCTGGATCCTCGTCGGCGCCGTCTTCGCTTTCAGCATCGGGCGGGCCGTAGCGCAGCGCGAAATTCGCCGCCATCACGCCCTCAACCGGATCGAGCGTCACGACGCAGCTCTGCGCAAAGGCAGCTTCGAACGATGCGCGAAGCAGAATAAAATCCGCTTCTTGGCGGATCAGCTCGACCTCGGCGGCCAGCCGGTCGAGAGCGATGAGGTCAAAGCGGCGCGCCAGGGCTTCGCGCTCCGCCTCGGTCGCGGCGATCTCCTGGTGAAACGGCTCGGAACCGAGCTGCGCCAGCGAGACGACGCGCGAGAATTCGGGGCGGTTCGCGTTCATGATGCGCTCGCCGCTTGCGGCGCCGACAGCAGCGGCGGATCGCCGAATGAAACCTCCCCGGCCAGCAATTCGGCGGCCGGGCGCTCGCGAAGCCGGGCGGCTTCCCGGCGCAGATATCGCGCCACGGCGGCGAGCGCCGGCTCTTCAGGTTTTATCGTGCCAAACAGATTGCGCGCCAATGCCGGTTTCAGCATGGCGTCGCCCCCGGACAGCCCGCGCTCATAGGCGTCGATTCGGCCGTAGAATGCCTGCGCCATGCGCTTCACGTGCCGGCCGACGCTGAGGTCGCCCGTTCCCATCTCGCGCAGCGACCGGTCGAAATCGGCGAACATCGCATCGAAAAACCGCTGCCCCAACTCGGGCGCGGGCGGCTTCTCTCCCTTAAGGCGATGCAGGAATAAAAAGGCGTGCAAGCAAATCAACTCGAAACGGCCATCGATCGTATCGGGCACCCCGATATCGCTAAAAAATCTGGGCTGGCGCGCCTGATCGACGACGCGGCAATAGGCCAGCTCGGCGGCTTTCTGCAGAGGGTTGCGTCGGGCCAGTGAAATCATCGCGCAAAGCCGCTGAAACGGCTGGGGGCAACAGGTTGACAGCAACCCGCCCTTGGCTAAAGTCCCCCGCGAAAGATGGGCCCCGCACGGGCTCATTTCAACGGAAGCTGGCCGATCCCATCCCATGCTTCGCAGCACCTCTCGCCGGATTTCTGTCTGTGCCGTCAGCGGCTGGCTGGCGGTAGCGCAGCTTTGCGGATGCTCGCCGACAGTCGATCAGCGCGGCAATCTCCCGGACCCCGACAAGCTCGCCACGATTCGCCCGGGCGCCACGACAAAGGAGGAAGTGGTCAAAATCCTTGGCACCCCGTCCAGCATCGGCGTCTTCAACGACAAGAGCTGGTACTACATCAGCCGCCGCACCGAGCAGCTCGCCTTCCTCGATCCGGATGTGCTGGACCAGCAGGTCTACATCGTCAATTTCGACGATCGGGGCGTCGTCAAGGCGGTCGACCACCGAACCCTGAAGGACGGGCGCGAGATCACGCCGGCCCCGGGCGCGACGCCGGCGCCGGGCCGTGAGCTGACCTTCCTCGAGCAGATCATCGGCAATGTCGGCCGCTTCAATAAGAGCGGCGGGACCAGCGGCAGCGCCGGCGATAGCACGACCCAGACCGGCCGGCCCTACGAGCCGGGCGATCCCAACAAGCGCTAATCGCCACCCCGTTCGGGGGTGGCCTGCCGCTCATTGGGCGAGCCAGCGCCCGAGCACCGCCAGCAGCAGCAACGCCACGATATTGGTGATCTTGATCATCGGATTGACGGCCGGGCCCGCGGTATCCTTATAGGGATCGCCGACTGTGTCGCCGGTCACCGCGGCCTTGTGGGCTTCCGAGCCCTTGCCGCCATGGTGCCCCTCCTCGATGTATTTCTTGGCGTTGTCCCAGGCGCCGCCGCCCGAAGTCATCGAGATCGCGACGAACAGCCCGGTCACGATCGTGCCGAGCAGCATGGCGCCGAGCGCGCTGAACGCGGCCGCCTTGCCGGCGATCAGCGCGACAATGACATAAAGGATAATGGGCGCCAGCACCGGCAATAGCGACGGCACGATCATCTCGCGGATCGCGGCGCGGGTCAGCATGTCGACAGCGCGGCCATAATCGGGTTTCGCGCGACCTTCCATGATGCCGGCGATCTCGCGGAATTGCCGCCGCACCTCGACGACGATCGCGCCCGCCGAACGGCCGACCGCCTGCATGCCGAGAGAGCCGAACAGATACGGCAACAGCCCGCCGATAAAGAGCCCGATCACGACAAACGGGTCCTGCAACGCGAAACGCACGTCGAGACCAGGAAAGTAATGGTGGAGATCCTCGGTATAGGCGGCAAACAGCACGACCGAGGCCAGGCCAGCCGAACCGATCGCATAACCCTTTGTGACTGCTTTTGTCGTGTTGCCGACCGCGTCGAGCGCGTCGGTCGTGCGCCGCACCTCGCGCGGCAGATCGGCCATCTCGGCGATGCCGCCGGCATTGTCGGTGACCGGGCCATAGGCGTCGAGCGCGACGATCATGCCGGCCAAGGCCAGCATCGTCGTCGCCGCGACCGCGATACCGAACAGACCCGCGACCAGGAACGAGACGACGATGCCGATGCAGATCACGATGACCGGCAATGCGGTCGCCTCCATCGAGACGGCGAGGCCCTGGATCACGTTGGTGCCGTGGCCGGTCGTCGAGGACAGCGCGACGCTGCGCACCGGCCGATACTCGGTCGAGGTGTAATATTCGGTGATCCAGACGATGAGGCCCGTTACGGCGAGGCCGACGATTGCGGCGATCAACAGGCGGATGCCGGTGACCGAACCACCGCTGGTCAGCGGCAGCGGATCGGAAAAGCCGACAAACCAATAGACGATCAGCGCGATCGCAATGACCGACAGGATGCCGGTCGCGATGAGCCCCTTATAGAGCGCCCGCATAATGCCGTTATCGGGGCCGAGCCGGACAAAGAAGGTGCCGATGACCGAGGTCACGATGCACACCGCGCCG
>JBKOVT010000224.1:0-12511 GCA_046724035.1 Pseudomonadota bacterium | reverse complement strand
GTGACATCGCAGGCGAGCGGCAGGCATGTGCCACCGCGGCTTTCGATGTCGCGGGCGAGTTCGGTCAGACGGTCGGCGCGGCGTGCCGCCGCAGCGACCTTGGCGCCGGCTGCGGCGAGCACCTCCGCAAAATGCCGGCCGATGCCGCTCGACGCGCCGGTGACCAGCACCACTTGCCCCGAAATGTCGAAACTGGGGAGGGCGACAGCGGCGTCGCTCACGATTCGATCTCCTTCGCCTGGTCGCGCAGTGCGTATTTCTGGACCTTGCCCGTCGAGGTCTTCGGCAGCGGTCCAAACACGACGGTCTTCGGTACCTTGAAATGCGCCAGATTGGCGCGGCACCACGCGATGATATCGGCAGCCGAAACCGCGCCGGCATCCGGCTTCAACGTGACAAATGCGCAGGGCGTCTCGCCCCATTTATCATCCGGCTTTGCGACGACCGCGGCTTCCATCACTTGCGGATGGCGGTACAGCACCTCCTCGACTTCGATAGAGGAGATGTTCTCGCCGCCCGAGATGATGATGTCTTTCGAGCGGTCCTTGATCTCGACATAGCCGTCGGCATGCATGACCGCGAGATCGCCGGTGTGGAACCAGCCGTCGGCGAAGGCTTCGTCGGTCGCGGCGCGGTTTTTCAGATAGCCCTTCATCAGCGTGTTGCTGCGCAACAGCAATTCCCCGATCGTCTCCCCGTCGGCCGGCACATCGCGCAATGTCTCGGGATCGGCGACGCGCTGTCGCTCTAGCGTCAGATATTGCACGCCCTGGCGCGCCATCCTGGCGGCGCGCTTGCCGAGCGGCAGCTCGCCCCATTCTTCCTGCCAAGCGCAGGAGGTCGAGGGGCCGTAGCTCTCGGTCAAGCCATAGAGATGCGTGACGCGAAACCCCATCTGCTCCATCGCCTCGATGACTGTGGAAGGCGGCGCCGCGCCGCCCGTCGCGACCTCGACGACATGGTCGAAGCGGCGCTTCACGTTGTCGGGCGCGTGCACAAGCATGTTCAAGACGACCGGCGCACCGCAGAGATGCGTCACCTTGCGTTCGGCAATCGCGGCGAAGATCGGCGCCGGATCGACGCGGCGCAAACAGATATGCGTGCCGGCCACGGCCGTCACCGCCCACGGATAGGTCCAGCCGTTGCAGTGGAACATCGGCAGGGTCCAGAGATAGACCGAGTGCCGGTCGAGCCCGAAGGTGATCGCATTGCCGAGCGCGTTCAAATAGGCGCCCCTGTGATGATAAACGACTCCCTTCGGATTGCCGGTCGTGCCGGAGGTGTAGTTGAGCGCGATCGGCGCCCATTCGTCTTCGGGCGGAGACCATGCCATCTCCGGATCGCCCTCGGCGAGAAACGCCTCGTATTCGGTGCCGCCAAGCGTGGTCTCACCGCTGCCGTCCGCGATCTCGATAATGGGAAGGGGCTGGCCCAGCTCGGCGAGCGCGTCGCCCGCCAAGGACACAAATTCGTGATCGGCGATCAGCAATTTGGCGGCGCCGTGCAGCAGGATAAAGGCAATCGCACGGGCATCGAGCCGATAATTCAGCGCATTCAATACCGCGCCGGCCATTGGCACACCGTAATGCGCTTCGAGCAGTGCCAGCACATTCGGCGCGAGCACCGAAACGGTGTCGCCCGACCGGATGCCGCGCCGGCGCAGCGCATCGGCGAAGCGGCGGCAGCGCCCGTAGAATTCACGGTAGGTAAAGCGCCGCGCGCCATCGATGACCGCGAGCTTATCGGGATAAACCGCGGCGGCGCGCGCCAAAAAGCCGAGCGACGTCAGCGCGGTGAAATTGGCTGGGTTGCGCGCGAGATGCGGCGCATCGTAGGCCGCTGTCGCTGATTTCGTTTTCCTGTCGGGCATCCGGAGGGCTCTATGCTCCCATCAGTTGCGCGACGCGCTCGCGATGCCAGCTCGCGTCGCCAAACGCGACCTCGTCGGCTTTTGCCCGCTTCAGATAGAGCTGCAGATCGTGCTCCCAGGTCATGCCGATGCCGCCATGCAATTGGATACCGGCGGCGCAGACCTTGCGCCCCGCATCGGAGGCGGCGGCCTTTGCCATCGACACCGCGAGCGGCGCATCGGCCGCACACTCATCGACCGCCCAGGCCGCGTAATAGGTCAGCGATTTCGCATTCTCGATCTCGACCAGCATATCGGCGCATTTGTGCTTGACGCCCTGATAGCTGCCGATCGGCTTGCCAAAGGCGGTGCGCAATTTGGCGTATTCGACGGTGATTTCGAGAACGCGCTGCGCCGCGCCGCATATCTCTGCCGAGAATGCCACGGCGGCGCGGCCGATCACCTGTTGCAATGGGACCCAGCCCCGGTGCAATTCGCCGAGGAGCGCAGAACCCGGCACGGCGACATTGTCGAGCGTCACCTCGCACAGCTTGCGGGTCTCGTCTATGGACGGCAGCCGCCGCACGCCGAGGCCCGGCATATCCTTCGGCACCAGAAACAGGCTGACCCCGTCCTCCATCGTGCTGCCGTCGCGGGTACGCGCGGCGACGACCAGCACATCGGCGAGATGCGCGTCCGGCACGAACATCTTTGTCCCTGAGATTGCAGACCCGCCGCGCGCCTCGCGTGCCGTCGCGGTGATCCCGGCCGCGTCCCAGCGGGCATTGGGCTCGGTGACGGCCAAGGTCGCCTTTACCTCGCCGGTGGCGATGCGCGGCAGCCACTCCCGCCGCTGCTCCGCGGAGCCGGCCGCCGCGATAGCGGCGCCCCCCAGCAGCACAGTGGCGGGGTACGGGCCCGGCATGACGGCACGACCGATCTCTTCCATCAGCACGACGAGATCGACGAGGCCGAGCCCGCTGCCGCCCGCATCCTCGGGATAAGTGATCCCCAGCCAGCCATTGTCGACGAGCCGTCGCCAGAAATCGTCGGTGACGGCGGTTTCGGTCGCCATCATCTCGCGCACGAATTTGGTCGGGCATTCGCTGTCGAGAAATTTGCGGGCGGTGTCGCGCAGCAATTCCTGTTCTTCGGTGAAGCCGATATCCATGTCCGTCCCTCGCCCGCCTAGACCGGCGCCGTGCCCTTGACGACGCTACGATGCATCACGCGCCGGTATCGTTGCATCGAGTCGTCAACGACGAGCCGGTGTAGCAGACAGCGGTTGTCCCACATGACGAGATCGCCCACGCGCCAGCGGTGCCGATAAACGAATTGCGGCTGCGTCGTGTGCTCGAGGAGTCTGTCGAGCAAGGTCGCGCTCTCCGCCTCTTCCATGCCGAGGATGTGGGTCGAATGATTGCCGAGATAGAGCGCCTTGCGGCCGGTCTCGGGGTGCGTCCGCACCAGCGGGTGATCGACCGCCGGCCGGCTGTCATCGAAAGCCGGGCGAAACACGACGCGCAGCCCGGCAATCCAGCGCTTCGTCTCCTCCGGCAGTGCGTCGTAAGCCAGCGCCGTGTTGGCGAACTCGGTATCGCCGCCCAGGCCAACTCTTTCGGGCGGCGGCACCTCGACCGCGCGCAGTATCGTCAGCATCGGGGGCGCGAGGTGATACGGCTTGTCGGTATGCCAGTGGTAATTGGCCGCCTTCGAGACGCGCAGCACGGGATTGCCGTCGGCGTCGAGGTTCGTCATGACATGCGCGATATCGTACCGCTTGTTCTCGCCGCGATACGCGCCGTGCACCTCGACCTCGCCGAAATTGGCGGCGAAGGCGAATTGCTCTTCACGGTTCAGAAGTTGGCCGGGAAACACGACGACATGATGCGCAAGAAACGCTTGCCAGATCGCGTCTTTCAACTCAGGCGATAACGGCCGTGAAAGATCGACGTCCTCTATCCTGATGCGGCCTGCCGGGAACAGCCGCTCCGATGTGTCCAGGATGCCCTCACCCCAACCTTCTCCCGCAGGCGGGGGACGGAGTCGCGGCGAAGCCGCGGCGGGTGGGGGCTGGACCTGAGGCAAATGCTTCACCCTTTCGGGAGCCCGAGAACGCGCTCGCCGATGATGTTGCGCTGGATCTCGCTGGTGCCGCCGGCGATCGTGTATTGCCGCGCGCCCAGGACGCGGTGCGCCCAGCGCGGCGCGTCCGGCACCGTCTCGGTCGGCGTCTCCAAGGTCGCGTAAGGCCCGAGCAGCGTCGCCGAAAAATCGGCGATGCGCGTCGCCAGCTCAGACCCGAACAGTTTGAGGATCGAGCCTTCCGGGCCGGGCGGTTCGCCGCGCAGCCGGCGGGTCAGCCCGCGCAGCCGCGTCACCTGCAGCGCCTTGGCGTCGATCGCGAGCTGCGCCAATTGCTGGCGGATATGGCTTTCGCGAAAGGCGGGCTCCTGCCGGTTCGGAAATTGCTTCGAGAGTTCGAGGAGGCGCGCGATCTGCGCCGCGTGATCGCGCCCGCCGGCGCCGCCGCGCTCGAACATCAAGGTCGTCGTTGTGACCTTCCAGCCCTCGTTCAACGGCCCGACGAGGTTCTCCTTCGGCACGACGACGTCTTCGAAGAACACCTCGTTGAAATGCCGATGACCGTTCAACAGCACCAACGGGCGCACCGTCACCCCCGTTGTCTTCATATCGACCAGCAGATAGGAGATCCCATGATGCTTCGGCGCGTCGGGGTCGGTGCGCACCAGCAGAAAGCACCAATCGGCGAAATGCGCGCCCGACGTCCATACCTTCTGGCCGTTGACCAGGAAATGGTCGCCCTTGTCGACCGCGCGAGTGCGCAGGCCGGCAAGATCGGAGCCCGCCCCCGGCTCGGAGTAGCCCTGGCACCAGATCTCGTCGCAGCTGAGGATCTTTGGAAGGTACCGCTTCTTCTGCGCCTCGGTGCCCCAATGAATGAGCGTGGGGCCGAGAAGACTCATGCCGACCGTGCCGGGCAGGATCGGCGCGCGGGCCCGGAAATACTCCTCGTCGAAGATCACCTGCTGCATAAAGCTGGCGCCGCGCCCGCCATATTCCTTTGGCCAGGACAGGCCGACCCAGCCGGCGGTATGCATCTTCTTCTGCCAGGCCCGGCGCTTTTCGAGCGTCTCGCGGTCGGGGGAGACGCGCTGGTCTTGTGCGTCCTCGACCTTCAGTTCCTCGGGCAGATTGGCGTCGAGCCAGCCGCGGAACTCGCGGCGAAATTCGGCATGCTCAGGGGAATCGGCGAAATCCATGGGCGGCGGCCCTCCTAAGGGCCCGAGGATACCGGTCGCCGCCGCCCGGCTCAATGCCGGGCGGCCCGCGATTACCCGAGCAGGTCTTTTATTTCGGCGTAGATGAACTGCGTCAGCCGTGGATAGGAGCGCGGCCGAAAATGCAGCACATCATAGAAATGTTCGCGGAAATCCGCCGCGCTCTCGGTCTCGAATGCCGCGTAGACATCGACCAGACGGATGCCCAATCGGGTGCAGACCTCCCGGGCAATGTCGTTGCGCTCGGTGATGTGCTCGAAGCCTTGGCGTTGCGCATGTAGCTGATACGGAATGTCGCCAAGAAAGCGGAACCCGGTCCTGTCGTCTCCGTCCGCCAAATAGGACGACAAATCGCGGTCGACGATATGCCGGTTGAGGGCGGTCGGCATCGTCAGCACGACCGTATTCGGCACGCATCGAAGAAAGCTTGTCAGCTCCATACCCAGGTTCTCGTTGCCGGAGCGCGGCTGCCAGATCTCCTCCCCCGAGGGATTCTTCCACGCAAGCCAGCGCGGACGGGGCACGGCGCGCGTCACCTGCCGGGCCGGCACAAAATGGTGCCAGCCGAGCATCAGCAGGTTCAGCTCGACGGAGTGCCGGCGGTTGAACTCGCGCGCTCGCCGCAGGACGTTGCTGTAGGGATCGCCGTCGAGCCCGCCGTTCAGAAACTGCCAGCTCGGCGCGAGCCGATCGAGGAGGCAGGGCCAGCTCCGGCCGGAGCCGAACACGACGGAATCGCCCCATACCACGGCCAACTTTCGGCTGCTATCGACCGGATCGCCCTTGAGCCCCGCCTCGTTCGTCTCGAAGACGATCTGGCCGTTGAAGTCGATGAAAGTGAGGTTCGCCCGCAAGGCCGCCCGCTCGCGGTCGTAATAAAGCGCCTTGAACACATCGGTGTCGGCCACCGGCAGCACCGTCCGCAATGCCGTCGGATCAAACCGGGGCGCTTGCATCCGCAGCCGCCTGTTTCTCGACCAAGACATCTTCCATCGCCAGCGCATCGATGCCGGAAGCAAAGAATGTCTTCAGCGCGTCCGATGGGCTCGAGACGATCGGCTCGCCGCGCAGATTGAAAGAGGTGTTGATCAGCACCGGCACGCCGGTGCGCCGCTCGAACGCATCGAGGATTCGATATAGATACGGGTTCTGCTCGGCCGAGACGGTCTGCACTCGGCTCGTCCCGTCGACATGCGTCACCGCCGCGGTTTGATCCGGGCGCAGCGCCTTATGCGTGTAGAGCATAAAGGGGCTCTCCGCCATGCCGAGCGTCTCGAACCACTCGCCGTAAGCCTCCTGTTTGACGACCGGCGCGAAGGGGCGGAACTCCTCGCGGAATTTGATTTTGGCGTTGAGGTGATCCTTCATCTCGGCATGGCGCGGGTCGGCGAGGATCGAGCGCGCGCCGAGAGAGCGCGGCCCCCACTCGTCACGGCCGTGCAGGATCGCGACGACCTTGCCCGCCACGAGCGCGTCCGCCAGCTCCTCGGCAATATCGGCGCATTCCCGGAAAGGGATGTTGTTGAGCGACAAGGTCGCCTTGATCACGGGTTCCGGATAATCGACGCCGAGATAGGCGCATAGCGGATAGCGCTGGGTCGGCTCGTTCTCCCGCGAGCGCATCACCGATTGCAAGGCCGCGCCAAGCGCGCCACCGGCATCCCCCGCCGCCGGGTGGATGTGCGAGCGGATGCCGAGATCCCGGATCATGCGCGCATTGGCGGTGCAGTTGAGCGCAACCCCTCCGGCGAAGCAGAAATCGCTGGTGCCGTATTCGCGCATCAGCGGCGGCAGGATGCCCGCGATCGCGATCTCCAGCGCCTCCTGCACGGAAGCGGCGAGATCGTGATGCTCCTCGCGGACCGGCTCATCCGGACGGCGAGGCATCAGGCCGAGATGCGCGATCAGCGACGGATCGTAATGCCGGTCATGCCGGCAGAAATCGAAGAACCGCCGGTTCAGCGTGAAGGCACCGTCCTCGTGTAATTTGAGGATCGGCCCGATCAGCTTGTCGCGATAGAGCGGCCGGCCATAGGGCGCGAGGCCCATGACCTTGTATTCACCCTCATTGACCTCAAAGCCGAGATACTGAGTAAAGACCGAGTAAAACAGGCCGAGCGAGTGCGGGAAATGGATCGAGCGCAGCTTCGTCAGCCGGTTGCCTTGGCCGAGATGCACGCTCGCGGTCTCGTATTCGCCGACCCCGTCGAGCGTCACGACGATTGCGCGCTCGAAGGGTGAGGTGAAGAAAGCCGAGGCGGCGTGCGAGCGGTGATGCTCGGAAAACTCGACCGGATGGTTGAACCCCATATGGGCGCGCAGCTGGCCGGCAATCGGTAATTTGTGCTGCACGAAGCGGGGTAGATCGTTGTCAAAGATCCGGCGGGAGCGCGGCCAATTGTCGATGACCTGATCCCACAACCGGCTCAGCTTCAGCTTCGGCTCTTCGTAAAAGACGATGCGGTCGATATCGTTGATGCGCAGCCCGCAGGCATGCAGTGCGCTCCCGATCGCCAGCACCGGAAAGCGCGCATCGTGCTTCAACCGGCTCAGCCGCTCCTCATGGATCGCGAACAGGACCCGGCTGTCGTCCACGAGGGCGACGGCGCTGTCATGGTAATAGCAGGATATTCCTAGGATCAGCACGTCACCGCCTCCGCGCGGCCGCGATCCACCCAGAACGGCCGGGACGCAGGCGACGCATCAAGGCGACCGGCGCCAATAGCCAGAAAATCAGGGCAAGCCGAAATCGACGGACAGACACGAGATGGGTCAGGCGAGCGGGTAAGTGATAATCGCGTCCTCGGGATCTCGGGGGATCTCGACCCGCCGGATTTCCTTCAGATACAAAGGCAACAGAAGGCGCCGTGCAAAGACGGCAAGGAGGCCGATCGCCGCGCCGGCGAATAAAAGCACTGCAATGATCAATTCTCGCGACAACTCGGCCCCCGGATGCCTGGTCGGCGAAGATAAAGAGGCCGCTCGCGCAGTGTCAATGAAGGGACGTCAACGAAAGGGGCGCTCCACGCCCGGCCGGGTTATAATTCGCCAGGCTTGGAGGTTCGGTCATGGCCAAGGTTCTGAATGAGGCACAGATCGCGCAATACCGGCGGGACGGGTATCTGTTTCCCTTCCCGGCCTTGTCGCCGCAGGAATTGGCGGAGTGCAACGCGGGGCTGGCCCGGTTCGAAGAGTGGCTCGGCGCGCCGGTCAATCAGGGCGATTTCCGCTGGCGCTCGGCGAGCTACGTCTTTCTGCCCTGGGTCGACGCGCTGGTGCGACATCCGCGCATTCTCGACGCCGTCGAGGACCTGATCGGGCCCGATATCCTCGTCTACACGGCGACCTGGTTCATCAAGGAGGCACACAGCCCGGCCTTTGCCGCTTGGCACCAGGATGCGACCTATTTCGGCCTCGTGCCCAATGACCAGCACGTCACCGCCTGGGTGGCGCTGAGCGACGCCAGCGCCGAGGCGGGCTGCATGGAAGTTGCCTCGTCGCAGGGCCGGCCGCGCCAGATGCATCACGCGGCATTGCGCCTTGCGAACAGCATCAACGGCGCCGGCCAGGCGATCGTCGAGTCCGTCGATCAAAGCGGCACGGCGATGATGGAGCTGTCGGCGGGCAGCTTCTCATTGCATAACACGCTGTGCCGTCACCGCTCGGCGCCGAACCGGGCCGATCACCGGCGGGTCGGGCTCGGCATCAGCTATATCCCGGCACATTGCCGCCTCTCGGGCCCGGTGCGGATGTGCGCGAGGCTGGTTCGCGGCAAGGACACCGGCGGGCATTTTGACCTGATCCCCGCGCCCGAAGGAGAGCTCGATCCCGCCGCGCTCGCCCGCCACGAGCTTGTCTACGGGCGCTATCGCGACAATTACGAGGAGCAAGTGCAGGCGCACGAACGGCAATTCGCGGCGGCGGATTGATCGCGCCCTGGGCAATGAACTGTCGGTAGGCGGACGGTAGAGCGAAGGGACAGCGATGCGCAGCCTCTCCGCCCGGCTTCTCGTGCTGACGGTGTTTTTCGTCATGCTCAGCGAGGTGTTCATTTTTGTGCCCTCGGTGGCGCGCTTCCGCATGACGTATTTCGACAACCACCTCGCCGCCGCGCATCTCGCGAGTCTGGCATTGGCGGCGAGTCCCAACGGCAAGCTCGATCAGCCGATGACCAATCTGATCCTGCGCGATGTCGGCGCGCACGCGGTCATCCTGCACCGGCCGAACGGCATGGTGTTCATGCTCGACGGGCAGGTTGTGCCGCAGCCCGATGTGACCTTCGACCTGACCAAGGGCAATGTCCCGATCTGGATCCAGCGCTCGCTCGAAACCCTCGCGAGGAATGACAACCGGGTCATGCGGGTCGTCGGGCCGGCGCCTACGGAGCCCGGCGCCACGGTCGAGCTGCTGCTCGACGAGGCGCCGCTGCGGCGCGAGATGTGGGATTTTGGCGTCCGCATTCTCGAATTGTCGGTCGTCATCTCCTTGACCACCGCGGCGCTCGTCTATCTCAGCCTGCAATGGCTGCTGGTGCGGCCGATGCGGCGCATCACCGGGAGCATGACCTCGTTTCGCCAGGATCCGGAGGATGCGACGCGGCGCATCGTGCCGAGCGGCCGGCGCGACGAGATTGGCCGCGCCGAAAACGAATTGGCGATGCTGCAGGAAACCGTCCGTGGCGCGCTCGCTCAGCGCGCTCGCCTGGCCGCGCTCGGCACCGCCGTCACGAAGATCAACCACGATCTGCGCGCCATCCTCGCGACGGCGCGGCTCGTCAGCGACGGGCTTGCGGACAGCGCCGCTCCGGAAGTGCGCCGCGTCGCGCCGCGCCTCTTCGAGGCGATCGACCGCGCCGTCGCGCTGTGCACCCGGACGCTCGACTTCTCGCGGGAAGGAGCGCCGCCCTTCTCGCCGAGCCGCTTCGAGCTGTTGCCGCTGATCGAGGAGATCGAGCCGGCAATGGCCGGCGACAATGGCGTTGCGATCGAGGCGGACGTTCCGCAACGGCTGATGGTGCGGGCGGATCGCGACCAGCTGTTTCGCGTGCTGCTCAACCTGACGCAGAACGCTCTCGAAGCGGGCGCGCGGCATGTGCGATTTTCTGCATCGGCCGAGAACGGGACGGTGGCAATCGATGTCGCCGATGACGGGCACGGCCTGCCGCCGCGCGCCCGGGAAAACCTGTTCCGGCCCTTCTTTGGCTCGGCGCGGCCGGGCGGCACCGGACTCGGCCTCGCGATCGCGCGGGAATTGATGCGCGGTCAGGGTGGCGATCTCGCGCTCGTCGATACGACCGGCGCGGGCACGACATTCCGGCTGAGCCTGCCGGCCGCGCAGAGCCAGCCCGCGGCGGCCCGCCGCGCGACCGCGTAGCAATCAATCGAGCGCCAAGGTCAGCGCCTTCAGATAAGCGGTTTCGGGCAGTGCCGGGTGAACCGGATGATCGGGCCCGGCGCCGGATTGGCGCAGGATGCGGCCGCCGCGTCCGGCATCGGCGAGCCCGCGCCGCACCGCCTCTGCGAACTCAGGGGTGCCGACATTATGCGAGCAGGACGCGAGGAACAGGATGCCGCCCGGTGCGGTCAGCTGCGCGGCGAGCCGCGCCAGCTTGCGATAGCCGCGCAACGCCGGTCCCACATCGCGCTTCGATCGCGCAAAAGGCGGCGGGTCGGCGACCACGATGTCAAAGCGCTCGCCGGCAGCGGAGAGCGCCGCTGCCTCGGCAAAAACCTCGCCGCGGCGGAAGGTGCAGCGCTCGGCGATATCGTTCCGCCGCGCCGCGTCCTCGGTGAGGGCCAGGGCCGGCTCGGAGCGGTCGATGCCGAGCACCGAGGCGGCGCCCGCGCAGGCGGCCGCGACAGCAAACCCGCCGCTATAGGTATAGAGATCGATGACCCGCGCGCCGTCCGCCAGCCCGGCGATAAAGGCGCGGTTGTCGCGCTGGTCGTAAAACCAGCCGGTCTTCTGGCCAGCCAGCACATCGGCCTCGTAGACGGCGCCGTTCTCCTCGAGCGGCACCGGGCCATCGATCTGGCCGACAGCCATGCGGGTCTCGGCGGCAAGACCTTCGAGCGCGCGCGCCGGGCTGTCGTTGCGCAGCACGATCGTCTCCGGGCTTAGCACCTGCTGCAGCGCCTCGAGCACCAGCGGCATCAGCCGGTCGATGCCCGCGGTGTTGGCCTGCACGACAAGCACCGGGCCGAACCGGTCGATGACCAGACCCGGAAGCCCGTCCGCTTCGGCATGGATGAGCCGGTAATAGGGCGCGCGGTAGAGCCGCTCGCGCAGACGCAAGGCGCGTTCGAGATGACGCACGAAAAAGCGCTTGCCGATCGGGCGCGCGGCGTCCCGGTCGAGGAGCCGCGCCGCCAACAGCGTATGCGGGTTGAACATCGCGACGCCGAGCGGGCGCTCGTCGCTGCGCCGTAACGTGACAAGGGCGCCCGGCGCGAGCGCCTTCGCGGCCGCATCCATCGCGATCTCGTTGGAATAGATCCAGGGATGGCCCGCTTCGGCGCGACGATGCCCGCCCGGGAGCAACATCACGACGGGCCGCCGCGCCGGATCATCCGATTCGGCTATGCCCGCCGGCGGCGCGGTGAGTATCGCCGTATCGGCCATCGCGTAACTTCTCCCTGGCGAACCCGCCCGTGAGGCCCCATCTGAGGCGATCGGCGGCGATGGTCAACCCGCCCCAATGCAGCTTGCCTCGGTGAGTTGCACCGGGGAACTTGCCGGGATGAACTTGCCATAGGCGGAGGGCTGGCGTAATTGTTGCCGCCCTCGCCGCCGAACAAGCTGGCCGCGGCCTGGCATAAGCGCCCGTAGCTCAACTGGATAGAGCACCAGACTACGGATCTGGGGGTTAGGGGTTCGACTCCTCTCGGGCGCGCCATTTTTCAAGGACTTACAGGATATTCCCGAACGGTTGCCCGTTTGTGTCCGCGGCATGTCCGCAAAAAGTCGCGAGAGAGCGCGGCGGGTATGATCGGGCGATCGGGCAAAGAGAAAGCCCCGCCGTCGCCAGCGGGTTTTCACCGCCTTGCCCCGCTCACCACGAAATCGGCATCCCGCGTCGCCGACTTTAGCGTTGGGATCGCAAACGGGCCGGCGCGTCCTGCCCTTAACGGCCGAGCACGGGTCAATCCTCGGCTTACGGCCCCTGGCCAGCACCGGACGATTTCAACGAGCCGTCATTTGCGAAAGCGGGCCTGGTGTCGGCCATTATCACATGCGCGACATCGACAGGCTTGCATTGATTGCATGGCCCAGTTGCGACTCATTCTCATTGGCAGTTCTACTAACCCGTGCAATCAATTCTCAATCGCGTGTGCCGCGGTGTGCTTCGGAGGAATAATGC
>JBKOVT010000346.1:0-3473 GCA_046724035.1 Pseudomonadota bacterium | reverse complement strand
CCGTTGACCGCGGGGTTGCCGAGAAACGCCGCGACAAGCGGCCGATGCAGCGCGAACGCGAGGGCTGCCACCAAAACTAGGAAGAGTCCCATACGCAGGAGGAACCGGCGCGTCCGCCGCATGCGGCGTTGTTCGAGCAGCCGCGCTGCCATTTCGCGCTCGGCTGCCGCCATCACTGGATCCGCAAGATTGCGGCCAACGCAGCCGCCGCCGCGCAGCGCCGCAGCGCGGGCGTCATGTGCATGGGGAGCCTACTCCTGTCATTCGAGATGGCCCGCCGGCCGACCGGTCTGCCGGGCCGGCCGCACCCTAGCGGAACGCCGCCGGGGGCGACAATGAAATCTGAGCAAGGTTCCGGCTGTGGCGCGCGATCCCGAGTCCCTAGGGACAGGCTTGCTTATAGTCGTCGATCGCGTCCTCGAGATCGTCATGCGCGTCGTCAAGCTGCTGCATTTCGGCCGCGCATTTTTCCTTGCCCTTGCTCGCGCCGACGCACTGTTCGTAAGCGCGGAGTGCATCGACAACCTTGGTCAGGGCCGCCTGAAAGGAATCGTTCGCGCTGGCGCAGTTGAGGGTCCCGGATCCCGGAGGTGATACCAAGGCAAGGGTAAAGAGGGCGGCCGACGCGGCGCCCACGACGATGTTCATCGAAGCGATGGCACTCCTGCCGGAAGCGGCTCGGTCATGCCGCCGGACGGCCGCTGCGGATCGCCTGTTTGATCAGAGCGGCGAGCGGCAGATGCAGACGGTCGTTGGCGGCCAGTATGTCGCCCGTTTCCATCATGTTCTGGCCGCCGGCGAGGTCGGTGACGAAGCCGCCAGCCTCGCGCACCAGCAGCATCCCCGCCGCGATGTCCCAGGGGGAAAGCCCGAATTCCCAAAAGCCGTCGAGCCTGCCGGCGGCGACATAGGCGAGGTCGAGCGCGGCCGCGCCGAACCGCCGCACGCCGCTGGTCGCCGGCAACACCGCGGCCAACGTGCCGAGATAGACCGGCTGATCGGCGCCGTCGCGGAACGGCAAACCGGTGCCGACAACCGCCTCGGCGAGGTGGCGACGCGCCGATACTCGGAGCCGGCGGTCGTTTAGATAGGCGCCGGCGCCCTTCTCGGCCCAATACATCTCGTCGCGGGTTGGCTCGTAGACCACCCCGGCGATGATTTCGCCGTCGCGCTCGAGCGCGATCGAGATCGCGAAATGCGGGATGCCGTGCAGAAAATTGGTCGTGCCATCGAGCGGATCGACGATCCAACGGTGGCGCGGATCGCCCCCCGCGACCTCCCCCCCTTCCTCGAACAGGAGGCCGTAGCCGGGGCGAGCACGGTGCAGCTCGTTCCGTAGCGTGCGCTCGGCTTTCAGGTCGGCGGTCGAGACGAATTCGCCCGGGCCCTTGATCGAGACCTGCAGCTGCTCGACCTCGCCGAAATCGCGCACGAGGCCGCGTGCCGCCTTCAAGGCGGCGCTGGTCATGACGTTGATGACGGGAGAGCGTGTCGCCACAGCTGTTCAGCTATGCCGATCTCGGCTCCAACTCAATCCTTGGCGCGCTCGACATAGCTGCCGTCGGCCGTGTTGACGACGATGCGTGTGCCGGCCTCGATATGCGGCGGGATCATCACCCGCCGGCCGTTTTCCAGCCGGCCGGGCTTGTAGGAGGAGGAGGCGGTCTGGCCGCGCACCACGGGATCCGCCTCGACGATGGTCAATTTGACGGTCGGCGCTATCTCAATCGACAGCGGTGTACCCTCATACATCATGACCTGGCACACCATTCCGTCACTGAGGAAATCGGCGGCGTCTCCGATAAGCTGGCGCGGCACGCTGACCTGCTCGAAGGTGTCATTGTCCATAAAGGTGGCTTGCTCCCCCTCCATATAGAGGAACTGCATCTCCTTCTCGTCGAGCCTGACGCGCTCGACGGTTTCCTGCGTACGGAAGCGCTCGGTCGACTTGTTGCCGCTGCGCAGATCGCGCAATTCGACCTGCGCAAAGGCGCCGCCCTTGCCGGGCTGCACCAGCTCGCGCTTGACCACGAGCCAGAGCTTGTTCTGGTGCTCGAGCACATTGCCCGGCTTCAAATCGATGGCGTTGATCTTCGGCATGAGGATGGGGTCCGGTTTTCGAGCGTCGGGAATGGGGCGTCTTGAAATGGGGATGTCTCGCGCTTCCTACCAGTTAGGTAACAGCCGGAAAAGCGGAATGCGCTAAATGGCGGAAGCAGACGGCAATCCTCTGACAGGCGGGCCTTGGTGGCGGCCGGACCGGTTTGCCGCGCGGCGCGACAAGCTCATCGCGCGCAGCCGCGTGCTGGCGGCGGTTCGGGAGTTCTTTGCCGAGGACGGGTTTGTCGAGGTCGAGACGCCGGCCTTGCAGGTCAGCCCCGGTCTCGAGCCGCATCTGCGGGCTTTCGCGACCGTATTGCACGATCCGGGCGAGGGCAGGGGGCGGTCGCTGTATCTCCACACCTCGCCCGAATTCGCGATGAAGAAATTGCTCGCGGCCGGGCTGCCGCGCATCTGGCAGTTCGCGCATGTGTTTCGTGACGGCGAGCGCAGCGCGACGCATCACCCCGAATTCTCGATGCTCGAATGGTATCGCGCCGGTGCCGGCTACGAGGGGCTGATGGCGGATTGCGAAGCGCTGCTGCGGCGGGCGCAGCAGGCAGCCGGAACGGCGACGCTGACCTGGCAGGGACGTACGGCCGATGCCAACCAGCCCTTCGAGCGGTTGTCAGTAGCGGCGGCGTTCGCGCGCCATGCGGGCATCGACCTGCTTGCGACCGCGCCCGATCCGGCGCACCCGGATCCGGCGCGGCTCGCCGCGGCGGCGGAGAGCGTGGGTATCGCGCCGCATCGGGACGATGATTGGGAAACGCTGTTCTTCCGTATTTTTCTCGACCGCATCGAGCCGCGTCTCGGGGTTGGCGTGCCAACGATCCTCAACGACTATCCCGTCTCGCTCGCCGCCCTGTCGCGTCCGAAGCCCAGCGACCCGCGGCTCTGCGAGCGCTTCGAGCTTTACGTCTGCGGGCTCGAAATCGCCAATGCGTTCGGCGAATTGACCGACGCGCAAGAGCAGCGCCGCCGATTTCTCGCGGATCAGGCCAAAAAGCAGGCGCTCTATGGCGAGACGTATCCGATTGACGAGGATTTCCTGGCAGCGCTCGAACACGGCTTGCCGGATTGCGCCGGCATCGCGCTCGGTTTTGACCGCCTCGTCATGCTGCTGACCGGCGCGGCGCATATCGAAGATGTGCTGTGGGCGCCGGTCGCCCCGCGAGATTGAGCCCAGGCGGAGCACACGGCGTTTCTAGTGCGTTGTGAAGAAGGTGTTGTTGATGCTGCTGATGCCGATGAAGGTGATCGTCGAGCCATCGTGCAGCGTGACGGTCGTGTTGCCGCCGGAAGTCGAGGCGGTGCCGACGACATTGGCGATCGTGTCGGTCGCGGCGTTTAGTGAGACGCGGTCGCCACCG
>JBKOVT010000009.1:0-28314 GCA_046724035.1 Pseudomonadota bacterium | reverse complement strand
CCTCTAACTCGCGTACAAGATCATCGAGGCTCTTATCGGACGCGTTAGCCATGACACCCGCCTGTCGTCCTTCGGGGTGCGGGATCACAACCCCAGCTCTTCAAGGCTTGGGCATCGGGCTCCATTCGGCATCGGTCCTGCGCCAATCTGGCTTTCGACGAATTCCTCCTCGAACTTCGTCAGCGCGCGCTGTGCATCCTCGGCAAACAGTGCATCTTTCTCGATCCCAAGTGTCGCCGCCGCGCCTAACGTCATTGCTGCTCGGATCGAGGTGCCGCTGCCGCAAGTCGGATCGAGCATTAAAGTGGTCTCGTCCACGATCATCCCGAAGAAGTACGTCAGCATCGCCTGCGGCTTCTCGTGCTTATGGATGCGGTCTTGGGACAGGGAGTAGGTAAACAGGTTATGCTGGGCGCCACGCGCAGCTAGCTTGCGATCACCGCGCCAACCAAAGATCGCCCACTCGTAAACGCGGCGGGGACGACGCTGTAAATCGGGCGCAATACCGTTATTCTTGTTCCAAATCAGCGGAGGCCCATCAATCTTGAATCCCAGGCGTTTTAAGAACTCAGCTGTCTCGGTGTACCGTTCTGGCGAGCACCAAAACATGATGTGGGCTGACTCGGTGCAGATGCGGTCGATGTTTCGTTCAAGCGCGTCGCAAAACGCCCGATAGGCTTCCAAGCTATCATCGTAGTGACCGAGATGCTGTGCGCCCTGGCCTGACTCTTGCGAGTCATCGCCGTAGGGGGGATCGCAGTGGAGGAAATTGAACCTCGGGCCGTTTCAGTTAGGAGCCCACTCGATGAAATCGCCGCGGATGATTGAGTTGCCTTCCAACGAATGCTGAACATCCAGACGGGACTCGGCGACAGTGTGGCCATTCGAGTCCGATACACACTGATCAGACACCGATAACGGGCCGCCGAGGCCAAACCGCTCAGCTTCGCGGGCGCGTTCCCTTTCCTCGATGCGCTTAGCCGTGTTTACCGCGGTCGAAAGCTGCGGCGCTTCCCATACGGCGGAAACGTGCTTATATCGCCAGACCTTGAGGTAATCGTTGATCGTCGGCTGCTTCAGATGGAGTTTTTCGGCAGTCTGGCGTTCCGTCCAGCTTGAATCTTGCTTTTTTCCAAGCTCATGGCGGCGCGCAATTCTCCCAGCGTTTTCGCGCCATGTCGTGTCTTTGCGCTGGTTATTTTCATCGAACTCGTACTCCAAAATTTCCGTTTCGGCTTCTTCGTCCGTCAGACCTTCATCGTGGTAAATACGGCACTTAATGCTCGTTAAGCCGATCATCTGGCAGGCCTTGGCCCGCCGCTGTCCGCACACTCCCCTTCCATCGCGTTTTCGGACAAGCGGAGGATGGATTAGGCCTTTCTGCCTTATGTGCTCCGCAAGCGAGCCGAGGTCGCCGAGGTCCTCGCGATACCGCTCAGCCCAAATAATGCTGGCGGGTGACAAGTCGATGAACTCGTCTGTAAGGGGCATTTCAGATCCCCAACTCCTCGGCGAGTTGGCGCCATTCGGCATTCTCGCGCTCACGATCGCTCGCCTTGCGCGCCGCGATCTTCGCCTTGCGCGCGGCGATCGCTTTCTGAGTACCGCGGTATTCCGGCGCATCGTCTTGCTTAGCCAGCCATTCGCGATAGCTTGCAACTTCAATTAGGACTTTCTTGCCGAGGCGCTTGGAACGCAGGCGCCCGTCTTCCAACATCAGGTACACGCTGGTGCGCCCAATACCTGTGTAGCGGCAAAAATCATTTATTGAGAGTGTTATGTATTCGTCGAGTGACATACACATCTCCATTTAATCGGACGTGTATGAATACATGGGGGTTACGTTAAAAAGATAGGGGACTCATGTGCAAATGGCCGTTAGAGAAATATAAGGTTGTGGATAACTTTGCGGGACTCGACGAGCACAAACTTGGCCAATGGGACTCGTCACACCGCCACCGCACACGAGTCCTATTCGGCCGTGTGCCTCAAAACGAACAATATGGAATCCAAACGGAGCGTGGAGCCGGAGAAGTCCTAATTGAAAAGCCTCTAGCCAAAAATCGCACGTTCGAGTACGGAGCGAGCGCGCGCTGGAGGAGGGAGCACAATGACATCTCCGTTGTTGCGTCGAGCTGCGACTCAACGCGTAGAGCGGGCTGCTGAAGTTAAACGATTAGAGCAGCGGTATGCAGACCAGCTTCCAGAGCGAGCTGCACCGCCGTCGCGGGCACCACTTTTTCCCGAAGCAAAAGTCTTTTTCTCGGCTGTCCCGGCTATCTTAAAGCGTGCGGCTTGGCGGCCGATCGCGGCCGTAGCTTTGGCAATAGCGTTGGCCATTACTATCTTCTTTGCTATCCCGCGATGGGACTTGATACACGACGGGAGTTTTGTGCTCGCAAAGAACCGATGGACGAGCGAAGTTCGTGTCTGCATCGTTGATGCCGCTGCGGGCAAACTGGTCAGGGTGAATAACTTCAGAGAACGTTGTCTCTAGTTGCCGCTCGTCATTAAAGAGCGCTTTTCTTAATCGTGAAGGGAGACTACATCGGCGCTCGTATCGAAACCCGAAGCTCTTGCCACCTCCTTGATATCGCGGTCAGCGCCCGGCCACTGCCCGGCATCGTGCGCGTCCTGCAATGCTTCGATGACCCTGGGCCGCTTCTGCTCATCACTAAGCCGGCCGTCGAGATAGTCCCTGATCAGGCTGCGACGGAGAACGTCGGCGATCCGGTCGAACGTCTGATCCAGCGCAAACACGTAATCGGCGAGGCGCGGCCATCTGTCGATACCGTCGATCTTCCAAGGCTCGGCGCGGCCGGTCTGCGGGTCGAGAACCGGCTCCCCGTGAACGAGCTTCCATACGCGATTGCGGTGTCCGACGAGCCGGCGCAGGACCGGGAGCAAGCGCTCGATCTCGCCGTCGTCAGCCGCAAGCATGTCATCGGCGCAGTTCCGTTCGAGCCCGCGCCCACCTTCCCATAAGAAGACGGCGCCGCTTGCGATCCATTCGTGTTTGAGCCAGCGGTATGTCGCACGCACAGCGCCGGCTACATGCGGCGGGAGGCCGGATGTCTTGAAGTACCAGTTGTGGATCGGATCTGGGCCACGCACGTCGAGGAAATCATGCTCGATTAGGGTTTTGGCGATGATGAGTAGTGGGCCGATAACTCCGCGCAATTCGGGCCGGATAGCGGGCAGCGAATAAGCGCGCGGCACAACACCGATGCGGTGCAGAATGCGCAGCGGCTCTTTGAGCGCGGCGGCGGCAGGATCGGCAAACGAAACGCTCATTCGTCACCCAAGGTTTTACGTGCCTCACGTTCGCGCTCAAGCGCCTCGGCGCGATCTAGGCGGTCGTAACCGGCGGCAATACGGTCCACCATTTGATGAGTCCGGACGTCTGCGGGCATTCCCTGCGCGGGCCGGCCAGTGGGGGTGTCGATCTGCGAACGCTGATGCGGCAATATTGATGGCTCGGGGAGGGGGCTGCGCAGGGTCTTATCGCCCGCCACCTCGCGGCCTATTGCTTGCACGGCTTCATCCGCTTCGAACTCGGCGCGGTCCACGTCCGCGAACTCGTTGCGGACGAGCCTATCGCCGAGGCTTTCGCCGTGATAGGGCACCATAACGCCGGAGCCTGGCCAGAGCGGAACCATGCGCGTAGTCACCCGGGGCTCAACCTTTGGCGCTTCGAGGGCGGCGACACGGGCGCGCAGTTCCTCAAGCTCGGTTGTGGCTGCGCCTTGTCCTTTCAATTCGTCTGGCACGTCTGTTGCACTCCTTGATGGATCGGTTATCGGCCTGAGTGAGGGAGGGCGGCGCGGCATCAGCCTTTCCTTTCGGCCGCCCTTAGGTGTTCGGCTCCGTGCGGCAGGTCCCGCACATGGCCAAACCCACTGATATGCGGGCCATTCTCGGCGACGGCCCGCTGCATAACCTCGGAGTGCGCCGCCTCGGCCTCGGGGTCGAGGGGCATCATGGCTGGCGTCGGTATCCAGTGACTCGGCATCTCCGCGCTGTCGATCACGGTCCCGGCCTCGGCGTAAATCGGCACACCGAGGCGATTAATGAGGTGGTGAGGTTGTGTCAGCCGATAGCGCGCCATTTGTCAGTACCTCCGGCGCGCGCGTTCAATCGCAGCAGCGTAATTTGCAAGCGTTCTGACCAGCGGCAACCAGTTTCCGGCTGGGCTCGCCGCCAACCACTCTCTCAACGCGGGATCGGTGAGACCGTCGTCGAGGATGAGGTTGCGTGCGGCCGCGATGTCGTCTTGCGGGACATGAGCTTGCACTTCACGTTGCCACTGCGCTGACGTGCGCTCCCAAGCCGCGGTTTCAGCTTGCTGCGTCTTGGTGTGCAGATCGAGAAGTCGGGCCGCTCCCTTGTGATCGAGGCCGAGATCTTTGACGGCAGCGGTGTACTCGTTCATGAGGCCGGGGTCGTAGGTGACGCCTTCAGGAGCCTGGACCTTTGCGGGGTCGAAAGGCTCGGCTTCGGTAGCTTTCGGGGATGGCTCAGCGGCGGCTCGGGGTGGTGGCGCGCCGAGCAACGTTCCTGGCTGCGCCTGGCCGCCCAGCGGTGAACTGCCTTGGGCATCGGGCCGCGCTACTTTCGAGTTGCCGTAAAGCGCCTGCGCCGCTGGCGTGATTGGGGCATCCGACTTCTGCGCGGGTGCTGCGCTTGCCAGATCGGGATAAAGGCTCTTCGCGGCGGTTGGCGGCTGGTCGCTCATGGTGCTGACCTCATGGCGCGTGCAGACACTGATCACCTCCTTTCCGAAGCTCTGCGCGATAATGTCGAAGCGCGGAGCGCATCAGTTTCCGATGCGCCTCGTAGCGGCACTTATCGGAGCAGTGCCTGTGCCAGGGCCGCTTCTTCAAGAACTCGCGGCGACAGTTATTGCAAATAGTGGGATATGTATTTGGATCGTTCACGCAATCATTGAATCACGTCGGACAACGCGTGACAACGGATAATCGACCCAAAATACACACGTATCTGGAGCTACATCTATGACTAAGAGTTCGGTGAAATCGCGTGTGTTATTGTTTAGGCCTGCAGCCAGGTGCCGGGGCCGTCGCATGGGACAAATCGATGTTTTGGCCGGAAACCCGCGCAAATTAATGGGTATGGGATGACACCCCATCCGCCACTCCCCTGTCTCTCGATGTCTCGCTCCATCGCGTAAGCCGCGTTAAATAACGTGTTTTATGGCATTTTGCGTCTCCTATCGTCTCCGCTTATATGCCGCAATCTTGCACGTAATGGGGGAATGGAAGGGGGATCGAGTGGCGCGAATTGGCAAGCTCAAAGCGGTTGAGGTTGCAAAGGCGAAGGGGCCGAAAGTGCTGCAAGATGGCGGCGGGCTTTACCTGCGGGTCGCGCCGAACCGGAGAGATACCGACGACAATGAGAACCCGGGTTCCAAAGCCTGGGTTTTCCGGTTCCAGCTCGATGGTAAGCGCCGAGACATGGGACTGGGGCCTTATCCGGGTATTTCGCTCGCAGAAGCACGCCAGAGGGCGACAGATTGCCGGAAGCAGCGGCACGATGGCACATAGAGCCGCTCCGCGCAAAGCTCACACAGCGGCAAGCGCAGCGGCTTGCCGTGGCCAACGGTCGGACGTTCCGGGACGTGGCGGAGGAGTTCATCGCGCGTAAGGAAGCTGGGCGGCGCAATCCTAAGCACCGCCAGCAATGACGTAGCACGCTCGCTACTTACGCCTATCCAATCGTCGGCGATTTCTCCGTCGCTGCGGTCGACACCGGGTTAGTCGTGCAAGTGCTCGATCCGATCTGGGCCATGAAGCCTGAGACGGCGAGTCGGGTGCGAGGACGGATTGAGGCGGTGCTCGACGCCGCGACCGTCCGAGGCTACCGAGAAGGGCCAAACCCGGCGCAATGGAAAGGTGGCCTCGCGCATCTCCTCCCCGCGCGTGCCAAGGTCCGCAAAGTCGCGCACCAGGCCGCCCTGGCCTTTGACGAAATGCCCGCCTTCCTGATGGCGTTGCAAAGACACGAAAGTATGGCGGCGCGGGCACTGGAATTCGCGATCCTCACTGCTGCGCGGACGGACGAGGTTTTGGGCGCAACCTGGGGTGAGATCGATCTCGACACCAAGGTTTGGACGATCCAATTCGGATAGGCGCTGTAGCCGGAGGCGCTAAACACCTACGCCCTGCCGCACTGGGGGCGGCGCCGTCCATTATCATCGACATAAACGCCGGTAAAGTGCCTCATAACGCGGCACGATAACCTCCGCGGAGAACCGTTCACGAGCGCGAGCCTGTGCGGCCCGACCAAGATCGCTGCGCCGAATCTTGTCGTCGATCAGGCTCTCGAGCGCGCCAGCAAGCGCAGCGACATCGCCGAATGGAATCAGCAGGCTGCTTTGATTATCCTCAACCACCTCGGGAATGCCGCCGACACGGGTCGAAACGCTCGGGCACCCGAAACACATGGCTTCCAGAATGCTCAGACAAAAACTTTCCGTTTCAGAGGTGAATAGCCCGATGTCGGCAACCTGAAGATAGTCCTCGATATCGGTGACCTTCTCGCGAATGATCACGCACTCAGTCAGGCCGAGCCGCCGCACTTGTTCGGCGAACGGCGCGAAGGGTTCCCCAGCCAAGATGAGGAGCCTGAAGCCATTGAGCGGATGGACGCGCGCGACAGTTTCCAGCAAGAGGTCGATGCGTTTTCCCGGGCGGAGATTGGAGGAGTGGAGAACAACAACTTCGTCCCCTAGGCCGAGCTCGCGGCGCACCTCTTCGCGCGAGCGGCGTGGCGGGCGTGGAACAAAGAAATTGTGGATGACCTCGATCGGGTCATCGAAATCGAACACCCGCTGGGTCTCTCGCTTTAGAGACTCCGACACCGTCGTGACCGCGTCTGAATTGATCAAGGCGTGCCTGATGGCCGGGGCGTAGCCTGGGTCATATCCAAGCAACGACGTGTCCGTGCCGTGCAATGTCGTGACCACGCGAGGCTGTTGTTCCCGCGGAAGCATCGAACGGGCGAGGATTGCGGCCGTCGCGTGCGGCACGGCATAGTGCACGTGAAGCACGTCCAGCCCTTGATCGCGGCTAACTTCGGCCATGCGCACCGAGAGCGGCAAGGTGTAGTCGGGATATTTGAACAGGCCGTAGTCGTTAACCATGACGCGATGGAAATGAAGTCTCGGCCCATCCACACGCAGCCGAAACGGCCGCTCGTAGCATATGAAATGCACGTCGTGTCCCCGGCGCGCCAAATCCTTGCCCAGCGCTGTCGCCAGAATGCCGCTTCCGCCAACGGACGGATAGCAGGTGATGCCGATGCGAAGCGTGTTTTTAAAAGTCATGTCAAGAACCACCCGCCCCGCGGGCCAATCCCGAGAGCGAGGCAAAGACGAGAGGATCGGCCGGGAACAGCGCTGTGGCGTACTCCATCGCCGCGCAGAGTCCGTAGAGCCGCGCCCGCGTAAGCTGCACTTCCACATAGTTGCGGGCGCCAGTTTGGGAAGCGTGCGCCTCCATCGCAGCGACCCACGCCGCGACGACCTCCGGCCTGGAGATGTCGATGAGCACCGGCGAGATGTTGTCTGGTTCGGCCTCGCGCGTGACCGCGTAGAACAGCAATTGTGAAATCCTGTGGGGTGGTGACGGCACCAATTCTCGCAAGCCGCCGAAACAGGCCAGCCGGACTGCGTCGCACACGAGACGTCCGAGCCGCCAATGATCCGGATGCTGGTTCTCGACGACGCTTGGGGCAAGAACGACGCCCGGCCGCACCCGGCGCAGAACCCCGGCCAGCGCGATGGCATGGGCCGCCCGGACTTCGAGGTGGGAGTCTCCGTCGAACTCGATGAACTCGATGGTCGCGCCGAGAAGCGTTGCGGCTTTCTGCGCTTCTATGACGCGCTGCCCCGGCTGGCCATGCGTCGCCGCTTCGCCGCGCGAGCACACGACCAAATGCGCCGACCGCCCGCCAAGCGTTTCTTGCACGATCACCCCGCCGCAACCGAACTCGATGTCATCCGGATGTGCGCCGAAGGCCAGCACAGGCAGAGGGTCAGAGGGGTAGCTCGGTGTAGGCTTCATCTGAGTTTTCGATCTCATCCCGGCGGACAAAAGCGATATCCGGTGCTTCATCCTGGTGAAGATAGGCTTGCTCACCCGCGCCGGTCACATAGTGCGTACACCCGATCACCGACTGCATCCAGCGCAGCCGAGTATCTCGCGTCGGACTTATTTGCTCCTTGGCGTAAGTGGTCGCCGGAAGCGTGATAAAGGACACTCCACCCTCGTGCAGGCGGAGCACCCCGTCCTGTACGCGCGCGCGCACGGTTTCGCCTTCGTATGACACGTCCACAAAGTAATCGCTCACGTCGCATGCCCGGCGTCGCAGCGCTGGATCGCTCGAACGCACGACGTCTATCCGGTCGAGCAACCCCATATGCCTGTACATCTTAAGACAAAAGTCCGCGACCGTCTCGGCGGATGTCTTCCGGAATACGTCAATTGCTTCGCGGTGAAGGTAGTTTGGCAACCGCCGCAAAGTCTTTTCCTGCCATTCCTCCCTAATGCGCTTTATGTAGAGCGGCGAGAACTTTCGCTGAAGCTTTGTGACAACCGCGAAGTTGAACTTTTCAGCTTCACCGGTCGTGCGACGCCGCAGGATGGTCTGTGTCTCGCGCGGGTCGTGGTCGCTGTCATGGCAAAAGAACACGATGCGCCCGCCCATCTCCGCCTGCAGCCGGCGCGCGGTTCGAACCTTGGCAACGAGAAAACGCCGGGGAAAGAACCCGCAGGGCTGCTGGCCAAAAGCAATGATCGGCTCGACGCTCATGCGGCACGGCCCGGATCCGCGGGAGCACAAGGCCCCAAGACCATCTGCAGCAGCACACTGAAGGCGATGCACGCTGCGCAGCCAATGAGATTGTACCAGAGATAACCGATGTTGAGAGACAGGAACATTGTGATCACAAGGGACTGGGCTGCCACCGCCGCGAAGAAGACCGCACTTCCACCCACTCGTGGCAAGAAAAACGCGACCAGAAAAATCCCGAGCACGACGCCGTAGAAGATGGATCCAACGATATTGACCGCCTCGATGAGGTTCTCGGCAAAACCGGCCAACAGCGCGAACGTTATGCCGGCGAAGCCCCAGATGGCGGTAAACCACCTCGCCACTCGCACATTGCGCATTTCATCCGCGGCGGCGAGTGGATGCAAATACCGCCAGAAGTCGATCGTCGTCGTCGTGCTCAGCGCATTAAGCTCGGCCGCCAGGGAGTTCAGCGCCGCGGCGAATATCACCGCGATCAGCAGGCCGATGAGACCGTGCGGTAGCTTGGCGAGAATGAACGTGATGAAGACGTAGTCGGAGTCCTTCGTCTTGGCACGCGGATCGACCGCCAGGAGCGCCGCCTTGGCTTCGGAACGAACGGCGGCGGTCTGGCGGTTAGCCTCGAGCATGGTGGTACGGGCGATCGGCTCCACGGCGGGATCCTGGGACGTCCTGGTTTGGAGCCAGGCGCGGATCGCCTTCTCACTGTCTCCCACGGCGACGACATATCGTTTTTCCAGAGTGCTGAATTCGTGTGCTGCCGGGCCTTGCGCGTGACGCTGCCATTCGGGCTGATTGAAGAACAGTGGCGGACGTTCGAATTGGTAGAAGACGAACAACAACGCCCCGAGCAGAAGGATGAGAAACTGCATCGGAATCTTCAGGAGCGCATTGAACATCAGACCGAGCCGGCTTTCGCGCAGTGAGTCGCCGCCAAGATAGCGCTGCACCTGCGATTGGTCGGTGCCGAAATAGGAGAGCGCAAGGAACAGCCCGCCCAGGAGGCCGGTCCAGAGCGTGTAGCGTCGGCTCGGGTCGATCGAAGTATCCACCCCCTGCAATTTGCCCAGAGCACCGGCAACGTGCAGGGCATCATCGAACCCGACGTCCGCGGGGAGCTCGAGCAGCAGGACGATGAAGGCCGCCACCATGCCGACGAAGATCACCCCGAACTGCCACTTCTGCGTCAAGCTCACCGCTTCGCTGCCGCCCGTGACGGTGTACACGATGACGAGAAACCCGATGAATACGATGATCAAATCGAGCCGCCAGCCTAGCATCGTGGAGAGAATGATGGCGGGAGCGTAGATGGTCACTCCCGCGGAAAAGCCGCGCTGCAGCAGAAACAACCCGGCACCGAGGAGACGGGTCTTCCAGTCAAAGCGCCTGCCAAGGAACTCGTAAGCGGTAAAGACGCCGAACCGCCGGTACATCGGCAGAAACACACCGGACACGATGATGAGCGCGAGCGGCAATCCGAAATAATTCTGGACGAATCCGATGCCGCTCTCGAACCCCTGTCCGGGGATTGAAAGGAAGGTAATCGCGCTCGCCTGTGTGGCCATCACCGACAGGCCGATCGTGGCCCACCCCGTGGACCGGCGGCCCTTTAGGTACGTATTAAGGCTCCGGATTTGACGCGTTCGCCACGAACCGTACGCGGCGATCCCGCCCAGGGTGCCGAGGAATACCAGCCAATCGGCAATGTTCATGAGAAGATCCGGCCGAACACCGCGAGCAGGACCACAACAAGGACAAACCACCCGAATACGAACAGGTACACGCCGCGCCAGGCATGGAATCCAGGCAGACCGGGCGGCTCGGCGTCGAACGGCTGATCAGACGGTAGTGGGTCGGTCATTTGCCCAAGGAGATGAGATTGGCAAAGAGCCGATAGGCTCCGGGTACCCCCTCCGGAAGTTGCCGAAACCACGAAAGGCTGGTGTAGACGAAATACCCCTTGCCTTGCCGCGCCACGAGCAAGCCGCCGCGGAGGGGCGCTTCCCCCGGATCGCTGAAGGCCAGGATCGGCGAGAAACTCTCATCCCATTTATCTGGGAAATACAGGCCGCGCTCCTGCACCCAGCCTTCGAAATCTGCTGCAGCGATGCGATTTGGACTGTTCAACACCGGGTGATCGGGTGCCAGGAAGGTGACGGGCGCTTCTTCGTCCGTGACGCGGTCGCGCGAAATGTGAAGCTGGACGGGTGCCAGCCAGTTTGCGCTCAGGCCGGTCGGGAGGTTGTACTGTACGATCACATTTCCGCCCGCCTCGACATACTCGAACAACGCCGGTACATGGTCCGCAAGATCCTTCCGGGTGTTGAAAGCCCGAATGCCGATGACGACGGCATCCAGTGAGCGCAGCTTTGCCGGGATCAAATCAGCGCCTGTCAACTGCGTGACCGCATATCCCATGCTCTCCAAGGATCCGGCCATTTCGTCACCCGCTCCGGCTAGATACCCGACGGTGTGACCTCGAATCGCGAGGTCCAGGGAAACGGCTTTCAGGCGCGCGGCCGGCTGCAGAAGCTGAACCGGAATGTGGTTGTAGCGAACCTCGATGCGTTGCGTATTGAACCGCGCGCCGTTGACCTCCACGCTTCCCTCGAGAGTTGCCGTGACGGGCTGGGCCGGTGCGGTCACGTGGAACGTGTAGGTGGCGCGCCGCCCTGCCTGATCGAGATGAAAGCGTTCCGAGGCGGTAGAAATCCTCCAGCCCTGCGGGGCTTCCAACTGCACGATCCCGGAGACGTCCGCGCGCGCCGCAGTAAGCTCAACCGTCACCGGGCGCTCGGCGCCGGGCGCGAACAGCTCCACGCTCGGCACGAACCGAAGCGAGACCGGCGGAATGACATCCAATCGGCGGCGCGTCGCCGCGTTCACGGAATCACCCGCCTGCATCGGCTCCCCCGAAATCACCAGGGGCTGACCGCCGATTTCGAAGACGTACTCGATCGGGAATGCGGCCGGGTTTTCCGGACGCCCGATGAGAGAAGGATCGTCGACGTGAAACATGCCTGGCGTACCTGTCTTGCGTAGCCAATACGGCTGGCTTGGCGGCGTCGAGGCGGGCAGGATCTGAGCATCGTCACGAAGGAACGGTTGGTCGGGGCGCAGGTCGAGCGGGGTGACTAGCTGGTGCTGGATACTGGGGTAACGCACCGCGGTCCAGCGAACCGGGAAATTCGATCGCGTGATCCCGGTGTGGCGCATCTTCAGCGTTTCGCCGGGCACGGCCTCGGGTTGATCCACAACGGTTTCCACCTCGAGACCGATCACCGCCTCGATGATGCGGTCCAGTTGCTGACGTTTGTCGCTGATCACGGGGTCCAGGGGCAGCATCGATAGCCGGCTGCGGATCGCCAATAAAGCCGGCGCGCTCGCGACCGGATCTGCCGGCTTGAACTGCGCAATCGCGTCCTCGGTCAACCGCAAGATCTCGGCAGCGCCCGGCACCCGGTTCCACGTCGTATCCACTCCGTCGAGGATGTCTTCCTTTGCGGGTTCCCCGGCGAGCGGCAAAAAAGACTCGATCGTCGAACCGGCAGCCGCTGGGCCGTAGCCGATGTCGAAGCCCTGTGTCTTGTGCATCGCCCGGCTGCGGGCGGCGATTGAGGCAAACGATTCGCCCAGCGCCGAGTCGATGCCACCGACGTCCATTTTTACGGCGCCCGTTCCTTCACCGAGGGATACCGCGGCTCCGGTGCCGGCCATGCCGACATTGTAGACAATCCGCTTTGGCTGCCATGGAGTCAGTTCGCCGAGTTGCTCCGGAAATGCCTGCGGGTCGCCGGCGAGCTTGAATGCCTCTATGGCGAGCACGGTGGACGCGGTGTGATGGCCGTGAGTGCCGCCCGGCTGCGGAGAGAAGCGTGTCATTATCACGTCCGGCCGGAAGGAGCGGATGACGCGGACGATGTCAGCCAGGACTTCCTGCCGATCCCAGATCCGCAGCGTTTCCTGGTAATCCTTCGAAAACCCGAAATCTTTCGCGCGGGTGAAGTACTGTCGTCCTCCGTCCAGCCGCCGTGCCGCAAGCAATTCCTGGGTGCGGGCCACACCCAACTGCTCACCGAACTGGGGTCCGAGCAGGTTCTGGCCGCCGTCACCGCGGGTGAGCGACAGATAGGCCGTCCGGTATCCACGACCGCGCGCCAGATAGGTAATGACCCGCGTATTCTCGTCGTCAGGGTGGGCTGCGACGTAGAGCACACTGCCCATCGTGGCGAAGCTGTGCAGTTGTTGCAGGATGTCGGCGGCGGTCGGACGCTCGTCGGCGCGACCGAGCCCGGAAAAGCCGATCACGATGGTTGCACTGAGGGCCAGGGCAAACATTCCGCGGGTCCGCCCGGCCGACCGACATTCAGACCCGGTTTCTCCCAATTGTCCCGCCTCCCGTTCGGCATGGCGATTCTGGATCAACGCCATGCGGCATCACCCGAAGGATATCCGCGCCGCCCATCAGATCGACAATCGTTTCCCGCGATCCGTCGATCACCCACGCCGCCGGACCCTGCCCGACGACGCTAGGCCGCCCGCTCTCCGGGCATATCCGCGATTTCCACGCGCGACGAAACCAACTCGGGCAGAGGCTACTGTGTCTTTGCTTTGGCGGCCGCGGTCCTCGGCGGGACGAGGCCGTTTAGCCGAACATAGACGACGAGATTGCCATAATGATCCATGCTATCTTGAATATTGTAAAGTACTGGATACCAGCGCAGCACTGATTGCCCGCGCATGGTAATTTGTTCGACGGCCTTGGCATCGGTCAGGGCGGCGAGCGTGCGTTCGCCAAAGGCGTAGCTCTCCGCAAGCGCTTTCGTTAACTCGTCCCGCGACTTCAGCGCGTCGATCTTCGCCTTGTCCGGCGGTGGTTCTCCCGCGACCAGATTCATGAAGCTGTGATTCTCTAAAATGAGATGCGCAACGATTTCACGAAACGAGCGGATGTCCGGCGTCGGCTTGTAGTCGTATTTGTCCTCGGGCATGATCTGGACAAGATTCACGACCAGATCGCGCGTGATACCCCACTGTGTGCGCAAGGGACCGACGATTTCATCCGCGGCGCGCGCAGTCGCGATGCTCATTAGAAGGATGAAAATTGAGGCCGCCAACCTGTTTGTCATTGAAAAGCCTCCAATGTGCCGGATAAGAACGGGTGTGCTGGAGAGGGAAGGACTCGGATCTGCGAGCTGAAAACATCGCTCAGGTCTGGATCACGTGTCAACGCCGCAGTAAGTGGAAATCATCGGCGAACCGGAGCAAAACAGCATTCACGCACGATGACAGGGAGTCCCCCGCGGGGCCTTCCTGCGTCCCTAGAATCATTGCTGAGGTGGGCATCGAACGCGCGAGCGCCTCCGATTTGAACAGCTCGAATGGTTGCTTGTGAACGCGCGATGTAACGAAGGCTTTCGGGACCTTCCGAGCGTTCCGTCTTCTTGCCTTCAGGATATCAGGCGCCGCCCGAAGGGGCCCTCGAAGCACAGGGTCGCCTAGCGATCGGCGACCCTGTCGTATGACGCGCCTCTGCTGGGCTCTCTCAAGCCGACTGAAACCGGTCGCAGGTCCGGCGGCGGTGGGTCGGCGCCTTCCGCCGCAAAATTGCGCTGGTCGGATAGCTCACTTTGCGGCTCCGGTCGCCGAGATGACATGAATGATGATTTTTGCCGACGCGACCGGGGGATTACCGACGTGATGATCCGCGCCCGCTAAGACCAGTTGCAGGCTATGATCACCCGGCACAAGGTGCAGCGTGGCTTGAGACTCGCCGTGGGAGAAATGGATATGCCGGCTGTCCATCGGGACCATCTGACCGGCCGGCGGCAGCGGCGCATCGATGATAAGATGCAGATGGCCCAGGGGAATTGTGGTCGCCGTATGCCCCATATTATGGCGCATTGTTGCGCCCGTTGACGTGAACCGCACGACGACCGGATTACTGACAGTATCGCCATCTTTGAAATTCGTGAATTGCGGTCCCGTGCGGGAGCTCTCATCGGTATTCGATGCGGCATCCGTCGACCAGGCGCCGATCACGAGCACCACAACGGCTGCTATTATGCGGATGTTCATGCGGTCCAACCTCTTTTACATCTGACCTGATTCTTACCCAACCGACAATGGGCGAAAGCATCGTCTGCATAATCATCAGCGTGGCGGTCCGCGTCCCCGGCCTGAGGATGCGTCGGAATGCGTCGAGCGCGCCGTCTCGACGCTCGCGCAGGCTGGCGACGAGGGATTACTTTCAGTGATAGCTATGGCGGATCCTTGCCGTATCGAATGGCAGCTCCGGCGCTGAGCGGAAGCTCAGGCTGGAGATCGCTCGCTTCCGGTTTTGCCCCAGAGCGGACCGGTTTACGGCAAACCCAGACCCCTGTCTTGCTCTGATCGGTTAGGCTGGTGAGGACAAGCCTCAATGGCGAATGGCTGACCGCCTTTACCGCAGTTGATTCGGGTTGAGCTGCCCGCGGATTGTTCTCCGCGACTGGCATTTGACCGAAACGTGCTTAATGCTCATCCCTTCCCCTCCCGGGCGACCGGTAGCAGCGGTGGATTCTGCTCCATGATGGCCTCGGCCTGATGGACGAGCGGCAGACGCTTGGCGGCATCGATTTCCGCGATCGATCCGCGCATCGACGGTCGCTAGCGCTTGATCCCGGACAGGCCGTTCTGGATCCCGGCCATCGCCCATGGCGCCCACGGGATGGTGAAGAACTTGAACCCCTTCTCGACGTAGAAATTCGGGTCCATCCCGGGCGGGATGAAGTACATCGCGGCGACGACGCTGTGTTTCGCGGCGGTCGCCGCGATCTTGTCGAGCACTCGCTGATAGTGGTCGCACTGGTAGTCGAGCGGCACCCCCAGCTCGATCGAAAGATCGGACGGGCCCACCAGCAGAACATCCACGCCCGGAATCGAGGCGATGGCGTCGAGGTTCTCCAGCGCCTGGTTCGTCTCGATCATCGGCACGATAACGAGCTCGTTGTTCACCGCATCCATGTAATCGCGGTAGCTCTTGAACTCGCCCCACTCGCCGCGCACCCCCGCATTGCTGCGGTTGCCGGCTGGAAAGTAGCGGCAGGCGCGCACGGCAGCCTCCGCCTCCGCGCGGGTGTTGACCATCGGCACAACGATGCCGCGTGCCCCGGCGTCAAGCGCGAAACAGATCAGATGAGGCTGGTTCGCGGCGACCCGCACCAGCGGCGCCGCCGGCTTGCTGCGCATCGTCTCGATCGACGGCCGCAATTGCTTGATCTCCCAGGCGGAGTGCTGGGTATCGAACAGCAGGAAGTCATACCCGGCACCGGCCAGGATCGACACGTCAATGTCCGGTGTCACGGTCGTGCCGACGACGGTTCGACCTGACTTGATGGCGTCTTTGAGAGTGTTCATCTGGTGTCGATGCCTCCCCAGAGTAGCTTTAGTGCCCGTTCTTCTACAGGCGGACGTGACGGGCGCGTTGGCGCCGCATTATCACGTTGCTCCGGTTTCCCGGCGCTTGCAACAGCACGGTCTCGGCAAGATTGCCGTGCGGGTCGAGCACCGCGAGGCCCTGGCCGGCAGCGAGGTCCTGCGCGATTGGCTCAACCCGATCGTACCTTGTCGAAGAAACCCGATCCCGAAGTCGTCGGAAGTGGACGGTACACCTTTGGCCGTCACGCGCCGCCGCAGCCAAGCCTGCGAAGCCCCTCGGCGATGTAGCGCTCGAGCCGTATGCCCAGGAGGTATCCGGGCTGCGCCGCCGGCGGGATGCGGCGCGTGCGCCGCAATGCGGCCTCGAAACTCAATAACGGCCGCTGTGCCAGCCAAGTAAGCGCTATGAGCTCGCGTCGTGCGTCGGGCGAAAGCCGCGCGATTGCGGCTTCGAGGCGGTGTCGCTCCTCGCTCTCGAAGGCCGCAAGATCGACATCACCTGGGAGGCGCAAGGGCGTACCGTCCGGGGGCGCTCCGTTTGCGCGCGCCCCTCGCCCGATGCAGAGATATTGTGCCATCGCCTGCTCGTCGCGACTACGTCGCCGCGATACCTCGGCAATCGCGAGCGCGTCTTCTGGCCGAAGCGCCTGAAGCATGCTGCTATCGTAACGCCCTGCCGAGTCTGCGCAAACGTGCTTTAGGTCGTCAGCGGCCTCCTCTACGATCTGCTTTCTGTCGGCACCGCGACCAGCGGCCGTTTGACAGCGCATCTGGCCTTTGCCCGGCGGCTGCGCGAAGGTCGGCTCACCCCAAGGACAGCTGACGGCGTCGGCGGCGAGGGGAATCGGCACTCGTGCCCCTGAACCGACCTTGGCGCGTGAGGTCAGACACTTTTGAGGGTCGAGCGAGTAACGACGTCGGCTAGTAGCCGTTATCGAGGATGGATACGTGACGCCGGAGGCGCCCGGAAGCACTATGGCGCCGCATGCCCCCTGGTCGAGCAATGTGTGGAGGATGTCCGCTGTGAGCATTTCAACTCGCTACGTGCTGATCGCGTCGATGGATGTAACCCCTCAGGTAGAGCCTTTGTTCAACGAAGTCTACGACACCGAGCACGTGCCGAATCTGCTGCAAGTGCCCGGGGTCCGTAGCGTCACCCGCATGAAGGGCGAGCCCGCGCGCTTCGCCATCGCTGGGGGTGTGCGCGAGTTGCCGGCGCCTAGCCCAATTTACACGGCGATCTACGAGATCGACGATCCGCAGGTCCTTGAGAGCCCGCAGTGGGCCGAAGCCGTTGAGCGCGGACGCTGGCCGAGCGAAGTGCGCCCACACACTTCTAACCGGCAGCATATGCTATTCAAGGTCCAATAAGCCGCGCGGTGAACGGAAACTAATGGTCGAAACCATAGACTGGACGGGAATGACCTCACACGGCGCCTGACGGAGGTTAAGCATCGGCGGCTGTCCCCTAAGCTGGCCTCTACGACAGCCCCGAAATTAATTATCCTCGTCCCGCTGGTCTCATTCGACCAGCTCGTTGGAGCGGGCGAGCCGCAATCGCCGCGATGGGCTGGGTGAAAATATGGTCGGGAGGATCCCATGGCGGAGACGGTGACGCTGCTGGGCTGCGGGGATGTCGGGCCGATCCATGCACCAGTCGAGCATTATGGCTCGTTGGTGCACGATACGCTGTTAGCAGCCGACATCCGTTTCGCCCAGGTCGAGCGGGTTTATTCAGAGCGCGGTCGGTTGCAGCCGCATTCGGGCGGCGGCCACAGCCGCCTGCCGCCAGCGATGGCGTCGGTGTTCAGCGATTGCGGGTTTAACATCGTGTCGGTGGCGAGCAATCACGCGATGGATTGGGGTGGGGAGGCGCTGCTCGACACAGTCGACTTGCTGCGCGATCAAGGCATTCAGACGATTGGCGCCGGGCGCAACCTTGCTGAAGCACGGCGGGCGGCGTTCATCGACTGCTACGGGCTGCGGATCGCGTTTCTTGCGTACTGCTCGATTCTGCGGGACGGGTATGCCGCCGGTCCCGACAGGCCGGGTGTCGCACCGTTGCGCGCCCATACGCGCTACGAGCCGGTTGACTATCAGCCGGGCGTGCCGCTGCGGATCGTCACCACGCCGGATGAGCAGGATCTCGCGGCCCTTCTCGCCGACGTGCGATCCGCCAAGGAAGTCGCCGACAAGCTCGTGCTCTCGCTACACTGGGGCATTCATTTTGTGCCGCGACTAATCGCCGATTACCAGAGGACCCTGGCATATGCCGCCTTTGAGGCCGGAGCCGATGTGATCCTGGGGCATCACGCACATATTCCCAAGGCGATCGAAATACACGCCGGAAAGACGTGCTTTTACAGCCTCAGCAACTTCATCATGTCAGCGCCCGCCAAGACAGAAGAAGCGGCGGCGGAGTTCTGCGCCCGCTACGGCGTCGTTCTCGACCCCGACTATCCGCACCTTCCTTACGGCACCGACGCCAAACGCAGCCTTGTTGCAAAGGCCGTGATGTCGAAGACGGCGCCAACCCGCACATCGTTTCTGCCGGTCATCATCGACCGGGACTTGCGTCCGGAGATCCTGCAAGCGGCCGACCCGCGATTCTCTGACATGCTGGATTACATGGAATGGGCCTCCGAGGGCTTCCCGCACCGCTTTGCGATTGAAGGCAATGAAGTGACGATCTCCGCCTAGCGGGAGGATCCGATGGTTCGCAACGATGGCGATGGCGTCACTCGCGTGATTGCGCAGCACGCGGCCTCGCTCTCGTTTGAGGCGCTGCCGCCGGAGCTTGTCGAGTTGATCAAACAGATCGTGCTCGACACCCTGGGCGTAGCGATCGGGGCCAGCGGGCTCGCGCCTGAGGCTCGCGTAATCGCAGAATATGTCGAGTCGCTGGGCGGTCGACCGGAAAGTACCGTATTCGGCTTCGGGTTCAAGGCGCCGGCGCCCTGGGCGGCCTTCGTCAATGGCAGCCTCGGCCACATGCTCGACTACGACGATGTTGGCGCCGGCGGCCATGTCGGCATCGCAACTGTGCCGGTCGCCTTGGCGGTAGCGGAAAAGCTCGGCCGTGTATCGGGGCGCGATTTCATTACCGCGATCGCGGCGGGAACCGACTTGCATACCCGCCTCGACCTGGCCGTCAGACTGCCCGATTGGACGATGACCGAGGGGTGGTTTGCCACCCAGCTGTTCGGCTTTCTGTCTGGGGCCGCTACGGCGGGGAGGTTACGCGGCTTTGACGCCGAGCTGATCGAGAATGCCCTCGGCATCGCCTTTACCCAAGCCAGCGGCAGTCGTCAGATGGCGGTGGGCGCCTCCACCGATCTGCGGTCGATGCAAGCCGGCTTTTCCGGTCAGGGGGCGGTGCTGGCGGCCGAACTCGCGGCTCGCGGCATCGTCGGCTCCAAGGAGATCATCGAGGGCCGCTACGGGATTTATAAAACCTATGTGCGCAACCAGCCGGCGTGGTCGGCGCTGACCGAGGGGATCGGCATAAGTTTCCCGCTGCTCGACGAGCACGGGTTCAAGGTGTGGCCGGCCTGCGGCTACACCCGGGCCACGAATACCGCCACCCTGAGATTGCGTCGGGAAAATCGGCTGAACCCTGAAGACGTGGAGACGATCACCGTGATCGGCGGCACTGGCGCGACGCGGCTGCTGTCGGAGCCGATCGAGCTGAAGCGGCGGCCGCAATTCAGCATCGACGGCAAGTACAGCATCCCGTTTACGACCGCCGTGATGATGGTTCGGGGCAACGTCTGCTTGCGGGATTACACCGAAGAAGGACTGCGGGACCCGGCGGTGCTGGCGATGGCCGACCGGGTCGGTTATCGCGCCGATCCCGATGCGATCTTGCCGATCGGTGGACAATCCGCGCTGTCGCGCCCCACCGTCGAAATCCGTACTAGAGATGGCCGAGTGTTCAGTTGTGCGCCCGACGGCGTGCCCGGCGACCCCGCACACCCGGTAGGATGGGACGTGCTCGAAGCAAAGTTCCGGGACTGTGTTTCCTTTGCTCACCGTCCGCTCTCTCGGGCAGGTGTGGAGCGGCTCATCGAAATGGTGCGCCACCTCGATAACCTGGACGACGCTAGCGAAGTTCTCCGCCTATTCGGCTAACCCGTTCGGCCCGGAGTGACGAATTTATGGAGCCGGAGGTTGATAGGCTGCGGGCTCTCTCGTCGGAGAAGCCCAAAGCAAAACGGTTGAAGGCAGGCAAATGTCTGAGAGGCGGCGTGCCGGGATCGTGCCGGCGATAGGTTAGATCAGGCACACGGTGAACGCGCTGCGGTTCGTGATCGCAGGCGTACGCGTGTTCCCGACCAATCTCGTATCAGGGTGCGCCTGAATTTCGTCTCCGTCGTGATGACCTCGGAGGTCCGGGAAGGAAGCTAGGAATGCTGGACCGCAATGATCTGGCGCTCTGGTGCGCGCTCAATCGACTGATCTCAAATTATTGGGCCGATGTCGACGAAAACGGCGGCCAGACGGCTCACGAGTTCTATGTGCCCGAGGGGCTCTATGCAATCGGCAACAACCGATTCGAAGGGCAGGCGCAAATCCAGGCTTTTTACGCGAGGCGGCGCTACGGCACCGTGATGACACGTCATCTCGTAAGCAATGTTCGGGTACTCGGCGAAGACGAACGGAATGCCCGGACGCTGGGTTTAATAAGTCTCTATCGAGCTGACGGCAAGTCGCCGTTCCAGGGATCAAGACCTCCCGCCATGATCGCAGATTTCGACGCTCACTGTGTGCTGGAGGCGAACCGGTCCTGGCGCTTCCGATCTCACGTCCTTCGCCCCTTTATCGTGAGTGGTGACCTGCCCGCTTCAATCGCTATCAGACCGCAAACTCTGTAATCCATTGACCCGTGCAGGCCGGGCGCGATTGGGTTTACGCAGAAGCTGACGGCAGCCTAATTTCCGCCCTGAGGCCGGGGTGGTTATTTGCCAACGAGAGGCTGCCGTCGTGCAGACGGGCAACCGCCTCGACGACACTCAATCCTAGCCCTATGCCGGCTCGGGTCTCCTCGGTTGCACATCGATAGAAGCGCTGCGTCACCCGTGCCTCCTCGCCTTCCGGGATGCCGGGACCATTGTCGGCGACGACGATGCTGATCGTTCCGTCCGCCGCGCGAACGGCG
Source organism: Pseudomonadota bacterium (assembly GCA_046724035.1). Classification (GTDB taxonomy): domain Bacteria; phylum Pseudomonadota; class Alphaproteobacteria; order ATCC43930; family CGMCC-115725; genus DATARH01. Next base: position 6,905 of record JBKOVT010000009.1, on the reverse strand, counting down.
CGCAACGAGATCGTGCCGCGGGAGCGTATGTACTTCACCGCGTTGTCCACGAGATTGCCGACCGCCTGCGCGATCAAATGCGGGTCGCCGTTGACCGCCAATCCTTCGGGCGCGTCGACGACAAACGCCGCCTGCTTGTCCTCGGTCAGCGGTGCGTAGAGCTCGGCGACTTCCGTCATCAATGCCCCCAATTCGATGCGGCGAAACCCCGACCGGCGGACGCCGGAGTCGATCTCGGCAAGGCGCAGCAGCGCATTGAAGATGGCGATCACTCGATCGATGTCTGCGACGGCCCGCTGGATCTCCTCGAATGTCACCTGGGCGGGCGGGCGCAATAATGTGAGTTCCTCGAGCCGGGCGCGCAACTCGGCGAGGGGCGTTCGCAAGTCGTGCGCCACCGCATTAGAGGTGTTGCGTACACCCTCGATCAGCTGCTGAATCTGTTGCAGCATGGCATTGATAGTTCGTGCCAGCTGATCGAACGCATCCGACGTCTCGCGCGTCGGAACCCGCTGTCCGAGTTCGCCGCGCACAATCGCGGCGGCCGCATCGTTGATCATTTCGACCCGTCGCAACACCGCGCGCCGCAGCAGGATAGCGCCGCCGAGTGCCAGCAACAGCGTGCTTGCCGCCGCCCAGGATAGCGCTTCGATGATCAGAGACCTGATCTCGGTGCGGCCTTCAACGTCGCGCCCGACGAGCAGGTGCAGCCCGTTGGGAAGCGCGCTGTGCAACAGACGTACCTCGTGCACGCCGCCGTCGCGCGGCAGCGTCGTCCAGAACCAGCCTTGAGTCCGTGCAATTTGCGGAGGCCAGACCGTGAGGTTGCCGGCCATCGGCTTCAGCTCGCCATCGGCCAATAGCAGGATTTTGCGAGGGTCCGTCGGCGCCGAGGCGCGCTCCTCGACCGCCGCAACGGCGCCGCGGGTTCCAAAATCGCGCAGCTGCTCCGCAATCTGCTGCGAGGCGGCCGCGATTTCCGCGTCATTCCGGCGGTCGAGAAGAACGGCGGTCCGCCACCATAGAAAACCGACGAGCAGCAGAGATGACGCGGCGAGCAACGCGGCATAGCCGAGCGCGAGGCGGACGGAGGTGGAGCGGGGCAGCCTAAGCATCCACTCCCAAGCGATAGCCGATCCCGCGGACTGTGTGGAGCAGGGGCGGAGCAAATCGCTCGTCGATCTTTTGCCGTAGCCGACTGACGTGCACGTCGATGACATTGGTCTGCGGATCGAAATGGTGCTCCCAGACATTCTCAAGCAGCATCGTCCGCGTCACCACCTGATCGGCATGCCGCATCAGGAATTCGAGCAGCTTGAATTCGCGAGGTTGCAGCGGGATCGGCTCGCCGCCCCGCGTCACCTTGCGTGACAGAAGATTCATCCGAAGATCGGCAACCATCAGCATCGTGAGAATGCCGCGGCCTTGCGATCGGCGGACCAGCGCCTCCAACCGCGCCGCCAGTTCGCCCAGCGCGAACGGCTTCGTCAAATAATCATCGCCGCCGGCCCGCAGACCTTGGATCCGGTCATCCACCTCGGCGAGCGCGCTCAAAATCAAGATAGGCGTCCGGTTGCCGCTACGGCGCAGCGCCTCGACGATGCCCAGCCCTTCAACGCCCCCGGGCAGCATCCGGTCGAGGATCAGAACGTCATACAATCCGCTTGCCGCGAGAAACAGGCCGTCGCGCCCATCATCGGCATAGTCGACGCTATGGCCTTCTTCGCTCAGCCCCTTGCGAACGAATTGCGCAACGCGTTCGTTATCTTCGACCAGAAGAACTTTCATCGTGGATCGCGAAATAAGCGGTCGGCAATCCCGAACCAATAAGTCGTGCCATCCGGCACCCAAAGCAAGCACCCGTGAGAGCGGATGCCAAACCTTACGAAGAATTAATCCTGCGAACAGGACGCCTCCAGGATGGATGGCGCATTTGGCGGCTTTGGTTTTAGGCGCGAGCGAGCCGTAGCCGCGAGGGCGCCGCCATTCCAACAGGAGGCATCCATGCAGCCGTCGGGAGGAAATAAGGGTCTTCGGCAGGTCACGCGGCGGGGATTTCTGCGGAGCACGGGACTTGCTCTCGCCACCGCGGGCGCCGCTCCGGTGCTGTCGGCGCCGTTCGTCTCGCGTGCCTTGGCCCAGACCAAGACGTTGACGATCGTCCAGTGGAGTCACTTCGTCCCCGCCTTCGATAAATGGTTCGACAAGTTCGCGCAGGACTGGGGCGGAAAGAACGGCGTCAGCGTCACCGTCGACCATATCCCGGAGCAGAATATAGCGGCGCGCGCTGCCTCCGAGGTCGCGGCACAGTCCGGGCACGATCTCTTTATGTGGAACGGCGCCGGCGGGCCGCATCTGTACCGCCGGTATCTCGTCGATATGACCAAGCTGGTCGATTACGTCGAGAAGAAATACGGGAAAGTCAGCACCATCGGGCGCCAGATTGCCTTTAACAAAGATGACAATACCTGGTCCGCCTATCCCGACTACTACATCAATAATCCCGGCATGTACCGCAAGGATTTGTGGGACGAGATCGGGATGACGCCCGACAGCTGGGATGATGTGCGGGTCGGCGGCGCCAAGCTGAAGGCCAAGGGTAATCCCGTCGGGATGTCGCTGGCCCGCAGCAACGATCCGAGCCTGGCGTGGCGCGGCGTGCTGTGGAGCTATGGTGCCAGCGTGCAGGACGAGACCGGAAAACGCGTCACGCTCGACAGCAAGGAGGCCGTCGAGGCGGTCAAATTCGTCACCGCTCTCTACAAGGAGACGATGACAAGCGATGTGCTGTCCTGGGATGACGCCAGCAACAATAAATACATCGATTCGGGCGTCGCCTCCTACATCGTGAACCCGATTTCGGCCTATCGGTCCTGTCAGCAGATCAATCCTAAGCTTGCCGACAAGATCTTCCTGTGGAAGTGCCCCAAGGGGCCGGCTCGCCGATTGGTCGGCGCGGCTTCCAATTCGTACGGCGTCTGGAATTTCGCCAAGAACAAGGACACCGCTCTCGAATTTCTCCGGTATTACGCAGACAACTGGATCGACGCATTCAAAGCGAGCACCGGCTACAACATGCCGATCTACGCCAACATCGTGCCGAAGCCGATGCCGATCCTGTCGAACGATCCGAGCTCGCATCCAGCGGACAAACTGACGGTGACCGAGTCGTCCGACGAGTGGTGCGCCGCGACGGGTTGGCCCGGGCCGGCCTGGGCGGCGACGGACGAGGTGTACAACGATTTCATCATCAACGACATGATGACAAAGGCGGCCACCGGCGCGATGACGCCCGAGGAAGCCGTCAAATGGGCTGCGAACGAGACCAAATCGATCTTCAAGAAATGGCAGGTCTAAGCGGCTTTCGCCCGGCAGGTTCGGAAACTCTCGATGGCACAGGTTTCGGCAAACGCGATAACCAAGAAATTCGGCGATGTCGCGGCGGTCGACGGCATCAGTCTCACGGTGCGCGACGGCGAGTTCATGGTCTTGCTCGGCCCATCGGGCTGCGGCAAGACGACGTTTCTGCGGATCATCGCCGGGCTCGAAAAGCCAACCGCCGGAGACATTGTCATCGGCGGTGAGGTGGTCAACGACATCCCGCCACGCGCCCGTGGGATCGCGATGGTGTTCCAGAGCTATGGCCTGTATCCGCATTTCACGATCTGGGACAACATCGCTTTCCCGCTGAAGACCCAGCGCGTTCCACGGCCGCAGATCAAGGCCAAGGTCGAATGGGCGGCGCTGTTGCTCGGCATAGAGCATCTGCTCGACCGCAGACCGCGTCAGCTTTCGGGCGGTGAACGCCAGCGCGTTGCGCTGGCGCGCGCCTTAGTGCGTGAGCCGACCGCATTCCTCCTAGACGAGCCGCTGTCCAACCTGGACGCCAAGCTGCGCGCCTCAGCTCGTAATGAGATCAAGCAGTTTCAGCAACGCGTCGGAACGACGACGATCTATGTCACTCACGACCAGGTCGAGGCGATGGGGATGGGCGACCGCATCGCCGTCATCGACCACGGCAGAATCCGCCAGGTGGGAACGCCGACCGCAATTTATGACGATCCTGCCGACCGCTTTGTCGCCACGTTTGTCGGCAGCCCGCCGATGAACTTAATTCCCTGGAACGGCGGCCATCTCGGGTTCCGGCCGGAACATTTCCTGCCGCGGGAAATGATCGGCGACAGCGCCGTAACCGAATTTTCGTTCCGGGTGGACCGCGCCGAATACCTCGGGTCGGAGCGGATTGTCTACGGCGAGTTGGAAGACGTCCGGGCGACATCGGAGCTGACGGCGAAGCTGCCGCCGGCTCACGTCCCTCTGGAAAGCATCCGTCCCGGTGAGTGGCACAGCTTTGCCGTCCGCAACAGCCACCTCTGCTATTTCGACGAGCACGGCAAGCGGGCGATCCGGCATTGAGGCGAGGGCGATGGTAGCGCTATCTGATACGGCCCGCCGGCAGGGCTCGCGTTTCGAGTTCGTCTTCGACCGGCCGCGGGTGCTCGGGTCGCTGTTTCTGGCGCCCGCCATTCTCTATGTGCTGGTGCTCGTCGGCATACCCTTCCTGCTCGCTGTGTACTACGCGCTCAGCGCCTATTCGATTTATAATCCGAGCTACCATTTCGTCGGCCTAAAGAACTTCATCGATGTCGTGCAGAGCGACATCTTCCGACGCACGCTGGCGAACACCTTCATCTTTACGTTCGGCTCGCAGATCCTCGGGCTGATCCTCGGCAAATTTGGCGCCCTGCTGCTGCTTCGGCCATTTCCCGGCCGGCGGATCGTGCGCGCGCTGATCATCCTGCCCTGGGCCGTGCCGATCGCGCTGGCGACGGTCGCTTGGGAGTGGATGTTCGATTCGCTCTACAGCGTGATCAACTGGACGCTGATTGCGCTTGGCTTGTTAAGCCGCGCGAACGCGCCGAATTGGCTCGGCACCCCGGACCTGGCCATGATTTGTGTCATCATCGTCAATGCCTGGCGTTTTTTCCCGTTCGCCATCGTGATTTTTCTCGCGGGCATCACCGCGGTACCCCAGGACGTGCTCGACGCCGCGACGGTGGACGGTGCCGGGTTCTGGCGGCGCAACTATCAGATTATCGTGCCGATAATCGCCCCCATTGTTGTGGTCGGCCTGATCTTTGGCACGGTGTTCACCTTCACCGATCTCAGCATCGTCTATCTCTTGACGATGGGCGGCCCGGTGGGCGCCACCTCGGTATTGGGCTTTCAGGGCTTCCAGGTCGGCATCCTGTCGGGTGACGTCGCGCACGGGGCGGCTATCTCGCTGTTCATGTTCCCCGTGCTTTTCATCCTGGTCATTTTGATGCTGCGCTTCATTCGGCGCCGGGAGATCTGACGTGCGGCGGATCATCAACACCGCTGTCAGAGAGGGCTCTTTCTATGCGGCCCTGGCCGGTTTCGTCATTCTGGCGGCATTTCCGTTCTATTGGATGCTGATCACGGCGTTCAAGACCAACTCCGATCTCTACGATCTCAGCAACATCCCGTTCTGGTTCAACGACCCTCCGACGCTGGAGCATTTCCGATACCTGTTCGACCAGACGCTGTTTGTACAGTGGCTGGTGAACTCATTGATTATCGGCGTGTGCGTTGTCGCCATTACGCTCGTGACCGCGCTTCCCGCAGGATACACGCTGGCGCGGCTCGCCGGGCGCAGCGCCGAAGCCCTCGGGATCGGGATTTTTCTGACCTATCTGGTGCCGCCGACCATTCTGTTTCTGCCGTTGTCCCGGATCATCACGATGATCGGGCTGCAGAATTCGATGTGGGCCCTGGTGTTGGTCTATCCGACGTTTACGATCCCGTTCTGCACTTGGCTTTTAATGGGCTTCTTCAGAGCCGTGCCGCGCGAGATCGAAGAGGCCGCGATCGTCGACGGCTGCAGCTTGTTCGGAAGCTTTGTCAAAATGATCTTGCCGCTGTCGCTGCCGGCAATTCTGACCGTTGTCATCTTCACATTCACGCTCAGCCTGCAGGAGTTCGTCTACGCGCTGACATTCATTTCCTCGTCGGCACAAAAGCCGATAACGCTCGGCATCGCGACAGACCTGGTGCGCGGCGACATTTATTACTGGGGCGAATTGATGGCCGGTGCCCTGATCGCGAGCGTGCCGGTTGCAATCGCCTACAATCTCTTCCTCGATCGCTTCATTGCCGGAATTACGGGAGGCGCCGTCAAGTAACGGAAACGGTCTTCTCTGATGCCCAGCCTGAAAGTGCGCCATGGGAGCCAGTGGACACGCTGGAAAAGAATAGTCGAACGTGATCCCGGCGTTCGGCGACGGCCAAGCTGAACAGTGCAATTGCCGGGAGCAGGGAAATCTTACCAAAGAGCACCGGACATTTTCGCGCCTCGGGTCTACGATCCCGGGAAGGTTCCGGCAAAAGGAACCGAATGGAACAGGAGGAAACCATGCGCCAAGCATTATGGTTTTGCGCGGCCGCTGTCGGCATGTGCGCCGTGGCGGCGCCTGCATCGGCCGAGGAGGCCCCCAAATACGGCGGCACCCTGACCTACATGATTCCTGCGGAATCGCCGCCGAGCTTTGACGCGCAGCGCGAGGAGACCTTTGCGACGATCCACTCGGCGGCGCCGTTCTACAGCACGCTGATCCGGATCAATCCCTACAATCCCAGCTCCGCCACCGACATCGTGTGCGACCTCTGCACCGAGATGCCGGAGCCGACCGACGGCGCCAAGACGTACACCTTCAAGATCCGTGACGACGTCAAGTTCCACAATGGCGACAAGCTAGCCGCCGAGGACATCGCGGCCAGCCTCAATAAGATCGCTTTTCCGCCGGCAGGCACGTTGAGCCCGCGTGCCACCGATTTCATGATGGTCGACAAGATCGAGGCGCCGGACGCGCATACCGTCGTCATTC
>JBKOVT010000127.1:0-8155 GCA_046724035.1 Pseudomonadota bacterium | reverse complement strand
TTGGCGGCTCCTTGCCGTCCTTTTTGTACATCGCCTTGATTTCCTGGCGGATCGGGTAGTCGTCGCCCGCGCCGGCGAATTGCAAGGTGTGGTAGCCCTCGGCAACTTGCCAGCCGCCGGCGGCGAGGATGTCCGCTTCGGCCGATGCCCAAACCAGCCCGATCACCTTCGACAGCGGATAGCCGAGCCGCTTGTATTCCTTGATCGCCACCGAGGGCGAGCGCCCGAACAGGTGATTGATGATGAAATCGGGCTTGTAGCGCTGCGTCACATCGAGCGCCTGCGCGCCCATTTCGACACCTGGCGGCGGCACGGCAAAGGTGCGCAGCTCAAAGCCTTCCTTTTTCTGCAGCGCCTCGATGATCGGGATCGGCTCCTTGCCCGCCGGGTTGTCGTAATACACATAGGCGATCTTCTTGCCGTGCAGATCGCCGAGCTTGTCCTTGACGTATTTGACCGCGGCCGCGCCCTGCGACCAGTAGGTGGCGGCGATCGGGAACAGATAGGGGTAGCGCGTGCCGTCGGCGGCCGCGGAGATTCCAAAGCCCGGCGATGTCGTCGGGATGTGGTCCTCTTCGAGCCGCTGGTTCAGCGCCACTGTCTGCGGCGTGCCGTAGAGCGTCATCACGATGGCGCCCTCCTGCTTTTGCCGCTGATACGCCTCGACCGCGTCCGGCACCTTGTAGCCGTTGTCGATCTCGTCGTGCTTGATTTTGTAACCCTCGATGCCGCCCTTCGAGTTGATGAGGTTGAAATAGTCGTGCATCGCCGGGCACAGCACGGTACCGACGATCTGTGTCGCGCCGGTGCGGTCGCACTGGACGCCGATGATCAGCGTTTTATCCTGCGCCACCGCGGTTCCGGTAAACGAAAGCGCCGCGGCGGCGCCCGCCACGATCCCTAGCATGCTGCCTGATCGTCTCATCGTCGCATCTCCTTTCTTGTTCCCATTGGTGAAGCTCGATTTTCCGATCGGCGGCGTGCAGGAGCGTATGGCGAGCGCGGCTGCGGCATGCCGATCTATTCCGCTTTCTTGACAGCGTTAGATACCACCTCCGGATAAGCGCGGAACCAGTCCGTCTCCTTCACGAACTTGCCGCCCTTTGCCTGAAACACCTGCACCCAGCCACCGCCTTCATGATCCTCGCCGGTGATCTTAAGGGGCGGGACCAAGCCACCGAGATTGAAATCGTGTAGCGACTCAAACCCTTTCTTCACCTGCTCGGGTGTCGGCTTCTGACCGCCATTTGCCTTGATCGCGTTGCGGATCGCTTCGATGTGCACCGCCGCCACCAACAGGCCGCGGTTGTAGATGACGGTGTCATCCATCTCCTTGGGCGGCTCCTTGCCCTGCGCCTTGTACATCGCCTTAATGTCCTGGCGCACCGGGAAGTCGTCGCCGGCGCCGGCGAATTGCATCGTGTGATACCCCTCGGCAACCTGCCAGCCGCCAGCCGCGTCGATATCCGCCTCTGCCGAGGCCCAGACCAGCCCGATGACCTTTGTCAGCGGAAAGCCGGCGCGCTTGTATTCCTTGATCGCCACCGAGGGCGAGCGGCCGAATAGGTGGTCGATGATGAAATCCGGACGGTAGCGCTGCGTGATGTCGAGCACCTGCGCTCCCATCTCGACCCCGGGGGGCGGCACCGCGAATGTCCGCAGCTCGTATCCCTCGGTCTTCTGTAGATCCTCGAGGATCGGCACGGGCTCCCGTCCCGCGGGGTTGTCATAGAACACATAGGCGATCTTCTTGCCCTTCAGATCGCCGCCGATCTTGTCCTTGATGAATTTGACCGCGGCCGCACCTTGCGACCAGTAGGTCGCGGCGACCGGGAACAGATACGGGAAGCGCTTGCCATCGGCCGAGGCGGAGATGCCAAACCCGGGCGAGGTGCTTGGGATCTTGTCTTCCTCGAGCTTCTGATTGAGCGCCTGCACCTGCGGCGTGCCGTAAAGACTCATCGACACGGCGCCTTGCTGCTTCTGACGCTCATAGGCCTCGACGGCCGGCGGCACCTTGTATTCATTGTCGATCTCGGGGGCGACGATCTTGAACCCCTCGACCCCACCCTTCGAATTGACCAGATTGACGTAATCCTGGAATGCCGGGCAGATGCGAATGCCGACGATCTGCGTCGGCCCGGTGCGGTCGCACTGGGTGCCGATCAGGATCTCACCTTTCTGTTGCGCCATTGCCGGCCCCGCGAGGCTCAGCGCTGCCGCGAGGGCGATCGTCGCCAGTGCTGTCATGCTTCTCATTGCGTTCCTCCCTATGTTCATTTTGCGTGGGATTTTGATTGGGTTAGTACGAGAAAGGCCAGACCCGGAAATAATTGCGGATGTTGCGCCACAATCGGTTCAGCCCCTCCGGCTCGACGACCAGAAAGAAGATGATCAGGCCGCCGAACATGATGAGCCGCAGATTGGGGATCGCGTTCAGCAGATCGGCTTGCGAAAAGAACAGCCAGCCGAAATCCTCGAGAAACCAGCGCGTCAGGATCGGCAACAGCGTGACGAAGATCGCGCCCAATATCGAGCCGAGGATCGAGCCCAACCCGCCGATGATGATCATCGCGAGATAATCGATCGAGACCGTCAGCTGGAACTGCTCGTAATTCGCGATCCCGAGATAATAGGTGTAAAGGACGCCGGTGACGCCGGCGTAGAAAGACGAGATCGCGAAGGCCCACAGCTTGTAGTGAAAGATGTTGATGCCGATGATCTCGGCGGCGATGTCCTGGTCGCGGATCGCGATAAACGCCCGCCCGACGCGGCTGCGCATCAAATTCGACGTGCCGACGATCGCCAGCACGACAAACGCCATCAGAAACAGATAGAGCTGTGTCTGCGTCCGCAGCGGCGTCCCGAACACCGTCGGGCGCGGTACCTGGATCGATGCCTGCACCCCGCCCGAGATCGCCGGCACGTGATTGATCGTCCATTCGATGATGAGCTGCGCGGCCAAAGTCGCGATCGCGAGATAAATCCCTTTGATGCGTAGTGACGGAATGCCGACGACAGCCCCGATTAGCGCCGCCATGACGCCGCCCGCAGGGATCGTGATCCAGAACGGCGCGTGCAGCTGCGTCACGAGATTGGCCGCGGTGTAGGCGCCGACCGACATAAAGGCGCCGTGCCCGATCGAGATCTGCCCGGTATAACCAACGAGGATGTTGAGCCCGAGAGCGCCGACGCAGGCGATCAGGATCAGATTCAGGATCGACACGTAGTATTCGCTGAGCGCCAGGGGCGCGATGACGATGAACAATCCCGCAAAGGCCGCCACCGCCCATCTCGCGATGGGCAACGGGTAAAGCCCCATATCGGCGGCATAGCTCGTCTTGAATACGCCGGATTCGCGGTGGAACATGCGCTGGCTTCCTACTCCCTCTCCGGCCTCACACGCGCTCGATGCGGCGCCGGCCGAAGATTCCTTCCGGCCGGATCATCAGCACGAGGATCATCAGCACATAGGGCGCAAAATCCTTCGTGCCGCCCCCGACAATGGGATCGAAATATCCGGCGGCGAAATTCTCGACGATGCCGACGATGAGCCCGCCGATAACCGCGCCCATCACCGAGTCGAGCCCACCCAGGATCACGACCGGAAAGACCTTGAGCCCGACCAGCGCCAGCTGGTTATCGACGCCCAGCATCGTGCCCCAGACGACCCCGCCGAGCGCCGAGACAACACCGGCCATCGCCCAGGCCAGGGCAAAATAGCGCCGCACATTGATCCCCATCGCCATCGCCACCTGCTGGCTGTCGGCGACGGCGCGCATTGCAATGCCGGTGCGGCTTTTCAGGAAAAACCAGGTAAAGGCGGCCAGGAAAACGAGGCTCACCCCGGCCCCAACGAGCTGCACCGGCGGCAGCATAATCGGTCCCAGCTCGAACGGTTCATCGCTGACCGGCATGACGATCGCGCGAGTGCCGGCGCCAAACGCCATGACGGCCGTGCCGCGCAACACGGCAGCCAGCCCGATCGTCGCCATGACGACCGCGATGACGGGCCGTCCGATCAGCGGCCGCAGCACGACGCGCTCGAGGCCGAAGCCAAGCGCGACCATGCCGGCAATCGCCACCAGCGCGGACAGCCAGAACGGAGCGCCGGCCATCTCGGCCGCTACCGCGGCGAGAAATCCGGCGAACATGACGAATTCGCCCTGCGCGAAATTGATCGCGTCGGTCGCCTTGTAGATCAAGACAAAACCAAGTGCGATCAGGGCATACATCAGGCCTATCATGATGCCGTTGGTCAACAGCACCAGCGTGAATTGCCACTCGAAATCAGGCATCGTTTGGCTTACCCCGCCACGGCGACGGCTTCTTCGAGACGCCGCGTAGACGCCGCGGCCGGCGGCGAGGGTTCGTCGACATCGCCGATCGCGAGCCGCGATCGGAGCGCCGATTTTCGGCCATCCTCGAAGGTGATTTCGGTGCTCAGCTCGACCTCGCTCTCGCCGCTGTAAAAGGCGTCCAATACGGCAGCGTATTTCTCGGTGACAAAGCGGCGGCGGATCTTGCGCGTCCGGGTGATCTCGTCGTCGTCGGCGTCGAATTCCTTGTTCAGCACGATGAAGCGCCGGATCCGCGTCGCTTCCGGCAGGCCGGCATTGCATCTGCGGATCTCGTCCCCGATCAGGTCGAGGACTTCGCGGCGGGAGCAGAGGTCCTGGAAGGAAGTGTAGGCGAGATTGTGGCGCTCGGCCCATTTGCCGACCGTATCGGCGTCGATCGCAACCATCGCCGCCACGAATGACCGATCGTGACCGAACACGACCGCCTCCCCGACATAGGGGCTGAACTTAAGCTTGTTCTCGATGAACTGCGGCGCAAACGAGGTTCCGTCGTGAAGGCGGCCGACATCCTTCGCCCGGTCGATGATCGCGAGATGCCCGCGCTTGTCGACAAAGCCGGCATCGCCGGTGCGCAGCCACCCATCTTCGGTGATCGCCTCGCGCGACTCGTCAGGCTGCTTATAATAGCCCTTAAAGATGCCGGGCGAGCGCACCTCCACCTCGCCATGCGGCGCGATGCGGACCTCCATGTTCTGCAGCATGCGCCCGACCGTTTCGGGATCGACCTCGGAATTCGGCTGCACCGAACAGAGACCCGACAGCTCGGTCGCGCCGTACACCTGCTTCAGGTTGATGCCGATCGCCCGGAAGAAGCGGAATACATCGACACCGAGCGGCGCGCCGCCGGTATAGACGACGCGGGCGCGCCGCAATCCCAGCTGATCGCGCACCGGCCCATAGACAAAGACCTCTCCGAGCCCGCGCAGCAAACGCGTGCCGAGCGGGATCGGCCGCCCTTCTGCCATGCAGCGCTGCGCCCGCTCCGCCACGTTCCGGAAAAACTCGAAGATGCGGCGCTTTGTCGGGCTGGCATCCGAGGCGCGCACCATGATCTCGGTCAGCGCATTCTCCCATTGCCGCGGCGGCGCGAGCGCGATCGTGGGCCCGATCTCGCGCACATCGCGGCGGAGCGTCTCGGGTTTTTCCGGGAAGTTGACGGTGAACCCGACATGCATGTGCACCGCGAGCGAGAACAGCGAATTGCCGACCCAGGCCATCGGCAGATAGGCGATATGCTCGTCACTGGCGCGGAAGCCTTCCGCCGCGGCGAAAACCTCGGCGGGGTCCAGCAGATTGGCATGCGACAGCATCACGCCCTTCGGGCGCGACGTCGTCCCCGATGTGTATGAGAAGAGGCACAAATCATCGGGCTTGGCGGCCTCGACCGCCGCCTCGACATAGCCCGGATGCGTCTCACCAAACGCGCGGCCCTCGGCCTGCACCGCCTCGAACGATTTGAGGATCGGATCGTCGTAGTTCAGCAGCCCGCGCGGGTCGTCATAGACCAGCAGCTGCAAATGCGGCAACCGGCCTTTCAGCGACAGGATCTTGTCGACCTGCTCCTGGTTCTCCGCGACCACGACCGAGATTTCGGCATGGTCCAGCACATAAGCGAGCTCGCTCGCGATCGCATCCTGATAAGCCGGTACGGCGATGCCGCCGAGGCTCATTGCCGCGAGCTGGGCAAAATAGAGCCGCGGTCGGTTCTCGCCGATGACGGCCAGCTTGTCCCCGCGTTTGAAGCCGGCGGCGGCGAGCCCGAGCGCGAGGCCGCGCACCTCGTCCCAATAGCGGCGCCAATTGTAGGTTTGCCAGATGCCGAGATCCTTCTCGCGCAAGGCAGGGCGCGCCGGGTGCTGCTCGGCATTGCGCCGCAGCAGTTGCGGCAAGGTTGCGTTGACCGTCATGCCGCGCGTTCCCTGGCCTGGTGGGCGCTGCCGAGATAAGCGTCGATAACCGTCGGATTGCGCTGGATCTCGGCCGGCGTGCCCTCGGCGATCTTGCGGCCGCGGTCGAGCACCGCGACGCGCTCGGAAATGTCCATGACGACCGCCATGTCATGCTCGATCAAGATGATCGTCGTGCCCCACTGCTCGTTCACATCGAGGACGTAGCGGGCGATGTCCTCCTTTTCTTCCTGGTTCATCCCGCCCATCGGCTCGTCGAGCAGCAAGAGCTTGGGGTCGAGCGCCAAGGCGCGGCCGAGCTCCACCCGCTTGCGCAGCCCATAGGGCAACGCGCTGGTCAGCTCCTTCCGCAAATCCTGCAATTCGAGAAAGTCGATGATCTCTTCGACACGGGCGCGGTGCGCCACCTCTTCGCGCTGCGCCAGTCCCCAATAAATAAAAGAGGATAGGACACCAGACTTCATGCGCACGTGCCGTCCAAGCATGATGTTGTCGAGGACGGTCATGCCGCCGAATAGCGCGATGTTCTGAAACGTCCGGGCGATGCCGAGCTTGGCGATTTCGGCCGGGCGCGAATGTGTGATGTCGCGGCCCTCATAGGTGATCGAGCCGCTGTCGGGACGATAGAACCCGCTGATCATATTAAGCAAAGAGGTCTTGCCGGCGCCGTTCGGGCCGATGATCGAGGTGATCGTGCCGCGCCGGACTGAAATCGATACGTCCTCGACCGCTCGCACGCCGCCAAACCGCTTCGAGGCAGCGGTCGCGGCGAGGAGCTCCTCGTCGGCCGGGTTCAGCAAATGCCGCTCCTCCCAAGGAATTCGGCCGGCATATGCGCCAGCGTTATGGCTGGCATGATGCTGACGCAATTAAGAGAATGCAACCGGTTACGTGGCTAACGGGCTTCTCCCTTGGTCGGGGATCAGCGCTCTTGCCCCTCATCGGCCGGCGTGGAACCATCGCGGCGGAGCAACCGCGAGGCCCGGGTGACGAGCGCCGCCGCTGCCGACAATTTGCCGGTGACCTTGCTGACCGGATTTCTCGGCAGCGGCAAGACGACGCTGCTGCGCCGCGCGCTAGCCGCCCCGTCCTTTTCCGATACGGCGGTCATCGTTAACGAGGTCGGCGCGATCCCGATCGATCACTTCCTCGTGGATTTCGTCAAGGGCGGCGTCCTCGAGTTGCCGGGTGGCTGCCTGTGCTGCATGGTGCGCGAGGATCTTGCGCAGAGCCTGCGCAGCCTGATCGAGCGGCGTGACGCCGGCGAGCTCCGCCCGTTCCGCCGCATCGCGATCGAAACCAGCGGCCTCGCCGATCCGGCGCCGATCCTGTTCACGCTCGGCGCCGACCCGATGCTCGATCAGCGGCTGCGCCTCGGGCGCGTCGTGACCCTCGTCGACGCTGTCGAGGGCGCCTCGACGCTCGACCGCTTCTCCGAAGCGGCGCGCCAGGTCGCGGTCGCCGACGCGCTTGTCGTTTCCAAGACCGACCTCGCACCCTTCGGACCGCGCCTCGCCGAGCGGCTCGACGCGCTGAACCCCGGCGCCGAGCGCATCCTCGGCGCGACCTCGGACGACCCCGCCGCAATCCTCTTTGGCGGCGCCACTGCTAAAACCCTCCCCCGCAAGCGGGGGAGGGAGGTCCGAGGCCTAGCCGAGGACGGGTGGTGGCTTACCGGCGGGACCCATGCGCACAGTCACAACATCGCTGTCTTCGCCGTAACCCTCGAGGGTGCCATCAGCCGCTTCGATTTCGCCCGCGCCCTGGGCGGGCTGGCGCGCGACCGCGGCAGCGATCTGCTGCGCGTCAAAGGCATTGTCGAATTCGCCGATCGGCCGGGCCGCCCAGCGGTCGTGCAGGCCGCGCAGCACGCGATGTTCACGCCGG
>JBKOVT010000234.1:0-6289 GCA_046724035.1 Pseudomonadota bacterium | reverse complement strand
TCGGCCATCGGGATTTCGTGACCGTAGGCGTTGCAGATCGTCACCCCGGAGGGCAGCGCCGCCCGATCGATCATGTCGGTCCCGGCAACAGGCGCCTGCAGCAATTTGAGGCGCGGCGCCGCCGGCAGGCCGGCGCGCCACAAATCGCTGACGACGATATCCGTATCGCGGAGCGCTGGCGCGAGCGTCTCCGTGTCGCGCTCATCCACCACGGTGGCGATCTCGACGTCGCTCTCGATGACCGGCGCGATCCATTCGATCTGCGACGCGGCGAAGCCGCCGAGAAACAGCACCTTCATGGCGCTACCGTGTGCTTCTGTAGGAACTCCTCGCGCACCGTGATGCCGAGGCCCGGCCGGTCGGGCACCGCGATCATGCCGTCCTTAACGAGAAAATCCTCCTCGACGAGATCGTGCAACAGCGGGTTGGCGCCCAATGAATATTCGACGATAAACCCGGCGGGCGACGCTGCGGCGACCTGCAGCCCGGCGGCAAAAGCCGGCGCCCCGGCCCAGAGATGCGGCGCCAGCTTTAGATTGTGCGCGCTGGCGAGCGCCGAGATGCGCATCGCCTCGGTGATGCCGCCGCAGATCGCGAGATCGGGCTGCATGATATCGACCGCCCCGAGCATGGCGAGATCGCGAAAATCATGCCGGGTGAATTCGCTCTCGCCGGACGCGATCGGAATATCCGTGGCGCCGCGCACCTCCGCCTGGCCGCGCTTATCGTCGGCGGTGACAGGCTCCTCGAACCAGGCGAGGTTGTACTCCTCGACCAAGCGGCAGAAACGCTTCGCTTCCGCAACCGAGAGCGTGCCGTGCGCGTCGCACATCAGTCCCACTTCCGGCCCCAGCGCCTCGCGCGCGGCCCGCACGCGGCGCGCCGAATGGCGCGGGTCGCCATCGATGATGCCGACCCGCATCTTGACCGCCCCGAACCCGCCGCGCGCGATATAGCCGAGGAGTTCGTCGCCGATCTTGTCCGGTCCAGCCCAGCCGCCCGACGCGTAGGCCGGCATTTTCTCGGCGCGTCGGCCGCCCAAGAGCCGCCATACCGGCACGCCGAGCGATTTGCCAAGGATGTCCCACAGCGCGCAATCGACACCACTGATCGCCGACACCGTAATGCCGCGCCGCCCGAGCACCGGGAAGACGCGACCTTCGCGCAGCGCGTAATGAACTCGCGTGCCGGAGTACCGCGTCTCCCATAGCCGCGTGATGTCGCGCGGGTCCTCCCCTTTGAGGAGCGGCGCGAATTCGTCGTTGATCATGCAGGTCAGCGCCTGGTTCTGCGCCATGCCGCCGACCTGCGCCTTCGCTTCGCCCCAGCCGGTCAAGCCGCATTCGGTGTCGATGCGCACCAGGGTCCCGTCAAACGACAGCGTCCGTCCGAAATCGCTGGTGTGCTGCCGCTCCGGCGGGATCGGGATGTGCACCCAGAACGCCTCGACCGATTTGATCTTCATGCGATGCCCTCAGTTACAGACCGTGCGGGGCCGGCGCGTAGACAAGCCGCCGTCGCGGCGCGCGCACGGCGGCCGGCTTGGCGTAGATTTGCTTTGTCGCTTCAACCAGCAGCACGCCGGCGAAGGTCGGGAACCAGCTTCGGCCGATCCGCTCCCAGGCCGGCGCCGAGCGCAGGATCATGCGGCGCTTCGCCGGCGGGATGAACAAGGCCGTATCCGAGCCGACTGGCGTGAACTGCTCGTCGCGCAGCAATTGTGACAGCTGCGACAGCGTGTAGGGCCGGCCGGACCCAAAGGGCGTGCGGTCGAGCCGCGCCCAGATACCCCGCCGGTTGGGCACGACGATCAGCACACGGCCACCGCCGGCGAGGACGCGCCAGACCTCCTTCAGCATCGCGCCGACTTCCTCGCTGGTTTCGAGCGCATGCACCAAGAGGACGCGATCGATCGAGTAGTCGGCAAAGGGCAGCTCGCCCTCTTCCGCCAGGGTCACGACGTTGCGGCCCTCGGACGGCCAGCGCAGGACGCCGAGCGTCGCTGGCATCAGCGCGATCGTGCGCTCGGTCTCGCCCGATAAGGCCGACAGAAATGGGGTCGTATAGCCGAGACCGAGGACTCGCATTGCGTGCACATCCGGCCAGACCCGCTGGATCGCGCGGCGTATCATGCGGCGCGCGACCTGCCCCAGGCCGGTGCGATAAAAGTCCCGCAGATCGACAACGTCGGACGGCATCGCCGCAGTTTAACACGGCTTTCCGGCGCGCGGGGGCTGCCGGCTTGCGCCCGGAGGAGCCGCGGAAGCAATCTCCCTCCCTTCAACCGGGAGGGACGCGATGCAAATCGGCGCGGCGATGTTCTTCACCGATTACTCGATGGCCCCCGCCGAGCTTGGCCTGGCGCTGGAGGAGCGCGGTTTCGAGTCGGTATGGGCGCCGGAACACTCGCACATCCCGCTGTCGCGCAAATCGCCCTTCCCGTCGGGCGGCGAGTTGCCGAAGCAGTATTACGACGCGATGGATCCGTTTGTGACGCTGAGCGCCGCGGCGGCCGTCACGAAGAAATTGAAGCTTGGCACTGGCGTCTGCCTCGTCATCCAGCGCGACACGATCCAGACCGCAAAGGCGGTGGCGTCCCTCGATCAAGTCTCCGGCGGGCGTTTTCTGTTCGGCATCGGCGGCGGCTGGAACCAGGACGAGATGGAAGACCACGGCACCGTCTATGCGACGCGGTTCAAGAAAATGCGCGAGCAGATCGAGGCGATGCGCGAGATCTGGACGAAGTCGAAGCCGGAATATCACGGCGAGACCGTCAATTTTCCGCCGATGATGACTTGGCCGAAACCGGTGCAGAACCCCATGCCGGTCATTGTTGGTGGCGCGTTTCCGCATGGCGCGCGCCGCGCCTTGCGCTACGGCAATGGCTGGATCCCGCATTCGCGCCGCCCGCACTATGGGGACGTGACCGACTTCCTGCCGCAGTTCCGTCAGATGGCGGCCGAAGCCGGCCGCGACCCGGCTGAGGTGCCGGTCACCGTATGGGGAGTTCCTGAGGATGCCGACCGGCTGCGGCGCTATCGCGACCAGAGCGTGGCGCGCGTTGTCGTGAGCCTGCCCTCCGAACCGGCGGCAAAGACGCTGCCAAGGCTCGACCGCTGGGCCGAGCTGATCCGCCAGATCGGGCGCTGAGGCTCGCCAACCCGCCCGTGCTTGAGAGGATGATTACCGGAAACGCGTGCCGGGCGGACGCTCTCTACGCCCGACATTAACCTGTATGAATCATTCATGTGAATGAACTGTAACAAACCGCCTCTCGAGGAGTAGTGGGAGGGGCTTCTGAGGCGGCAAAACGCCGCATGAAAATTGGACGCTCTACACACATCCGTAAGCGCTGCATTCCTCTCAAGGGAAGTAATGCGCACCCAAAAGCTTAAGGTTCGCAGCGAGTGCCGAAGGATAGTGAGCTCGCGAGGCCTCGGTCTCCTTAAGCAAGATTCCTCGACTGTCTTTGCGGTTTTCGTGGCGCTTGGCGGGGGTAAAACGCAGCCCATAGCGAGCCCGCAAATTACTAACGTTCCGATCGGCTTTGCTCAGCTTTTGACGCGCAATTTTCGTTTGCCGTCTGTATCAAAATATGACAGCCTCGCTTCCTCCTAGGGGATGAATTGTTAAATTTGGGGTAGATATGGCTACCGTACCGGGCACCCACTACGATGTCTTCGCGCCGGGTCAGGTCATCAATTTTGGCCAGACGTACGACGCCAACAGCTTTGCACCGCCAGTTCCTGGCGAGTTCAATCTCGAAGTCATCATCAACGCGACCGGCACGGGCAACTATGCGACGCCCCCGGGCTATCAGGGTGTCTTGATCGAGTCTGTGCCCGGTAAGACCGTCCCGCCGACCGTGACGATGCTGCACGGGAATTACGGGCTCGTCGATGGCGGCGGCAATGATCGGATCTTTCTCGGCGATGGCAGCGAGTCGGTTCAGGGTGCTTCAGGCGACACGCTCGCCGGCGGCACCGGGCTCAACCAATTCCTCGACGCGCATCTCGGCAATCAGTCGGTCACGGGCGGCAGCGGCGGCACCGAAACGATCTTTGGCGGCCCGGGCGACACGATCCATGGCGGCAGTGGCGGGAATGAGACGATCGGCGGCGCTCCGGGCGACACCATTATCGGCGGCAGCGGCGGCAACGAGTCGATCGATGGCAGCCGGGGGGTCAATCGATCGTCGGCGGCACTGGTGGCAACGAGACAATCTGGGGCGGTCCCGGCGATACGATCCATGGCGGGAGCGGCGGCAACGAGACACTCGCGGGCGTCTCCGGCGAGACGATCACCGGCGGCGCCGCCAACACCTTCTTTGATGCGACCGCGGGCAATGACTCGATCTTGGCCCGTGGCGGCAACTCCACAATGTTCGGCGGCGCCCACGATACGGTCCAGGGACTGTCGGGCGGATCGGCGTCGATCAGCTTTGCCGGCGGCAACGAAACATTTTGGGATGACGGCGCGACATCGGGCCGCCATGACTCGATCTCCACGTTCAATCAGGCGGGCGGCGACCGCGTGTCCTTGAACAGCGCGACGGATCAGATCAGCACGGTGGTTGGAACCGCCACGCCGGATGGCGCGGGGAACACGACCGTCACGCTGCATGACGGCTCGACGATTACCTTCATCGGCATCAGCACTCTGAACAGCACGTTCTTCACGACGCATTAGCGATCGCGAGGATCCGAGCGAAACGGCGCGAGGCTAGCCCCGCGCCGTTTTTTGTTTTAACCGCCGGGTTGCCTTAGCGATGCGCATTTCTCCTGGTCTTAACTACACTCTAAAGTTGTGTGTTGAGTCAAATGCATGTTAAGGTTGTTATCGAATTCAAAGATTCAAAAGAAAACGATGGCGGCGGTCCCGAGCCGGTCGCCCGGAATATTCGACGAGGAAGGATTGCACATGCCGGGTCTGGTCAATCGCCTGTGGCGAGATGAGAGGGGCGCGACGGCCACCGAGTACGCGATGCTGATAATCTTTATCGCCCTTGCGATCGCCGGCGGAGCGACGCTCCTGGGCAGCAACATCAACAACCTTTTCAATAGCCTTGGCGCCAGCATCTCGGGTCTGATGCCCTGAGGAAGCGGATCCGCGAAGATCGAACCGGCGCGCGCATATTCAGCGAGATGCAGCCGAGCTGCTACGCCGGTCTCCGCGCCTCTTGTTACTGGAAATTTTAATTACGGTTTGCGGCGACCCTAACGAATTTTTAGCGCCCAGCTTGGTATCGAGACGCCTCGGTCCCCGCCTCCCGGGGGCGCAAGTCACGTTTCGGGGCGGACATGGCGTCGATACCGGGCAGTCATTACGATATCTTTGCGCCAAATCAGCCCGTCAACATGGCGCTGACATACGACGCCAACAGCGCCGCACCGCCGGTTTCCGGCGAGTTCAACCTCGAAGTCGTCATCAATTCGACCGGCACGGGCGATTATCCAATCGCGCAGGGGTATCAGGGCGTCTTGATCGAGACTCCGCCCGGCAAGGGCTCCCCGGCAACCTTGACGATGCTGCACGGGAATTATGGGCTCGTCGACGGCGCTGGAAACGATCGGATCTTTCTGGGCGACGGCAGCGAGTCGATCGGCGGCGCTCTCGGCGACACGCTTGCGAGCGGCACCGGGCTCAACCAGTTCCTAGACGGCCATCTCGGAAACCAGTCGATCTTGGGCGGCACTGCCGGCACCGAAACCATTTGGGGCGGCCCCGGCGACACGATCCGCGGCGGCAGCGGCGGCAACGAAACCATCGGCGGCACTCCGGGCGACACGATCATCGGCGGCAGCGGCGGCAACGAATTCATCGCCGGCGACCGCGGCAATCAGTCGATTGTCGGCGGTTCCGGCGGGAACGAGACGATCTGGGGCGGCGCGGGCGATACGATCCAAGGCGGCAGCGGCGGCAATGAGACCATTGCCGGCGTCTCCGGCGAGACGATCACTGGCGGCGCCGCCAACACCCTTTTCGATGTGACCGCCGGCAATGAGTCGATCGTCGCGGGCAGCGGCAATTCGACGATCTGGGGCGGCGCCCATGACACGGTCCGGGGTGCGTCGGGCAGTGGCTCCGCGCTGATCGGCTTTGCCGGCGGCAACGAGACCTTGTGGGACAACGGCTCAACCGCGACCGGTCACGATTCCGTGTCGACCTTCAGCCAGGCCGGTGGCGACCGCGTCTCACTAAACGCCGCGACCGACACGATCGCCAATGTCGTCGGCACCGCCTCGACTTCCGGCGGCAACACGACCGTCACGCTGCACGATGGCTCGAC
>JBKOVT010000339.1:0-7811 GCA_046724035.1 Pseudomonadota bacterium | reverse complement strand
GTGAGCAGGGCTGTGGAATTGCGGGGAAAACCACCTCCCGCCATGCGATCGAGCTTTGGAAGCCCCGTTTTAATCGGTGGACCGTTGGGAGTTGGGTGCGTGCTGGGCAGCCTGAGCAGGGCCTCCGTCCGCGGGTAAACGATAAGTCCTTCGTCTGTGATACGGAAAGAATGCTGGCCTCGCAAATAGCCGGTGCCACGCATCTTGTACACCTCGAGGTGTCGTTCAGCGCGCCGGCCGTATAGTTCGCTCAGAAGCTGCACCACGCCATCAACCATGGTGTGTTCGACAGCAATTGGCGGCGATGGCGTGCCGGTAAGCAGAAACATCGTGCAATCAGCAAGCGCCGCCTGGGCCTGCAATTCATGAATGAACTTTTTATATTCCCGCGGCGAGCCGGCCGTTTCCTCGACTGAAACAAGCCCGTCTAGCACCAAAATGCTCGCTTGGTGGGATTCGACCTCCCGACGGAGTAACTGGAGCAAGCCCCGCAGCCCGTCCTCTTCGAGCACCCGAAACGCACTGATGAGGAAGATCCGGTTTGGGATCAGACTCGCGTCAAAAAACCGAAGCTGGCCAAGGTGAAGCAACATGCGGGAGTGGCTCTCGGCCAGAAGCGTGACGTAGAGAGCACGACCCCCACCAGCGGCATGATTAAAGCATATCTGGTTGGCTAGGATCGTTTTCCCGGCGCCGGGGGAGCCCTGAATGATAAAAATTCCTGCTTTCAGAAAGCCGCCCCGAAGAATGGCATCCAGCCCTGGCACGCCGCTGGGCACACGCTGCGGAAATCTATCAGTCCGGTCCGTTTCCATGCGATTTCACCGTCCTTTCAGCGGCAGCACGACAACGAAGGTCGACCCGCAGTCGACCTTGCTGGTAACGGAGATGTCGCCCCGCATCGCTAACACGAGCTGCCGGGTAATCCAGAGACCAACCCCGAAACCGCCACTTGTGTTGTTAGCCTTTGCTCTTTGAAACTGGTCGAAGATGCGGGCTTGGTCGGCTTCAGAAATTCCCATACCCTGATCGCGGATCGTAAGCTGGGCAGTGCCGGCATTGCTGGATAGCGTGACTGCAATAGGCCGGCCGGCGCCATATCGGACTGCATTTGACAGTATGTTCTCGACGATTTGCTCGACAGCTGTCCGATCCAAACTCGCAGTCACACTCTGTTGGATCGCCAGCGAGACCCGGCATCCTGCATTTTCGGCAGCAGGGACCATAGCCGTTACGGTGTCCCGAATTAACGATGACAAATTGAGCTCCGTGAAGGTTAGCTGGAGATTTTGCGAGCTGATCCGCGACACATCGAGAAACGTCGTAGCACGTCTGACATAAGCCTCGACCAGCCTCTCGAGACGTTCAAGCCCATGAAGCATCTGCGGTGAAATACGGCTGGGCTCGCGGCGTGCAAGGCCTAACAACAGCTCGACCCACGCGGCGATCGGGGTCATGGGGTTCCGAAGCTCGTGCGCGGCGATGGCCAGAAACTCGTCCCGGGCACGCACCTGCGCCTCGAGCTCGGCTAAACGGGTTTCCAGAGCAATCTTGCGGCACGTGCCGGGATGGCGTTTCTGATTTCTTTTATTCACTGCAATCGGGGTGATGTCGGTTTATGCCAACTGACCCTAGGCGAGACATGGCGCAAACGGAACTCAACGGACCGGGTTCATCGTTTCCCAACGCACCCGCGTTACGTCACGCTAATTGCCAGTCGTCGTGGGCTTCTTGCCCCGTACTTTCGAATCCTCGCCGGCGCTACGGTCTTTCCCGATAGCTTCGGCCTTCTGCAGTTCAGCCCTTTCAGGCCCCTCGAGCGCTTTTTCCGCCTCTCGGGCCTTGTCCTCGACTTGACCGGATTCGACGAACCGGCGCTGTGCCTCATTGTACTGGCGACCCGCAGTCTTGTTTCCCTCGCCTTCGTTGCGCGAGCTGCTGGTACCGATGTGTTTGGATTTGTTGTCCATGTTATTGCCCTCCTCTTCCACTTACGAACGAGTTCTTCTTAGCCGCCGTTTCGGACTATCGCTGCGGTTGCATCGCATCAGGGGCGGCCACAAAACAAACGGCAACGCGATGGAGGGTTTAGGTGCCGGACAACGGCGCGGCGGTACCTGGTGGGCCGCGAAGAACGAGCTGACCGACAGGCTCGCCCCCCGACAGCTTTTAACCGGTACTAATTCAAGAAGAAGCCGGGCGGAAACACCGCCTGGCTTTGTCTAGCGCTACATCTCGACCATCAGCTTCTCTCTCGACGGCAGAACTGCTCGCCGAATTTTTTCAGCTGCTCGCCGTCAAAGTCCTCATGCAGCTAAGGCAAAACCGCCCGTTAGCAACGAGCTATTTGCGGGCGGAGTAGTGATTCAAATACTTAGAAACGCGCGCCCGCGCATGTCCCTCTGCAAGTTGGTCACACCGAGTTTTCAGACATTCGCAGAATTAAATGAACAATCGGTTTTGCCGCGCGCTCGCGTTTTATTGCATTGCAGCATTCTGATTGAAATTTCCCCGATGCGCGCGATATATGCCGTCCCGCGATGCACCATTGGCTGCCCATAGACGGAACGCCCGTCAAGAAAGGATAAGACGTTGACCGTTTTTCCGTACTTCGTTTCGTCGAGTCCCTGCCCCGATCTGCGGTTACCGCACCGCAGGGTGTCAACATGAGGCGGGCTCAGGAAGATGATATGCAGGAAGCGACCTGCCTTGTCCGTGCAGGGCAGGTGACGGAAGCTACAGCGCTAATCCAACGGCTGCTCGGTCCGGCGTCGCGCAGCGATAGCGCTGCCCAGGAGCGGCCTTGGCGCATATCCGATCGCCGGCGGACCTGGATCCAGCGCGCCGCGCAAGTCATTCGCGGCAGGTCCGCGCCGACGCCCACCCCGGAGCCCGATTTCATCTCCGAACCGGGGCAGTTTCTCGCCCGTTCATACCAAAATTCCGCGGGCCGCCGTGCGTACCGCCTCTACGTTCCGAGTGGGTATCGCGGTCAACCGGTGCCACTTGTTGTCATGCTGCACGGGTGCAAGCAGACCGCTGAAGATTTCGCCGCCGGTACGCGGATGAATGCCCATGCCGAGAGGCACAGCTGCCTGGTGGCCTATCCTGCTCAATCGTCTGCAGCCAACGGCTCGAAATGCTGGAATTGGTTCAGCCCGCAGCACCAGACCCGCGGCAACGGCGAGGCGTCACTGATCGCCGGCATTACCCAAGAAGTCGTCGAAGATTTCACAATTGATCCGCGGCGTATCTATGTTGCTGGGCTCTCAGCTGGTGGTGCTGCGGCGGCGATCATGGGCACCGCGTATCCCGATCTCTACGCGGCCGTCGGAGTGCATTCCGGGCTCGCATGCGGTGCCGCCCATGATGTGCCCTCGGCTTTCACCGCCATGCGGCTGGGCGAGCCCTCCGTTGGGGGAGCGACCTCCCCAGGGCCACGTCTCATGATACCGACGATCGTCTTCCATGGCGATCGCGACCGGACGGTGAACCCACGCAACGGCGAGCAGGTTCTCGCTCAAGCGGGCACCGGTAGGGAGTTGGAGAGGACTATCGAGCGCGGCCAGGTTCCCGGGGGCCATGCCTATACGCGCACGCTATACACCGAAAGGAATGGTCAGGTCGTGCTCGAGTCGTGGATAGTCCACGGCGCCGGCCACGCGTGGTCGGGCGGCAATCCGGCTGGGTCGTATACCGATCCATACGGGCCCGATGCCGGGCGGGAGATGCTGCGGTTCTTCTTGGAACATCCCTGCGAAACGTCCCGCACTCCGCTGGTGAGCTCCGGCACCAGAGTGCCCTGAACGGACGGCGTCGCGGTCCGGCGGAATACAGAGTCGCAGTCTGGTGGAATACAGATAGGCCCTGTTAGGCGCCTTCGGCGCGCGCTGGTTGTTTCCGCAACGCTTAGCGACGGCCTGTGTTCTTTCGAGGCATGGCCAATTGAAAGAGGCCAAGGCTCCGCCAAGCGAGGACTCCCACATGGCACGAGGTTCTTCCCGCGGTAAAAAGACTGCCGACCAGCGCAAATCGGTTCAGTTAGCTGACGAGACGATCATTCGCGGCGAAGGCGGCGAGACACATCAGATAGCGACTGGCGAAATCCCGGTCCTGACGACCCAGCAAGGGATTCCGATTGCGGATGACCAGAATTCGCTAAGAGTTGGCCCGCGCGGGCTCACTGCCCTTGAGGATTTCCATTTTCGCGAGAAGATTTTTCATTTCGACCACGAGCGCATCCCGGAGCGCGTGGTGCACGCACGGGGTTTTGGCGCCCACGGCTATTTCGAGAACTATGAATCGCTAGCTGACGTCACGCGCGCCGACCTGTTTCAGCGGGCCGGGGAAAAGACCCCGACTTTCGTGAGGTTCTCCACCGTGGCGGGCAGTAAGGGCTCGGCCGATCTGGCGCGTGATGTGCGCGGGTTTGCCGTCAAGATCTATACCAAGCAAGGCAACTGGGATCTCGTCGGAAACAACATCCCTGTGTTTTTTATTCAGGACGCGATCAAATTTCCCGACATCATCCATGCCGCCAAGGAGGAGCCCGACCGCGGGTTCCCACAGGCGCAGACTGCGCACGATAATTTCTGGGACTTCATATCGCTAAATCCGGAGAGCATTCACATGGCGCTCTGGATCATGTCCGACCGAACGATCCCGCGGTCATTTCGCTTCATGGAAGGGTTCGGCGTCCACACGTTTCGCCTCGTCAATGCGCAGGGAAAATCGACCTTCGTCAAATTTCACTGGAAGCCGAAACTCGGCATGCAATCGGTGGTGTGGAATGAGGCATTGAAGATCAATGGGGCTGACCCGGATTTCCACAGGCGCGATTTGTGGGATGCAATACAGGCCGGCGATTTTCCAGAATGGGAGCTCGGGTTACAGCTCTTCGACGAGGCCTTTGCTGACAAGTTTGCTTTCGACGTGCTCGACGCGACCAAAATTATCCCCGAGGAAGAGGTGCCAGTGCGCCGCGTGGGGCGGCTGGTGCTCGATCGCGTCGTCGATAATTTCTTTGCCGAGACCGAGCAGGTTGCATTCTGCACCCAGAATATCGTCCCGGGAATCGACTTCACAAACGATCCGCTGCTGCAAGGGCGCAATTTCTCGTACCTAGATACCCAACTCAAGCGGCTGGGCAGTCCTAATTTTACGTATCTTCCGATCAACGCACCGAAATGCCCGTTCCATACCCTCCAGCAGGACGGGCATATGGCATTCATAAACCCTATGGGTCGCGCGAATTATGAGCCCAATTCATGGGGTACTGCGATCGGGGGCCCCCGAGAGTCGCCGCAGGTCGGTTTTAATTCCTATCCGGCCGAAGAAGAGGGCCAGAAACTGCGTACCCGCTCGGAGACCTTCGCCGACCATTACAGCCAGGCACGACAGTTCTATGTGAGCCAGACCCCCGTCGAGCAGGCGCATATCGCGGCCGCCTTTACATTTGAGCTGAGCAAAGTCGAGACCCCGGCAATCCGGGCCCGCATGGTATCCCATCTGCTGAATGTCGATGAACCGCTCGCAAAGAAAGTGGCGGATGGGCTGCGCCTTCCAGAGCTACCAAAACCGGCGGAGCCCGCGCGACCGGTCGTTACAACCCTGCAACCCTCGCCCGCGCTGAGCATCGTCGGTAACCCACCCGGAACATTCAAGGGCCGCAAACTTGGGGTGCTGATCAGCGACGGAGTCGATGCCGCGTTGCTGAGCGGCGTGCAAGCCGCATTCCGGGAAGAAGGAGCGGAGGTAAAGCTGGTGGCGCCGATGGTCGGTGGTGTCAAAGCGAGCGACGGCTCCTGGATCACGGCCGATGAAAAGATCGACGGAGGTCCCTCAGTCGTCTTTGATGCAGTCGCGGTGCTCCTCTCCGATACCGGCGCGCAGCTGCTGAGGGACGAAGCGACAGCTCGCGACTTTGTTGCCGACGCCTTCGCGCACTGCAAATTCATCGCACATACCGCAGCGGCGACACCGCTCTTCGAGAAGGCGGGAGTCGCGGCAGCGCGCGATAACGGCGTCGTCGAACTTCGCGAGCCTGCCGAAGCCGCTATCTTCGTTCAAACCTGCCGTCAGCTCCGTTACTGGGAACGTGAAGCGAAGGTTAAGCAAGTCTGATCGTTCAGGTGCAAAGAAGAAGAGCGGCGATGTTCCACCTTTGCCGATCTGATCAGCACGTCATCACGGCACTGGCACATAGGAATGGTAGGAGCATAAGGACGGCGGAACCGACATTTAAGCGTTCCGTTGCTTCATCAACGGCCCACCAGGCACTCGGCTTCGGCAATACCGAGCATTTGCGCCGTGCTCAAGGGCCAATCGTCCTCTAATGGAGAGCTTATGAAAGCCTTGGTCTGGCACGGCACGACGGACATCCGCTGCGACACTGTCTCCGACCCCAAGATCGAACACGAGCGCGACGCGATCCTCAAGGTGACGAGCTGCGCGATCTGCGGCTCGGATCTGCACCTCTATGACCACTTCATGCCGGGCATGAAAAAGGGCGACATCATGGGCCACGAAACGATGGGCGAAGTCGTCGAAGTGGGCCGCGGCGTCAATGGCAAGCTGAAGGTCGGCGACCGTGTCGTGATCCCCTTCACGATTACCTGCGGCGAATGCGAGCAGTGTCAGCGCGGCAACTTCTCGGTCTGCGAGCGGACCAATCGCAACAGGGAGCTCGCGGATACCGCGTTCGGGCACACGACTGCGGGGCTGTTCGGCTATACGCACCTGACGGGCGGCTATCCCGGCGGTCAGGCCGAATATCTGCGCGTGCCGTTCGCCGACTCGACCCACATCAAGGTCCCTGACGGCGTACCGGACGAGAAGCTCCTGTTTCTCAGCGACATTTTCCCGACCGGGTGGCAGGCCGCCGTGCAGTGCGACATCGAGCCGAGCGACACCGTCGCGGTATGGGGCTGCGGCCCGGTCGGGCAGATGGCGATCCGCAGCGCCATTCTGCTCGGCGCGCAACAGGTCATCGCGATCGACCGGCTGCCGGAGCGGTTGTCGATGGCGGAAGCCGCCGGCGCGATCACGATCAACTTCGAGGAAGAAAGCACCGTCGAGCGGCTCAACGAGCTGACCGGCGGCAAGGGCCCCGAGAAATGCATCGATGCGGTCGGCATGGAGGCGCATTCGCTGGGCTCGATCGATTCGATGTACGACCGCGCCAAGCAGGCGATGATGCTGGAAACCGACCGGCCGCATGTCTTGCGCGAGATGATCTATGTCTGCCGGCCGGCCGGCACGCTCTCGGTGCCGGGCGTCTATGGCGGGCTGCTCGACAAGATCCCGTTCGGCGCCTTGATGAACAAGGGGCTGACCCTGCTCACCGGGCAGACCCACGTCAACCGATGGACGGACGATCTGCTGCACCGGGTGCTGGACGGGCAGATCGACCCTTCTTTTGTCATCACGCATCGGGTGCCGCTCGAACAGGGGCCGGAAATGTACAAGGCGTTCCGCGACAAGCAGGACGGCTGCATCAAGGTCATGCTGCAACCCTAAGGAGACCTGCGATGGGCAGTTTGGTTCCACGCACCGCGTTGCCCGGACGGTCCCGGTCGATGCATGACGAGGTGGCCAGGGGTCTGGGATACTTCTCGATCGCGCTCGGCGTTGCCGAACTGTCGGCGCCCGGCGCGATCTGCCGGGCCGCAGGCATCGCCGGGCAGGAAGGCGTCGTGCGCGCCTATGGGACGCGTGAGATCGCGACGGGAGTGGCGATCCTGGCGAGCCACGATCCGACGCCGTGGATTTGGGGACGGGTCGTCGGTGATGCGCTCGACATCGCGACCGTC
>JBKOVT010000111.1:0-12338 GCA_046724035.1 Pseudomonadota bacterium | reverse complement strand
GGCTTCGAGGATGACCCGGTACTGGTTCGACTGCGTGAAGATTGTCGAAACAATGCGCTGGCCAAAGGAGTCGTAAAGCGCGTTGTCGATGGTCGCCGGCGTGATGCCGAAGCGGCCAGCGGTGGCGCGGTCGATCAGGACATAGGCCGACAAGCCGTTCTCGGTATAGTTCGAGCCGACATCCTCGATTTCCGGAAGCTGTTGCAGCCGTTGCAATAGGCGCGGCATCCACACCGCGAATTCGTCGGGATTGGCGTCCTGCAATGAGAATTGGTATTGGCCGCGGCTGACCGTCGCGTCGATCGTCAAATCCTGCACCGGCTGCATATAGAGCGAGATGCCGTTTACCCCGGCGATCTCGCTGTTGATGCGGCGGATGATGTCGCTGGCGCTGAGGCTGCGCTCGTTGCGCGGTCTGAGATTGATCAGCAAGCGGCCGCTATTGAGGGTCGTGTTGGTGCCGTCAACGCCGATAAACGAGGACAGGCTGACGACGTCCGGGTCCTTCAGGATGGCGGCCGCGAGCGCCTGCTGGCGTTCCGCCATCGCCGCGAAGGAGACCGACGAGGGCGCCTCGCTGATGCCCTGGATCAGGCCGGTATCCTGGACCGGGAAAAACCCCTTTGGGATCACGATGTAGAGAAAGACGGTCAGCGCCAGCGTAACGATCGCGACGAGCAAGGTCAGCGGCTGGTGGTCGAGCACCCAGCTCAACAGGCGGCCATATTCGGCGACAACCCGGTCGAACCACTCCTGAGTCTGGCGCGCAAAGGGCGACATGCGCTCGACAGGACGGTGCCGCAATAATTTGGCGCACATCATCGGCACCAATGTCAGGGACACGATGGCCGAGATGATGATCGTCACCGACAGTGTGATCGCAAACTCGCGGAACAGACGCCCGACGACATCGGCCATGAATAATAGCGGGATCAATACCGCGATCAGCGACACGGTCAACGATATGATCGTAAAGCCGATCTGCTCCGAGCCGCGCAACGCCGCCTGGAGCGGCGGGTCGCCGGCCTCGATATAGCGCGAGATGTTCTCGATCATGACGATGGCGTCGTCGACGACAAAGCCGGTCGCGATCGTCATCGCCATCAGCGACAAATTGTTGAGACTGAAGCCGGCGAGGTACATCACCGCCAGCGTGCCGACCAGCGACAGCGGCACCGAGAGGCTCGGAATGACGGTCGCCGCCGTGCTGCGCAGGAAAACAAAGATCACCAGCACGACCAGCACAACCGCCAGCACGAGCTCGAATTCGACATCGGCGACCGAGGCGCGGATCGTATTCGTGCGGTCGGTCAGGACCTCGACATCGACCGCGGCCGGCAACGCGGCGCGCAATTGCGGCAGGAGGGCGTGGATGCGATCGACGACCTCGATGACATTCGCGCCGGGCTGCCGCTGGATGTTCATGATGACCGCCTCGGTCGTGTTCATCCAGCCGGCGAGGCGGGTGTTCTCGGCGCCTTCGGTCGCTTTCGCGACATCGGACAATTTCACCGGCGCGCCGTTGCGGTAGGCGATCACGAGGTCGTTGTAGTCCGAAGCCTTTTTCAGCTGGTCGTTGGCGTTGATAGTGTAGGACCGGCTCGGCCCATCGAAATTGCCCTTCGGAGTGTTGACATTTGCCGTGCTGAGCGTCGTGCGCAGATCGTCGATGTTGAGACCATAGGCGGCGAGCTGCCGAAGATCCGCCTGGATGCGCACCGCCGGGCGGTGCCCGCCGCTGATGCTGACGAGCCCGACGCCGGTCAGCTGCGAGATCTTCTGCGCGAGGCGCGTATCAGCGAGGTCCTCGACCTGGGTCAGCGGCAATGTCTTCGACGTCAGCCCCAGAATCAGCACCGGCGCATCGGCCGGGTTGACCTTGGAATAGATCGGCGGCGCCGGCAGGTCGGTCGGCAAGAGATTGCCGGACGCGTTGATTGCGGCCTGCACCTCCTGCTCGGCAACATCGAGGCTGAGCGCCAAGCTGAACTGCAAAGTGATGACCGAAGAGCCGGCTGAGCTCACCGATGACATCTGGTTGAGGCCCGGCATTTGACCGAGCTGCACTTCAAGGGGCGCCGTCACCGACGAGGTCATCACATCGGGGCTCGCCCCGGGATAGAGCGTTACGACCTGGATCGTCGGGTAATCGACCTCGGGCAATGCGGAGAGCGGCAGGAAGCGATAAGCGACGATCCCGACCAGCATGATCGCTGCCATCAGCAGCGATGTCGCGACCGGCCGCAGAATGAAAATGCGGGATGGGCTCACGCCGGATTTCCGCCGAGCTGCCTCACTCGGCGCCGCGCCGCCGCCGCTGGCCGTCGTGGCGCTGCGGCGGATTGGCCGGCGCACCTGGCTGCGCCGCGGCGGGGGCCGGAGACGGGGCTGCCGCTCCATCCTCGCCCTGGGATTTTGGTTGTGCGGCGGCGGGCGCGGCACTGCGCGTGACCCGTACCTTCGCGCCGTCCTTCAGCCGATCGGCGCCGTCGACGACGACAATTTGGCCCGGCTCCAACCCCTTTGTGACGACGATCCGCTGGTCGTCCCCGGGCCCAAGCGTCACTGGTTGTGCCGCGACCGTCTCGTCGGGTTTGACGACATAGACAAAGGTGCCAGGCGCGCCGCGCTGCACCGCCGCGTTCGGCACCAAATCGGCCCCCGTCAGCGTGTCGACCAACAGCTGGATGTTGACGAACTGATTGGGGTAGAGCACCTGCTCTGCATTGTCGAAGATCGCTCGCAATTTGACGGTGCCGGTCGTCGTGTCGATCTGATTGTCGATTGTTTCCAGACGCCCGGTGTCCAGCTTGACCGTGCCGCTGCGATCAAAGGCCGTTGCGTTAAGGGCCGCTCCCTGGCGCACGCGCCGCGCCACCGCCGGCAGCTTGTCCTCCGGCAAGGTGAAGATGACCGAGATCGGCTGCAATTGGGTGATGACCACGATGCCGTTCGCATCGCTCGTCTGGACGTAATTGCCGGGATCGACCTGGCGCAGCCCGACGCGGCCGGTGACCGGCGCGACGATGCGGCAATAGGTCAGGTTCAGCTTCTGGGTATCGATCTGGGCCTGATCGGCCTGCACCACCGCCGTCTGCTGCTGCACCGTCGCCGCTTGCGTGTCCAGCGTCTGACGGGCGATCGAGTTCTGCGCGACGAGGGTCTTGTAGCGCTGCAGATCGACCTGGGCATTCTTCAGAGCGGCCTGATCCTTGGCCAATTGCGCTTCGGCCTGCGCTAGCGCGACCTGGTAAGGCCGGGGGTCGATCTGGGCGAGAAAATCGCCTTTATTGACCATCTGGCCTTCCTTGAACGCGACCTCGACGAGCTGGCCGTTGATCTGCGTCTTGACGGTGACCATCGCGAGCGGGGTCACCGTGCCGAGCCCGCTTAGCATGACCGGCATGTCGCCCTTGACGACGGTGGCGGTGCCGACGGGCATCGGGCCGCCGGACTGGAAACGCCCGGTTTGCGGCGCCTGCGGCCCCGAGCGGAAGACCAACCAGAGGATCAGAGCGAGGACCACGAGGAGCAGGATCAGATAGCGCAGCAGGCCGCGCCAGCGCGGCGGAGGCCTCCCGGGTGGTGCCCGATGCTCCTCTTCATCGAGATCGGGGAAGCTCGACGGGCTCGGCGGCACCTCAATGCCAGGCCGGTCGATAGGATCGACGCGGTCAGCCCGCCGGCGAGGCGGCGCCTCCGGCGGCAAGGAGAATGGGTTTGGCTGGTCGTCCATGCCGGCTCAGGCCGGACAAGGCTGGGGCGCAGCGGACAGCCCCGCCGCTGCCGCCTGTACGAAGTTCCGGCCCATCCCCATGCAAAACCTCACCCGTTCAAGACTTTACGGAATGAGCTGCCGATCCCTCCCCAGGGCGTCCCCAACGCGGTCCGCGGCGCCGAGCACTTTCGAGGTTCCCGGCCGCGAGATTGCGTCCGCGCCGCGGCCCCCGCAATGGCAAATCGAGCGGTTGCGGGCGAGGAGCGGCGAATGGCCCCTTTCGTCCCTGTGCGGCATCGTCTCACAATGATGTTTCGGGATCGGGGCATAAGGACGCAGCGATGGCGACGAATCTTCCCTTGCAAAGCGGCGGTCAGCTCGTTGTCGCGGCGTTGCGCGCGCATGGCGTCGAGATGGCGTTCGGTGTCGCCGGCGAGAGCTATCTCGAAGTGCTCGATGCCCTCTACGACGCACCAGAGATCCATCTCGTCACCTGCCGCCAGGAAGGCGGGGCGGCTTTTATGGCGGAAGCGTATGGCAAGCTGACCGGCAAGCCCGGGGTATTGCTGGTGACGCGCGGGCCCGGCGCCTGCAACGCCTCGATCGGGGTGCACACCGCTTTTCAGGATTCGACGCCGATGATCGTGCTGGTCGGGCAGGTGGCGCGACATCAGATCGACCGCGAGGCGTTTCAGGAAGTCGATTTCCGCAAGATGTACGCGCCGCTCGCGAAATGGGTGACGCAGATCGACATGGCCGAGCGCATCCCCGAGCTGATGAACCAGGCGTTTCAGGTCGCGACCTCGGGGCGGCCCGGGCCGGTCGTGGTTGCACTGCCCGAAGACATGCTGCGCGACCAGGCCGCCGCTGCAATCGTCGGTCCCTATAGGGCGGTGCGCGCACATCCGGGCGCCGCCGACCTCGCGGAAATGCGGCGGCTGCTCGCAGAATCGGAGCGGCCGATCATGCTGGTCGGCGGCAGCGGCTGGAGCGATGCGGCCTGCGCGGACATAGCTCGCTTTGCGATGGCGAACGACATCCCGGTGTGCTGCTCGTTCCGCCGCCAGGATATCGTCGATAACCGGCTGCCCTGTTTTGTCGGCGATCTCGGGACCGGCGCGGCGCCGAGCCTCATCGCGCGGATCAAGGCGGCCGATCTCGTGCTCGCAATCGGCGCGCGGATCGGCGAGATCACCTCGCAGGGCTACACGCTGCTCGGCATCCCCGACCCCGGCGAGACGCTGATCCATGTCCATGCGGCGGCCGAGGAATTGGGCCGCGTGTTTCGCCCGAGTTTGGCCATCCAGTCGGGGATGCCGGAATTCGCCGCCGCGGTGGCGGCGCTCGAGCCCATCGCCGCGCCGGACTGGCGGGCATGGCGCGCGGAAGCGCGGGCCGAATACGAGAAGGGGCTGGAGCCGAGCAAATTTAACCCAAACGGAACAACAGGGGCACTGCCGCTCGATCTCGGGCAGATCATGGTTTGGCTGCGCGAGCGCCTGCCGGACGACGCGATCGTCACCTCGGATGCCGGCAATTTTAGCGGCTGGCCCAACCGTTTTCTGCAATACCGCCGGCCGGGACGGCAGCTCGGCCCGACAAGCGGCGCGATGGGCTATGGCGTGCCGGCCGCGGTTGCCGCGAAGCTCGCTTATCCCGGCCGCATCGTCGTCGGATTTTGCGGTGATGGCGGGTTTATGATGACGGGGCAAGAACTGGCGACGGCCGTCGGCGAGGGGATCGGGCCGATCATCCTGCTATTCAATAACGCGATGTATGGCACGATCCGCATGCATCAGGAGCGCCGGTTTCCTGGCCGGGTCGTCGGCACAGCGCTGAAGAACCCGGATTTTGCGGCTCTGATCCGCGCCTATGGCGGGTTTGGCGCGGTTGTCGCGCGGACCGAAGAATTCGCGCCGGCATTCGAGGAAGCAGTCGCGTCGGGCCGGCCGGCGGTCATCGAATTGCGCATGGATCCGGAGATGATCACGACGCGCACCACCCTGTCGGCCTTGCGCCGTCAGGCCGAAACAGCGAAAGCCTGAGGATGGCGGAATTGTCAAAGCAGCATTGGTCGGCCGAGCGTTACGCCGCAACCGCTCATTTTGTGCCGGCATTTGGCGCGCCCGTCGTCGAGTTGCTCGATCCAAAACCGGGCGAGCGCATCCTCGATCTCGGCTGCGGCGACGGTGTCTTGACCGAGAAAATCGCGGCGCTCGGCGCCAAGGTCGTTGCTGTCGATGCGGCGCCGGATATGGTGGCAGCAGCGAAGGCGCGCGGCCTCGACGCACGGGTCGTTCCCGGTCAAAGCCTCGCCTTCGACGGCGAATTCGATGCCGTGTTCTCGAACGCCGCGCTGCACTGGATGCGGCCGCAGGAAGCGGTGCTTGACGGGGTGCGCCGCGCGCTCAAGCCGGGCGGGCGGTTCGTCGCCGAGATGGGCGGCCACAACAACACCGCCGCAATCCTGACGGCGATGCGCGCCGTGCTGGCGCGCCGGGGCATCGAGGCCTTGAGCCTCAGCCCTTGGTACTTTCCCTCCGCCGCTGCGTATCAGCAAAAGCTCGAAGCGGCCGGTTTCGAAGTCGAGGAAATCGCGATCATTCCGCGGCCGACGCCGCTCGAGGCCGGCCTGGACGCCTGGCTCGATGCCTTCACCGAGGATTTTTTCAGCGCGTTGTCATCAAATGACCGCACCGCCGCCAAGCAGGAAATTTGCGACCTATTGCAGCCGATCCTTATGGACGAGACCGGACTGTGGATCGCCGACTATGTGCGGCTGCGGTTCCGCGCCCGCCTTCCGGCCACCACGACATAGATCAGCCGGCGTTCTCCCTGGCCCAGCGCGCGACATCGGCATGCGTCGCGAACCACACGCCGGGCCGGGACTGCGCGAGCCGGATCAGCTCCTCGATGATCCAAATGCGCGACCGATAGCCGATGACATGCGGGTGCATTGTCAATTGGAAGAGGCCGCGCTCTTCGTAAGCGGCCTCGAACTCGCGGCGGAAGATATCGAGAACGTCGGCGGGCGGCGTGTAGGGCCGCAAAGACGAAAAGCGGTTCATCATGAAATAGACCGCGTCGTCGCGCACCCATTCGACCGGCAATTCGACGACCCCGCAGGGTTCGCCATCGAGCAGCAATTCGTAGCAATCCTCATCAGACATCAGCGACGAGTCATAAAGGAGCCCCATCTCCTTCGCGATCTCCAGCGTGCTCCAGCTGAAATCCCAGGACGGCGTGCGCATGCCGACCGGCCGCACACCGCTGATCTTCTCAAGCGCCTCGGACGAGCGCAGCATCAGGTCGCGCTCGGCTTCGTAGGGCAGCACCGAATTCAGCTCATGGATCCAGCCGTGAATGCCGATCTCGTGGCCCTCGGCGATGATGCGGCGCTGCTCGTCGGGATGGATCAGCGCGGTGACGGCAGGGACGTAAAACGTCGCCTTGACGTCGTAACGATCGAGCAATTTCAGGATCCGCGGCACGCCGACGCGGTTGCCGTACTGGCCCCAGGCGAGCCGACCGATCGACTTGCCGCCGTCGCGCAATTCGTTGGTTTCATGGTCCGAGTCGAAAGACAGCGCGACAGCGCAGCGCGCGCCGCCCGGCCAGCTCGCGGGCCGCAGCGGCCGTCCGGCCCGCACGCGTGCCAC
This sequence comes from Pseudomonadota bacterium, assembly GCA_046724035.1. Classification (GTDB taxonomy): domain Bacteria; phylum Pseudomonadota; class Alphaproteobacteria; order ATCC43930; family CGMCC-115725; genus DATARH01. The sequence goes on along the minus strand of JBKOVT010000111.1, from coordinate 4,961 downwards.
GAGCTTGCGCCAATGCTCTTCGGACCATTGCCAGGGTTCGAGGTCGGATTGGGGGGCGGTCGGAGCGCTCATGCGGCCTCTCCTTCAATAATATGGGCGATGATGCGGGATCGGGAGAAATGGTCGGAGCGGTGAGATTCGAACTCACGACCCTCAGCACCCCATGCTGTGCGATTCGCTTTTTCCCCGGTTCGCCGGAATTTACCGCGGCCCGGTTTTTGCGAGGTAGCGCAAGGGTTTCTAAGCCAAACGCCGGGGCGGCTGCAAATACCGCGAAACACTCTCTCTTACCCCCGGTTGATTGCTATATGATTGCTAGGCGCCCTGCGGCAAGCCGCTGAAGGGGGCCTCGGCTCGGGGGGGTTGATGCGCCGGAAAATCACCAAGAGCTCCATCATGTCGGTCGCGCCGGGCGCGAGGGATGGCTTTTTGTGGGATACCGAACTCGCCGGGTTCGGATTGAAGGTAACGCCGGCCGGCGCGCGCGTCTATGTCGTGCAATACCGTGCCGGCCGCCGGCTGCGACGCTATACGATCGGCCGGCACGGCTCGCCCTGGACGCCGGAGGCGGCGCGCCGGGAAGCCGCGCGTCTGCTCGGCACCGTTGCCCGGGGCGAAGACCCGGCGCAGTCCAAGCAGGCGGCAAAGGCCGAACCCACTTTTGCTGCTTTTGCGCAGCGCTACATGGCCGACCATGCCGAGCTGCACAAAAAACCCAGCACCGTCAAGGATCAGCACTCCCTCCTCCGCTGCCACCTCCTGCCGGCATTCGGCCGCCTGCGGCTCAGCGCGATCACGCCGCAGTTAATCGAGCGGCTGCAGCGCAAGATGGCCTCGACACCGCGGCGTGCCAATTACGCGCGCGATGTCTTGGCCGCGATGTTTACCCGCGCTGGCGAATGGCAGCTCGTGCCCGAAGGGTTCAACCCGGCGCGGCGGGTGCGCAAACTCAAGGAGTCGAAGGGCCGTGAGCGGTTCCTGTCGTATGAGGAGCTGGCGCGGCTCGGTATTGCGCTCGGCACCGCTGAGACGGCGGGCTGGTCGCCCGCCGCGGCGATCGCCGGGCTGCGTCTGCTGATTTTTACCGGCGCCCGAAAATCGGAGATCCTGGGGCTCCACTGGCGCATGGTCGAATTCGACCGCGCCTTGTTACGGTTGCGCGACTCCAAGACCGGCGAGAAGGTCATCTACTTATCCGCGCCGGCCTTGCAGCTCCTGGCCGAATTACCGCGGATCGCCGGCAATCCGCATGTGCTGCCGGGCGAACGGTCGGGCCGGCATCTCATCAACATCGAAAAGACGTGGCGGCGGGTGCGGCACGAGGCCGGCCTCGACGATGTCCGACTGCATGATCTGCGCCACAGCTTTGCCGCGATCGGTGCCGGTGCCGGGCTCGGCCTGCCGGTGATCGGCGCTCTTCTCGGGCACACCGAGACATCGACCACCGCGCGTTATGCGCATCTCGCCGCCGATCCGGTGCGCGCAGCGAACGAAGCGATCGGCCGCCGCATCGCTGCGGCGCTCGCGGGGAATGATGGCGGCATGATCGTGCCACTCACCGGCACTGACTGAAAAGAATGATTCGTGCGAAGCAGGGCACGACCCATCCTAAGTTTGGCCGCAATCGCCGCCCGGAAAACCCGCCGAAGCTGCGGTAAACACAGGAGATTTATCGAGGCCGCGGACCCCTCAAAAGAAATCGCTTGAAAAGTACCAAACGCTCCTCACACTTCGGTGCACCGAAAACGTGCGGCATCGCATCCCGGCGCTTTTCGGGGAGGTTCGCCGTTAGGACTGTGCGCTGCGTTGTGCACATCCCTGCGGGAGCATTCCCGAAGGTGTCCATGCATGGATCGAACGGGAGCGCGTTTCGATGATGCTAGTGGTCATGCCGGAGATAGACAGCGCTGTCTACCTCCAATGACCACTACAGCAGCCCGTCATCCGCGACGGCAAAACTATCTGGAGCGATTCGCGCGATGCGAGGCGCGACATATATCCTGAGCCTTGCCGCAATCCGACGGGAGAACCCGACGAAGCTGCGGTAAACATTATAGATTTTGCGAAGCCGCGAACTGCTCAAAAGAAACTTCTTGAAAAGGGGAAAACATTTCTCACACTTCGGTGCACCCGAGGCGTGGGGCAGCGCATCAACGCGCAACTCGCTTTTCGGGGGTGCCGAGGCCCTCGTCATCGCGCAATTAGGAGATGACGATTGGTCCCCGCCAGCCGGCTACGGGTAAGCGTCCCTCCGATGGTGGGGAGCCGCAAAGCGTTCGCGGTCCTCAGCCCGTCACTGGACGGGTAATGGAAACTTGCGCCTCGCGGGCGCAGTAAAGACTCCTCTTCTAGGTCGGTATTTCTCCCAGGAGCGGGATCATTCCGCTGCTGTGCTTCGATGGCGCAGCGCTTTGTCCGTTGCCTTTCGCCAATCCGCAAATCAGCGGGAGCTTCCCGCCGATGTCCCAGCCGCACCCGGCGTGCGGCTTTTTTAACATGGAGGTTTGAAACATGACTCAGCCGACGGGCCGCATTGTGCTGCGCGCCGATGTTCCTCAGTGGCTTCTCGATCACTATGGCCCGTTGGCCAAAGTGACCGACAAGACGCTGGCAAAACTGCATTGGGCCGGCACGGGGCCACGCGCGGTGAAGTTCGGGTCGCGCATCGGTCACTACGAGTCCGACCTGCGCGCGTGGGTGCAGCAGCGCATGGCGCTCGTCACCTCGAGCTCGGATCCCGGTCAAACGCACGAAGCCTCAGAGACTGGAACCGTGCAGAGTGCGGCATAGTCCTGCGATCACGCTTGCATCGGCTGTTCCGATGAATTCGCGGTTTACGCCATTGCGCGAAGCAGAGCCGATTCCGTCGCCGCTGCCCGCCAATGTAGAGGCGGAACAGGCGCTGATCGGGGCGATTTTCGTCGATAACGCGGCATTTAGCCGGGTCGCCTTATTCCTGCGGGCTGAACATTTTGCCTATCCGGTCCATGGCCGCATCTACATCGAAATCGCGGCTCTGATAGAACGCGGCCAACTGGCAAATCCGATCACGCTCAAAGCAAAATTCGAGCGCGATGGCGTTCTGACAGATATCGGTGGCGCCGAGTATCTCGCCAGGCTGGCCGCCAGCGCCGTCACGACGATTAACGCGTTCGACTATGCTCGCGTGATTGCGGAGACGGCGCAGCGCCGCGAGTTAGCGGTCCTTGGAAATGAAATCGCGGCCGGCGCCTTCGCTGGTGTCGATCCCGTTGAGCTGCTCGACCAGCAGCGCCGCGAAATGATCCGCATTGCCGACATCGGGCGGCAGCAGCCAGCGCGTGCCGTCATCGATCCAACGACCTTGCAAGGCGCATTGGTGCCCGCGCGGCCTTGGATTTGCCCTGATTGGATACCCGATCACGCGGTGACCGGGATTAGCGGCACTGGCGGGATAGGCAAGTCGTTGCTTGCGCAACAGCTGCTCACGGCGACAGCAATCGGCGCCGATTGGCTCGGCATGCCGGTCACACAGCGCCGCTCGCTTTACTTTGCTTGCGAGGACTCGCCCGACGAGTTGCATCGACGTCAAGCCGACATCAATCTCGCCTACGCTTGCGGCTTCGCGGATCTGGCTACGATCCGATGGATGCCGCGCCTTGGACACGACAACCTCCTAATGACCTTCGCCGGCGGGCTGCCGGCTCTCACGCCAGCCTTCGCCGAACTAGCGCACGAGGCGCGGGCTTTCGGCGCCCGGCTGGTCATCGTCGACACCGTCGCCGACAGCTTCGGCGGCAACGAAAGCGATCGCGGTCAGGTTCGGCACTTTGTGCAGGCGTGCCTCGGTCGGCTGGCGCGCGAGATCGGCGGGGGCGTGATTGCGCTGGGGCACCCGTCGCGATCGGGTCAGGCCGATGGCAGTGGTCAAAGCGGCTCAACCGGATGGGATGCGAGCTTCAGGTCGAGGCTTTACCTCGGCCCCGCTGAGCTTGACAAAGACGCAGAGCCGTCCGATTCCGACACCCGTATCCTAGCGCGCAAAAAAGCGAACTACGCCCGCCGTCACGATCAGATCGAGCTGCGCTGGGTCGACGGCGTGCTCGTCCCGAGTGTGTCACCGCGCGGCGCGTTTGCCGCGGCCGATCGGCAGCATGCCGAGCGCGTGTTCCTCGAGCTGCTCGACAAGTCCGAATCGGAAGGGCGCTTCGTGTCGCATCGGACCCGCGCCGGCAATTACGCACCGAAGATGTTTGCGCGCCACCCCGATCGCGAAGGGCTGCGGCAGGCAGATTTCGATCTGGCAATGCAACGCTTGTTCGCCGCCCTCACGATCAAGGTCGGGGCGCGTAAGGCGGCTGATCGGAAGATCTACGATGTCATCGTCCGGAGTGCCTCCGAATGAAGAGCGGGCGGTGCGGGCGGTTCTTTCGCGGGCGGTGCGGGCGGCTGCGGGCGGTTGCCGCTAAGTATTTGAGACAGCGGGCGCGATCGGTTCTGCGGGCGGTTCTGCGGGCGGTTCTGCGGGCGGTTCTGCGGGCCGTGCGGGCGGTTGCCAGTAAGTATTTGGAAAATCAAAGTGCGGGCGGTTGCGGGCGGTGTGCGCGCCCAATCCCCCCCGTACCCCCCCTACGCGCGTAGCGCGCGCGAGGGGTCGCGCCAGTAGGGCGCGCCCTCGCTTACATGCGGATTTCAGTTCGCAACCGCCAATCCCCGACCGGCAACGCCGCCACTGCAATCCATTCCACTCGCTGTCAGCAGTTTCCCATGGGAAACCTACGGGGGGGGTCAGTTTTCTAGGAGCCTGGGGCGCGCGAACCGCGCAGGGCCCAGTCGCGGAGTTTTTTTTGGTGAGCGAAATTTTCGACCTCTTTGGTGATCCCATTCCGGAGAATTGGGGCAAGCGCGGTCGCCCGCAGCATATCCCGACGCTGAAAAATCGCGCAAAGTCTGCAGATTGCTGGTACTCGGCTGGAACAACG
>JBKOVT010000080.1:0-15611 GCA_046724035.1 Pseudomonadota bacterium | reverse complement strand
CGATCTGGGGCATGTGCAGGCGGCGCCGACCGCGACGCAGCTGTTGGCGTGGATGGGCGCCGAGGTCATCAAGGTCGAGATGCCCGGACGCGGCGATATCACACGCGGCCAATTGCGCGATGTGAAGGGCGCCGACAGCCTTTATTTCACGATGCTGAACTCCAACAAGCGCAGCATCACGATCAACCTGAAAGCGCCGGGCGGCAAAAAGGTGCTCGAAGAGCTGGTGCGCCGCTGCGATGTGGTGGTCGAAAACTTCGGGCCGGGCGTGCTCGACCGGCAGGGCTTCACCTGGGCACGCTTCCAGGAATTGAACCCGCGCATCATCTACGCCTCGATCAAGGGGTTCGGCCCCGGCCGCTACGCCGATTTCAAGGCCTATGAGAACGTCGCGCAATGCATGGGCGGCGCTTCCAGCACGACCGGCTGGGAGGATGGGCCACCGACCGTCACCGGCGCACAGATCGGAGACAGCGGCACCGGTGTCCATCTCGTCGCCGGCATTCTGGCGGCGCTGTTCCAACGCGAGAAGACCGGCAAGGGTCAGCGCGTGCAGGTCGCGATGACCGATGCGGTCCTCAATCTCTGCCGGGTCAAGATGCGCGACCAGCAGCGGCTGGCGCACGGGCCCTTGCTCGAATACCCGAGCAAGGAATTCGGCGACACCGTGCCGCGCGCCGGCAACGCGTCAGGCGGCGGTCAGCCGGGCTCGGCGTTGCGCTGCGCGCCGGGCGGACCGAACGATTATGTCTATGTCATCATCCAGCCGCCCTCCTGGGAGCCGCTGATGAAGATCATCGGGCGGCCCGAGCTGATCACCGACCCGGATTTTGCGACCCCCGAGGCGCGGTTGCCGCGCATCCCGGAATGCTTTTCGATTATCGAGCATTGGACGCTGACCAAGACCAAGTTCGAGGTCATGGCGGCGCTCAACGAGGCCGATGTGCCGTGCGGGCCGATCCTGTCGATGAAGGACATCTACGAGGACAAGGAGCTCTATGAGCGCGGCATGCTGGTCGAGGTCGACCATCCAACCCGCGGGCGTTATGTGCAGGTCGGTATGCCGATCCAACTGTCGGACTCGCCGCCCGATGTGAAGCGCTCGCCGCTATTGGGCGAGCATACCGATGAGGTGCTGGGCTGGCTCGGCTATGATGAATCCGGCATCAAGACACTGAAGGAAGAAGGCGCGGTGTAAATTGATTTCACAACGAGACGGCGGGACAACGAGGTATCGGAGCAACTGAAGCTCACGGTCTCCCGTCTCGTTGTGGCTTTTTTGAGGGTTCGATTTGGCTCGATCTTCTCCGCAACATGATCGTCGGATCCATCCGGGCTCGGGACGCCGGCGCGGGCCGAATTACCCGAAAGGCCGCCAGGTCGATCCCGACGCGCTCGCTGAGGTGCAGGCGCTGCTCGGCGAGCGCGAGCGCCGCGCCGACCTGCTGATCGAGCATCTCCACCTTCTGCAGGACCATTTCGGCTGTCTCCATGCGCGCCACCTCGTGGCGCTAGCCGATGAGATGCGGCTGGCCTTGGCCGAAGTGTACGAGGTCGCTTCGTTCTATGCGCATTTCGACATCGTCATAGATGAGGAGAGCGCGCCGCCGCCGATCACGGTTCGGGTGTGCGACAGCCTCTCCTGCGCGCTCGCCGGCGGCGAGACATTGCTGGAAGAGTTGCGCGGCCGGCTCGGGGATGGCGTGCGGGTCGTGCGCGCGCCGTGCATGGGCGGTTGCGACAAGGCCCCAGCGGTCGCGATCGGTCACGCATTGCACGAGAATGCGAGCGCCGACAGTGTTGCGGCGGCGGTGGCGGCCGGCGAGACGCATCCGCATGTGCCGCGTTATCCCGCGCTCGACGCCTATCGCGCTGCGGGCGGCTACAAGCTCTTGCAGGCGTGCCTCGGCGGGACAAAGCCGGTCGAGGACACCATCAAGGCGCTCGAGGATTCCGGCTTGCGCGGCTTGGGCGGCGCCGGTTTTCCCACCGGGCGCAAATGGCGCTTTGTGCGGCAGGAGCCAAAGCCGCGGCTGATGGCGGTCAATGCCGATGAGGGCGAGCCCGGCACGTTCAAGGACCGCTATTTTCTCGAAACCGATCCGCATCGCTTCTTGGAAGGGATGCTGATCGCTGCCTGGGCGGTCGAGGCCGCGGACGTCTACATCTATCTGCGCGACGAATACCCGCAATGCCGCGAGATCCTGGCGCGCGAGATCGCCGCGGTCGAGGCGGCGGGGCTCGCACCGCACACCAAGATCCATCTGCGGCGCGGCGCCGGCGCCTATATCTGCGGCGAGGAATCGGCGATGCTCGAAAGCATCGAGGGGCGTCGCGGATTGCCCCGCCACAAGCCGCCGTTTCCCTCGCAAGTCGGATTGTTCGGCCGGCCGACGCTGATCAACAATGTCGAGACGCTGTTTTGGGTACGCGACATTGTCGAGAAAGGGCCGCAATGGTTCACCGGCCAGGGCCGCAATGGCCGCAAAGGGCTGCGTACGTTTTCGGTGTCGGGCCGGGTCAAGGAGCCCGGGGTCAAATTGGCGCCGGCCGGCATCACGGCGCGCCAGCTGATCGATGAATTCTGCGGCGGCATGGCCGACGGGCATCAATTCAAGGGCTATCTGCCGGGCGGTGCCTCGGGCGGGATCTTGCCGGCGTCGAAGGCCGACATCCCGCTCGATTTCGGGACCCTCGAAGGCGAGGGCTGCTTTATCGGCTCGGCGGCGGTGGTCGTACTGTCGGACAAGGACGATATGAAAGCGGTGGCGCTGAACCTGTTGCGGTTTTTCGAGGATGAAAGCTGCGGGCAGTGCACGCCGTGCCGGGTCGGCACCGAAAAGGCGGTCATGCTGATGAACGAGCCGCGCTGGGATGAGGATCTGCTCACCGAATTGACCCGCGTCATGACCGACGCATCGATCTGCGGGCTGGGACAGGCGGCGATGAACCCGGTCAAGATGGTGGTGAAGCATTTCCGCGGCGATCTGACGAGCGGAGAGAGAGCATGAGCGAGCCGATCCGCTTTTCACTGGACGGTACGGAGGTCGAAGCGCAGCCGGGCGAGACGATCTGGCAAGTGGCGCAGCGCCACGGCGTCGAGATCCCGCATCTGTGCTGGCTGCCAAAGCCGGGCTACCGCGCCGACGGCAATTGCCGCGCCTGCATGGTTGAGATCGAGGGCGAGCGGGTGCTGGCGGCCTCCTGCATCCGGCGGCCGACACCGGGGATGAAGGTGCAGGCCGCGAGCGAGCGCGCCAAGGCGTCGCGGCAGCTGGTGTTCGAACTCTTGATCGGTGACCAACCCGAGCGCGAGACGGCACATGACCCGGAGTCGCGCTTATGGCAATGGGCGGACGCGGTCGAGGTCGGCGCGAGCCGGTTCCCGCGCCGCCTGCCGCCAGCGCCGGACCGGAGCCATCCGGCAATGGCGGTGCAGCTCGACGCCTGCATCCACTGTAATTTGTGCGTACGCGCTTGCCGCGAGGTGCAGGTCAACGATGTCATCGGCATGGCCGGGCGGGGTCATGGCGAGAAGATCGTGTTCGATTTCGACGATCCGATGGGCCGCTCGACCTGCGTCGCCTGCGGCGAGTGCGTGCAGGCCTGTCCGACGGGCGCCTTGATGCCGGCGAGCCTCGTCGACCAGAACGGCGTCTTTTGCAACGAGCCCGACCGCGAGGTCGAGAGCGTCTGCCCTTATTGCGGCGTCGGCTGCCAGCTAACCTTTCAGATCAAGGACGACCACATCGTCGCGGTCGAGGGCAAGGACGGACCGGCCAACCACAATCGGCTCTGCGTCAAGGGCCGCTTCGGCTTCGATTACGTGCACCACCCGGACCGGCTGACCGAGCCCTTGATCCGCAAGGACGGGGTCGGCAAGGACGATGTCGCGATCGACCCGGCCAATCCGCTGACGCATTTCCGGGTCGCGAGCTGGGAAGAGGCGCTCGACCGGGCCGCCGAGGGGCTGAAACGGATCCGCGACCGGGCCGGTCCACAAGGTGGGGGGCGCGGCGCGCTGGCCGGGTTCGGCTCGGCAAAAGGCTCAAACGAGGAGGCGTACCTCTTCCAAAAGCTCGTGCGCACCGGCTTCGGCAACAATAATGTCGACCATTGCACACGGCTTTGCCACGCCTCCTCGGTCGCGGCATTGATGGAAGGGATCGGGTCGGGCGCGGTGACGGCGCCGTTCATGGCCGCGGCCGATGCCGAAGTCATCATCATCATCGGCGCCAGGCCGACGGAAAATCATCCGGTTGCCGCCACCTTTTTCAAACAAGCCGCAAAGCGCGGCGCCAAGCTCTACGTCATGGATCCGCGCAGCCAGTTCATGGCGCGCTACGCGACAAAGATGCTGCAATTCAATCCCGGCCGCGATGTCGCGATGCTCAACGCGCTGTTGCATACGATTATCGAGGAAGGGCTCTACGACCGCCAATATGTTCAGGCGCACACCGAGGATTTCGAAAAGCTGCGTGAGCACATCCGCGACTATGCCCCGGAAAAGATGGCAGAGATCTGCGGCATCGACGCCGCGACATTGCGCGAGGTGGCGCGCAACTATGCCCGCGCAAAGGCGGCGATCATCTTCTGGGGCATGGGAATTTCGCAGCATGTCCACGGCACCGACAATGCGCGTTGCCTGATCGCGTTGGCGCTCGTCACCGGCCAGGTCGGCCGGCCCGGCACCGGCCTCCACCCGCTGCGCGGCCAGAACAATGTGCAGGGCGCCTCGGATGCCGGGCTCATCCCGATGGTCTTTCCCGATTATCAGTCGGTCGAGGACCCCGATATCCGCGCCAAGTTCGAGGGCCTGTGGCAGACGAGCCTCGACCCGAAGCGCGGCCTGACCGTCGTCGAGATCATGGACGCGGTGCATGCCGGAGAGATCACGGGCATGTACGTCATGGGCGAGAACCCGGCGATGTCGGACCCCGATGTGCAGCATGCGCGGGAAGCGCTCGCCCAACTCGAACATCTGGTCGTGCAGGACCTGTTCCTGACCGAGACCGCCAAATACGCCGATGTCGTTTTGCCGGCCTCGGCCTGGCCGGAAAAGGACGGCACCGTCACGAATACGAACCGGCAGGTACAGATCGGGCGCACCGCATTGCCGATGCCCGGCAATGCGCGGCAGGATTGGTGGATTATCCAGGAATTGGCGCGCCGGATCGGGCTCGACTGGCATTACACGCACCCGCGCGACGTCTTCGCCGAGATGAAGCTCGCGATGCCGTCCTTGAACGGCATCACCTGGGAGCGGCTGCAGCGGGAAAGCTCGGTGACCTATCCCTGCGACGCCGAGGACCAGCCGGGCCATGAGATCGTGTTCGGCGAGGGTTTCCCGACGGCATCCGGGCGTGGCCGCTTTGTGCCGGCCGCGATCATACCGCCGGCCGAGGAACCCGATTCCGAGTTCCCGCTCGTGCTGACGACCGGCCGCCAGCTCGAGCATTGGCACACCGGCGCGATGACCCGGCGCGCCAGCGTGCTTGACGAGATCGAGCCGGAGGCGGTGGCGAGCCTCGCGCCGGCTGAATTGCGCCGGCTAGGCATCGGCCCCGGCACACGCATCCGTGTCACGACGCGGCGCGGCTCGATCGAATTGAAGGCGCGCAGCGACAGCGCGGTCGCGCCGGGGATGGTGTTCATCCCGTTCTGCTATGCCGAGGCGGCGGCCAATGTGCTGACCAACCCGCAGCTCGATCCATTCGGCAAGATCCCGGAATACAAATACTGCGCAGCCAAGGTCGAGCCGCTCGACGCCCGCGCCGCCGCCGAATAGCGGCGCTCGGAAGCAGGATCATGTTCGGCGGGGGATTGCTTCGTCGCTGCGCTCCTCGCAATGACATTCCTTTCTTGCTGTCATTGCGAGCGAAGCGAAGCAATCCCCGTCCGTTATTGCTCCATTGCGCGGTCCTCTTTTTCGTTTTCTTGCTGCTGCCGGGTTGCACCGTTCCGGGTGAAACGGCGCCGCCGAGCGCGTGTCTGTTGCCGCAGCAGAAGCCGATGCTGGTCGCCGAGCTGTTCTTCGGGCGCAACATTGCGGGCCGCCCACCGGTCAGCGAGGCGGAATGGGATGATTTTGTGGCGCGGGTCGTCACGCCGAATTTCCCGGACGGCTTTACCGTGTTCGACGGCGCCTCGGGGCAGTCGCGCGCCCCGCAGCGCGGCGCGTTCGAGCGCGAGGCGCCCAAGATCGTGCTGGCGGCGGCTTATCCTCGCTCCGACCTCAAGGACCGCATCGAGGCTGTCAGGGAAGCCTACCGCACGCGGTTTGCGCAGCGCTCGGTCGGCGTTCTGACCCGCTGGGAATGCGGCGCGTTTTAGCAGCACGCGCATAACCCTCGCCCGCTTGCGGGAGAGGGTGGCGAGCCTGAAAGGCGAGCCGGGTGAGGGTTTATCCGGCGCGTAGAACCTTCAGAATAGCGTCAGCGACACCGTCGATATTGAGCAGGACCTCGTTGTCCCCAAAAACGCAGCACGCACCAACCATGCTGCTCCAGCCAGGCGGTACGGGCGTCATCATAATTACTGTCCGCATGCTGGCTGCCGTCTAATTCGATGATCAACAGCCGTTCGAGGCACACGAAATCGGCGATGAAGGGACCAATCGGACGCTGGCGACGAAATTTGTAGCCTTCGAGCTGCCGATCCCGCAGAGCTCGCCACAGCCGGCGCTCGGCATCGGTTGAGCTCAGTCGCAGCGATCGGGCTCTTTCGCTCGCCATCGGACTGACCCTCACCCGGCCTCCGCTATCGCGTCGGCCACCCTCTCCCGCAAGCGGGCGAGGGTTTTAGGCGGCACACCTTTTACCGGGCCGATCGCTAGCCCGGCCGGTTCATGCGGTTGCCGACAAGATCGTCGACAACGGTCGGATCGGCCAATGTTGAAACGTCCCCCAATTGGCTGGGCTGGTCCTCCGCGATCTTTCTGAGAATGCGCCGCATGATCTTTCCCGAGCGGGTCTTCGGCAGGCTGGGCGCCCATTGCAGCAGGTCGGGGGCGGCGATCGCGCTGATCTCGTTGCGCACCCATTGCACAAGCTCGGCGCGCAGCGCCTCGTTCGGCTGCTCATCGGCGCGCAAGGTCACATAGGCGTAGATCCCCTGCCCCTTGATGTCGTGCGGATAACCCACGACCGCAGCCTCGGCGACCTTTGGATGCGCCACCAGCGCGCTCTCGATCTCGGCGGTGCCGAGGCGGTGGCCGGCGACATTGATGACATCGTCGACGCGGCCGGTGATCCAGTAGAACCCGTCAGCGTCGCGGCGCGCTCCGTCACCGGTGAAATAAAGCCCTTTGAAGGTAGAGAAATAGGTTTCGACAAACCGCTTGTGATCGCCATAGACGGTGCGCATCTGGCCGGGCCAGGAGCGCGCAAGGCACAGATTGCCCTCGGCAACCCCGTCGAGAGGCTTGCCGTCACCATCGACGATGACCGGCTCGACACCGAAGAAGGGCCGCGTCGCCGAACCCGGTTTGAGCGGTGTCGCGCCGGGGATCGGCGTGATCAAAATGCCGCCCGTCTCGGTTTGCCACCAAGTGTCGACGATCGGGCAGCGCTTGTCCCCGACATGATCGTAATACCAGAGCCAAGCTTCGGGGTTGATCGGCTCGCCGACCGTGCCGAGGAGGCGCAGCGATTTGCGGCTCGTCTTGCGGACGTAATCCTCGCCCTCGCGCATAAGCGCGCGGATCGCGGTCGGAGCGGTGTAGAAGATCGACACCTTGTGCTTGTCGACGACCTGCCAGAAGCGCGACGGATCGGGATAATTCGGCACGCCCTCGAACATGACGGTCGTCGCGCCGTTCGCGAGTGGGCCGTAAACGATGTAGCTGTGTCCTGTCACCCAGCCGACATCGGCGGTGCACCAATAGATCTCGCCGTCGCGATAATCGAAGACGTATTCGTGGGTCATCGAGGTGAAGGCGAGATAGCCGCCGGTGGTGTGCAACACGCCCTTCGGCTTTCCGGTGGAGCCCGAGGTGTAGAGGATGAAGAGCGGGTCCTCCGCCGACATCTCCTCGGGCGGGCAGTCGGGCGAAACGGCGGCGCAGACATCGTCGTACCAGTGGTCGCGCCCCTTCACCCAATCGATGTCGCCGCCGGTGCGCTTGACGACGATGACGGTCTTGACGTCGGGGCATTGCCGCAGCGCGGTATCGGCATTGCGCTTCAGTGGCACCTTGCGGCCGCCGCGCAGCCCTTCATCGGCGGTGATCAGCACGGTCGAGCGGCAATCCTCGATGCGGCCGGCAAGGCTGTCGGGCGAGAAGCCGCCGAACACGACGGAGTGAATGGCGCCGATGCGGGCGCAGGCGAGCATCGCCACCGCCGCCTCGGGGATCATCGGCAGATAAATTGTGACGCGGTCGCCCTTCTTGACGCCCTTGGCCTTTAGCGCATTCGCGAGGCGGCAGACGCTTTCGTGCAATTCGCGGTAGGTGACGCGGCGGTCTTCGGCCGGGTCGTCGCCCTCCCACAGGATCGCGGTCTGATCGCCGCGCTTCGCCAGATGACGGTCGAGGCAATTGGCGGAAGCGTTGAGTGTGCCGTCCTCATACCACTTGATCGACACATCGCCCTTGAACGACGCGTTGCAGACCTTCGTATAGGGCTTGATCCAGTCCAGGCGCTTGCCGTGCTCGCCCCAAAAGCCGTCGGGATCGGCGAGCGATTTCTCATAGAGGCGGAAATAGTCGGCCTCGCCGATCTTGCCGATCTTGGGCTGCGCCGAGATCGGGATCAGGGTCCGCTCGGACATCGCATATCCTCCATGGCCTTGCGCCGCTTGGCGTTATTGACGGCAGATATGGCGCAGCCGCGCCCGGCCTGTAAACCTCCCTATTGGCACAAATAGGACGGGTGAGACCAAGCCTCAGGCCGGGATGCCGGCCATTTTGCAGATGACTGCCCATTCCTTGTCGCTGACGGGGCAAACCGACAGTCGGGATTGACGAAGCAGCGAGAAGCCGGAGAGCTCCGGGACCTGCTTCATCTCGGCGAGCGAGACCGGTGTCTTGACCGGCATCACCGGTGCGACATCGACCATGCCGAACTTGCCTGAGGGGTCGCCCGGATCGGGATAAAAGGCGCGGGCGATTTCGACGATGCCGACGATCTCCTTGCCCTCGTTCGAATGATAGAAAAACGCGCGGTCGCCCTGTTTCATCGCGCGCAGATTGTTGGCGGCCTGGAAGTTGCGTACCCCGTCCCAATGGGTGCGCTTGTCCTTGACCATCTGATCCCAGGAATACTTCGCCGGCTCGGATTTGAGCAGCCAGTGGGCCATGATTGCAGGTTCCTCAGTTTCGCAGCCGGGACGCCAGTTTAGGTTTCGCGCCAGCGGCGGGTCCAGAAGCGCGCGAGCGCTTAGTAAGCGATCAGCCTGACAGCGGGTAGTCGGCCTGATCCTCATAGATAGAACCGGCCTTGGTCGGAAAGCTGGCGATCAGGCTGAAATGCTCGACCGGGAGTGGCGCGGGGCGGAATTGCGCATGCATCGCGAGAAACGCGCCGAGCTTTTCGAGCGCCGGCTCGCGCAGCCGCGCGAGCGTCACATGCGGCGCAAATTTGCGCTGCTCGGGCTCGAGGCCGATCCGGATCAGGGCCTGCTCGATCTTGTCGCGCAGCGCGACAAGCTCGGGATGGCGTTCGACGCCGACCCACAACTGCCTCGGCTTGCCACCGCCGAACACCCCCGTGCCGGCGAGTTGCAATGTGAAGCGGCGCGCCCGCAATCGCGCGAGCGTCTCGTCGATATCGGCGGCGATGCCTTCATCGACCTCGCCGATAAAGCGCAACGTCAGGTGGAAATTGCCGGGATCGACCCATCTTGCGCCCGGGATCACGGTTTCGAGCATCGACAAATGCAGTTTCAGCTCGGGCGGAAATTCGATGCCGACAAACAGGCGCAGCATTTATGTCATCCGCGGACTGCAAGGGGATTGCTTCCTCCCGCGGATCAAGTCCGCGGGTCCTCGCAATGACAACCTATGTCATGTGAATAGGGTCAGCACACCGGTGTGGCCGTAGAGCCGGTCGCGCGAGATTTCGCCATTGGCGAAAAAGCCAATCAACGGGATGTCGCCGAACCGCTCGCGAATGAGGCCGGTCTCGATTCCCGGCTCACCGAAAAGGGCAGCGCCGCGCGCGATGCAGCTGACATAGATACCGGCCTTGGGCGGCCCCTGCAGGCGGCCGGCCAATTGCTTTAGCATGCGATCGAGATCGGCCTTTGCGCTGTCGGGGTCGCGGCGGCAAAACAGGATCGGGTCGCCCGGCGAGACCTCGGCGCCGAGCACGATCCAGCCCTGCCGCGGATCGATCGCCATTAGATTCCGGACGAGATAATCGCCGGTATCCGAGCCCTGCACTGGCAGGCCGGCGAAAATGACCCCGCCCAGGCGGCGCGGGTCGCGCGCGAGATCGGGGCCGACATCGTCGAGAAAGACGGTGAGCGCCGGCTTGCCGTCGATCGCCATGACGACATTGTCGCGCGCTTCGTCGATGCGCCGCACCGGCCCGATCGGGATACAGCCCTGGGTCAGCGCGGTCGCGACCGACACTTCCGGGCTCAACAGCACCCCGGAGATGCCGTTTCGGCCGAGAGCGCCGCGTTCGGTCCCGCCGGCGACCAGCGGGGTTTCGCAGCGATGCGAGACGAGCCCACCGACGAGAAAAGCGCCGCTGGCGCTCGCCGTGTCGACCGCCGCCTGCACGATATCAGGGCAGCGCGGATCGGCATGCACGAGCCCGAGGGTCGGTTGCGCCGTCTCGATCCAGTTCTGGTGGCGGCGCGGCAGATCGGAGCCCGGATCCGCCGTCGCGGCGAACAGGCGGAAGCTGTCCGCCGGCAATGGCGCGAGCATCACCGCCGCGGCGGGACGGTCGTAGAGCTCCTGCCCGGTGGCGCAGATGCCGAGCCCGACCCCGCCGACCCAGGACTCGACGCCGGTGGCCGCCGCCAGATCGCGAACCAGCAGCGGCAAGACCGAGGCGGCGGGCTCGGTCACATAGACGATGCCAAGCGACGCGCCTTCGCCGGCGCTCGGCAGCTGCGCGAGGCAGCGCTCCGCCAGGGTGGCGGCCTCACCAACGGCGAAGGCGGCGGCAAAGGGCATCGTCATCAGGAGCCTCCCATCAGCCGGGCGACATAGGGCGCGATGTGCTCGACGATGATCGCGACGCCGCGCTCGTTCGGATGCAGCCCGTCGGGTTGATTGAGTTTTGGGTCAAGCGCGACGCCATCGAGCACGAATGGGTATAGAGGGATACCGTGCGCCTCGGCGAGTTCGGGGTAAATGCCGTTAAACGCTTGCTGATACTGCTCGCCCCAATTCGAGGGCGCCTGCATGCCGGCCAGCAGCAGCTTGGCGCCGCTCGCCTCAATCTTGCCGATCAACTTGTCGAGATTGGCGCGCACCGCGGCGGGATCGAGGCCGCGCAGCGCGTCATTGGCGCCAAGCTCGAGGATGACAAGATCCGGCTTGTCGGCGAGCGACCAGTCGAGCCGCGCCAGACCATCCGCCGTTGTGTCACCGGAAACCCCGGCATTGATGACGTGAACGGCGAGCCCGTCGGCGCGCAATTTCGCTTCGAGCCGGGCGGGGAACGCTTCCTGCTGCGGCAGGCCGAACCCGGCCGCGATGCTGTCGCCAAAGACGAGGATCTCGGTGGGCTTCGCGAAAGCGCAACTCACGCCGGCCGTCATGCCGAGCAGCATGCCAGAGATTGCCAGGGCGGCGCAGCGAAGCCGCGCGCGTGTCGGTGGATCAGGGCTCATCGACTCAGCCGCTTTTGGGCCCGCTTCTTAGACTGGGAAGCGGAACCGAGGGCGTCAACCGCGGCGCCTCGGCGCGTTGCAAACCAGCGGGAGCGGGCCATATCGTGGCGTTCGCATTCCGGTCTCCTTAGCGACATGACAGCTGGATCACCCCTCGTCGCGCTCGACGAAATTCGCCTGAGCCTGGCGAGCGCCGCCGGACCGGTCGAGATCCTGCGCGGGATCACGCTGACGATTATGCCGGGCGAGACGGTGGCGCTGTTGGGGCCGTCCGGCTCCGGCAAGACGAGCCTCTTGATGGTTTTGGCCGGGCTCGAACGCCCGACGGCCGGCCGGGTCGAGCTTGCCGGGCAGGATCTCGGGAGGCTCGACGAGGACGGGCTGGCGCGGCTGCGACGCCGGCATGTCGGGATCGTGTTCCAATCGTTTCACCTGATCCCGACGATGACCGCGGTGGAAAATGTCGCGATCCCGCTCGAACTGGCCGGCGACCGCAACGCGTTCGCGGCAGCCGAGGCGGCATTGGCACGGGTAGGGCTCGGGCATCGCGTCGGGCATTATCCCGGCCAATTGTCGGGGGGCGAGCAGCAGCGCGTCGCGATCGCGCGCGCTTTTGCCGCCGGGCCGCAATTGCTGCTCGCCGATGAGCCGACCGGCAATCTCGACGGCGCGACCGGGCGGGCGGTCATCGATTGCCTGTTCGCCGAGCATGCCCGCCTCGGCACGGCGCTCTTGCTGATTACGCATGACGCCGAGCTTGCGGCGCGGTGCGGACGCGAGATCAATCTCGCCGACGGGCGGATCGCGGGAGAGCGGCAGGCGGCGCTGCGGCGGCGCGCGCTGTGAGCACGGCGTCGCAGCTGGACCGCATGCGGGCGGGACGCCCGCGCTCCCAGATACGCTACGCGTTTCGACTGGCGACGCGAGAATTGCGCGGCGGGGTTCGCGGCTTTCGTATCTTTCTGGCCTGTCTCGTCCTCGGGGTCGCGGCAATCGCCGGCATCGGATCCTTGACCGAAGCGGTACTCGCCGGCATTCGCGCCGATGCCCGGCTCCTCCTCGGGGGCGATGTCAGTGTGCATCTCACCTACCGCAGCGCAAACGAAGCGGAGCGGCGCTTTCTCGCGGCCAGCGGCACGCTGTCAGAGGTCGCGAAATTGCGCTCGATGGCGCGCTCCGCCGATGCCGCAAGGCGCAGCCTGATCGAATTACAGGCGGTCGACGGCGCCTATCCGCTTTATGGCGACGTCGCGCTCAAGCCGAAGCTGCCGCTCGAACAAGCTCTGAAGGAGGAGGGCGGCACCTTTGGCGCGGCGGCCGAGGCCGCGGTTGCGAGCCGATTGGGGGTCAGTCTCGGCGAGCGTTTCCGCATCGGCGACGCTGAGCTTGAGCTACGCGCGATTATCGAGCGCCAACCCGATGCCGCATTCGGCGCGCTCGCCTTTGGGCCGCGCGTCATTGTCTCACAGGCGGCGCTCGCGGCGACCGGGCTGATCCGGCCCGGCGCGCTGGTCAATTACGAGTACCGGCTGAAGCTCCCGCCCGGCACCGATGCCGACAATTGGGCACGGCAGGCGCGCGCGAGCTTTCCCGATGCCGGCTGGCAAATCCGCGGCAGCGCGGACGCATCGCCGGGATTGCAGCGCTTTATCGAGCGAGTCGGGTTTTTCCTCGACCTTGCCGGGATCACAGCGCTTTTGGTCGGCGGGATCGGCATCGGCAATGCGGTCGCCGGTTATGTCGCGAGCAAGACCGCGGCGATTGCGACGTTGAAATGTCTCGGCGCCTCGACCCGGCTCATCTTCGCCGCTTATCTGATCCAGACCCTCGCTTTGGCGCTTATCGGCATCGCCGGCGGGCTGCTGCTCGGCGGGCTCGCCCCCGCTGCCATTGCACCGCTCGTCTCGGGGCTGCTGCCGGTCGAATTGCGGCTCGGCGTCTATCCGCTGCCGCTCGGGCTGGCCGCCCTTGCCGGGTTGCTGGCCGTGCTGCTCTTCTCGCTGTGGCCGCTCGCCGCGATCGGCCGGATCCCGCCCGGCGCGCTGTTTCGCGACAGGATTGCGCCGGCGCGCCGGCCTGTGCCGCCGCCGATCGCAGCCACAACCACCGCAGCGGCGCTCGGACTTGCCGCTCTGGTCGTCATGAGCGCGCCCGATCGCCGTGTCGCGCTGTGGTATGTCGGGGGCGCGATCGCCGCCTTTGCGCTGTTCCGCTTCGCCGGGTGGGCCATTGTGGCGGTCGCGCGACTCCTGCCGCGGCCGGCGCGGCCGACGATCCGGCTGGCGCTCGCGAATCTGTACCGACCCGGCGCTCCAACGGCGCGAATCGTGCTGTCGCTCGGTCTCGGGCTCAGCGTGCTCGCGGCGGTCGCGCTCGTAGAAGGCAATCTCGCAGTCGAGGTCGAGACGCGACTCGCCGAGCATGCGCCGGCGGATTTCTTTATCGATATCCAGCCGGACCAGCTCGCCGGGTTCGCGGAGATCGTGCGCGCAACACCCGGTGCGAGCTTTGCCGAGATGCCGATGCTGCGCGGCCGCATCACGCGGCTCAACGGCAAGCCGGTCGAGGAGGCGCAGGTCGCGCCGGAGGCGCAATGGGCATTGCGCAGCGACCGCGGCCTGACTTACGCGGCAGAGCCGCCGGCCGGATCGCACATTGTCGCCGGCAGCTGGTGGCCGGCCGATTACCGCGGTGCGCCGCTTGTGTCTTTTGACGCGGAGCTCGCGCAAGGCATGGGGTTGAAGCTCGGCGACACGCTGAGTGTCAATCTGCTCGGACGCGAGATCACGGCGACGATCGCCAATCTGCGCCAGATCGATTGGGCGCGGCTCGGGATCAATTTTGCGATCGTCTTCGCGCCCGGCGCGCTCGAAGCCGCGCCGCAGACCCATCTCGCGGCGGTCTATACCGCACCCGGAGCCGCCGAGGACAATCTGGTGCGGCAGATCACCGACCGCTTTCCGAATGTGTCGGCGATCCCGGTACGGGAGGGTCTGGAGGCGGTGGCGCGGGTCATCGCCACAATCGGCGCGGCATTGCGACTGGTGGCATTGATCACGCTCGCCGCCGGCATTCTCGTTCTCGGGGGCGCCGTCGCGGCCGGGCACCGCCGGCGGGTCTACGACGCCGTCGTGCTGAAGGTGCTCGGCGCGACCCGCGGCACGATCGCTGCCGCCTTTCTGATCGAGCACGGGCTGCTCGGCGTCGTCACAGCGATCATCGCGGCGGGGCTCGGGACGCTCGCTGCCTATGCGCTTGTCACCGGGCCGATGCGCAGCGATTGGGTGTTCCTGCCGATGCCACTCGCCGCGATCCTCGCGCTGGCGGTCGTCCTGACGCTCGTCTTCGGGTTCGCCGGCACCTGGCGGGCGCTCGGCGCGAAACCAGCCACGTATTTGCGCAACGAATAGCCTGGTACAGCCCCCACCCGCCCTCGGCTTCGCCTCGGCCTCCCTCCCCCGCAAGCGGGGGAGGGTCAATGAGGGGCGGAACGAACCGCTTGCCAGAGAGGCCGGCACCTCGCCTAGGGCTCGCCCGGGCGGCGTTATTGAAAAGCCTTTGGATTGTGCCAATATCGAACAGCGAGGAATCATCCTCGCAGCTCTCCAATAGGGGGTTCCATGGCTCTCGGTTCGCAGCCCCGCTGGACGGTGCGGCCGGCGGCAGGCGCACAGGCTGATGTCGATGTCGGCCTGCGCGACTATATGCTCCGCATCTACAATTACATGGCGTCGGGGCTGGCGCTGACCGGCATCGTCGCCCTGGTCTTTGCCCAATCCGGGCTTTACGCGTCAATCGCGCGCACACCGCTGATCTGG
>JBKOVT010000317.1:0-10290 GCA_046724035.1 Pseudomonadota bacterium | reverse complement strand
CGGCTGTGCAGCCGCGCCGCGGCGGGGACACGGGCTATATCGGCGCTGCCGTTGCGCAATTCGCGGGGTGTCGCGGCGGGCTGGTTTAATGTCAGCGTCAACCCGATCGCCGGCCGGCCTGGCTACAGCTTCTGGAATTTTCAGGACATCACCGCGCGCCATGAAATGGAGGCGGTGATCCACGACGAGCGCAACAAGCTCGTCGATTTTCTCGATAACGCGCCGATCGGCTTCTATTCGGTCGATGGCAACGGCCGTTTTCTGTTCGTCAATCAGACGCTCGCGCAGTGGCTCGGCAGCACGCCCGCGGAAATCATCGCGAGCGGCGCGCGGCTGCATGATTTTCTGGCGACGCCGCCGGCCGACGAGACCGCCGGTTTCGATCCATTCGAGGGCAGCGGCGAGGGCGAGCAGCGCGGCGAGGTGGCATTGCGCAGCCGCGACGGGCGCATCCTGGAGGCCTGGGTCGGGCAGAGCATTGTCGGGTCCGGGCCGGAGTTGCGCACCCGATCGGTCGTGCGCGATCTGACGCCGGAGCGCGAATGGCAAGCGGCGCTGCGGCTCTCGCGCGAACGGTTTCAGAGGTTCTTTGCGAATGCGCCGGTCGGCATCGCGCTGATCGATCGCGAAGGCCGGCTGGAGGAGGCGAACCGAGCGCTCGGCGAATTGTTCGGCGCGCCGCCGCAGGATCTGATCGGGCAGCCGCTGATCGGCTTTGTCAACGATGACGACCGGCGCGAGATCATGGCCAAGCTCGCCGCGGCGGTTGATGGCGCGGCGCCCCCCGGCCGCGTGGACGTGCGAATCAAGAGCAACCGGGACAAGACCTGCGTCGTCTTCCTGTCGCGCCTCGGCGGCAACGACAACGGCGATGGCAGCCTCATGCTGCATTTCATCGACGTCACCGAGCAGAAGAACCTCGAAATCCAGTTCGCCCAGTCGCAGAAGATGCAGGCGGTCGGTCAGCTCGCCGGCGGCGTGGCGCACGATTTCAACAACCTGCTGACCGCGATGATCGGCTTCTGCGATCTCCTGCTGATGCGGTTCCGGCCGGGCGATCCGTCCTTTGCCGACATCATGCAGATCAAGCAGAACGCAAACCGCGCCGCGAACCTCGTGCGCCAGCTTCTCGCCTTCTCGCGGCAACAGACCTTGCAGCCGCGCATCATCGACATCACCGATGTGCTGGTCGAGCTGTCGCATCTGCTGCGCCGGCTGATCGGCGAGAACATCGAGCTCAAGGTTGTGCACGGGCGCGACCTCGGTCTTGCCAAGGTCGACCAAGGCCAGCTCGAACAGGTCATCATCAACCTGGCGGTCAACGCGCGCGATGCGATGCAGGGCGGCGGCACGCTGACCATCCGCACCGCCAACATCAATCAGGCAAGCGCCATGCGGCGCGGCCACGAGATCATGCCCGCCGGCAATTACGTCTTGATCGAAGTATCCGATACCGGCATCGGCATCGCGAAGGAACACCTCGCCCGCATCTTCGAGCCGTTTTTCTCGACAAAGGAGGTCGGCTCGGGGACGGGGCTCGGCCTCTCGACGGTTTACGGCATCGTCAAGCAGACCGGTGGGTTCATCTTTGTCGACAGCGCGCCGGGGCGGGGCGCCAATTTTCAGATCTACCTGCCGCGGCACCAGCTCACCGATGCGGCCGCGATCAATACCCGCGCCGGCGACATGACCGAGGTGCTGCCGCCGAAGGATTTGACCGGGGTCGGCACGGTCATGCTGGTCGAGGACGAGGATCCGGTCCGGATCTTCGGGGCGCGCGCGTTGCGCAACAAGGGCTACAAGGTCCTCGAGGCGAAGAGCGGCGAAGCCGCCCTCGAATTGATCCAGACGGCGGATGGGCCGATTGATCTCCTGATCACCGATGTCGTGATGCCGAATATGGATGGGCCGGCCCTGATCCGGGAAGTCCGGGAAATCCACCCCGACATGAAGGTGATCTTTATCTCGGGCTATACCGAGGATTCTTTCCGCCAGCGCCTCGACACCGACAGCGACATTCACTTCCTGCCAAAGCCCTTCAGCCTGAAGCAGCTGGCCGGCAAGGTGAAAGAGGTGATCAGCGGAGAAGCGGTGGTTTAGCCCCGCACGCCCGTCGCAGGTCAGCTCACCTCGCAGCTCAGCTCAGGGCGTCGATCTCGTCGAGCGTCAACCCGCCCGGCACGATCGTGATCGGGATGCGCAGCCGCGCGGCGGGCTTTCCCGTCAAATAGGAGATCAGCGGCCCCGGCCCTTCCGCGCCGGTTCCGGCTGCGAGCACCAAAATCGAAATACCCGGTTCCTCGCCGATCAGCGCCATCAGCTCGTCGCGGCGGCGTCCCTCGCGGATGTAGACGATCGGCATCGAGCCGGCCACCGGAGCAAGCTCCTCGCACAAGCTTTGCAGCAGCTCTTCGGCGGCTTCCCGCCGCTCGGCGCGCGCCAGTTCCTCGATCGCCATCCACTGCTGCATCTCGGCCGGCTCGATGACGTAGAGTAAGGCAAGCCGTCCGCCGGTATGCGCCGCTCGGCGCGCGGCGTAATGCACCGCGAGGCGGTACTCCTCGGATTCATCGACGACGACGAGAAAGACGCGGGGCTGGACGCTGCCAGACATGGGCTTGTCAGACATGACGCGGACCCTCGCTGCGGGTTAGACGCCGCGAAACGGCAGGCTTGCGAGCCATCCTGCCACTACCGCGGTCACAACCGCAATCGCGCCATAGGCAGCCGATTGGCGTGTCGCGAAATCCGAAACCGCCGCGTCGAGCCCCACCTTGGAAACCACCAGCGGCGTTGTCTGCCCGCTGACGACATCGCGGTCCCGCACCAAAAAGACTTCGACGATATAGGTGCCGGTCGGCACGTTCGCGGGAAAGCCGATGGTCGTCCGGAACAGGCGCTCACCCAGGAAAGCGATCTTGGCGGGATCCGCGGCAAACAGCCCCTCGCGTTTTTGCTCCGCGACCAAGGCCGTGCCGAAGCGGGCTGCCTCGTCCGGCGTCGCCGGCGATTTTGGCTGGAGCCGCAAATTGCCGGTGCCGATCCGGTATAATGCCGCCGGTCCCGGCGCGATGATCTCGTCGACCGGGCGGCTCGCCGCGACGGCATAAAAGCTCGGCACATTGCCAAAGACGACCGACTCGGCATTGACCCAGATGCCGGCCACCTTGCCTTTGCGCCACACGGTCATCTCGCGCTCGGGGCCGCGCACGACCGTGATGATGTCGCCGCGTCCCTCGGTGGCGCCAAAGAGAACGACCGAGGCGCCCGTAAATCCGGTGGTGATCGCGATCAGATGGCTGCTGAGATCGGCGACGACGCCATCGCCGCGAGCCGGCCCGCCGACGCATGCCAGCGCGGCAAACAGCGCGAGCGCAAGGCGAGACGGCCGGCTCATGTCTGCTCTGTGCTGATCACCCACAGGCTCGGCGGGCGAATCGTCAAATCATGGGCGAGCTTGGCCGCAACCGCCAGCACCATCAGCGCCAGTAGAAAGCGGAGCTGTTCGCCGCGCAGGCGCGTGCCAAACCGGGTGCCGAACTGGGCGCCGAGCACCCCGCCCAGGAGCAGAACCAGGGTCAGCACGGCATCGACGGTGCGGTTCGTATAAGCCTGCAGAAAGGTCACATTGGCCGCAACAAAAATGATCTGCAGCAGCGATGTGCCGGGAACCACCTGGGTCGGCATCCCGAGCATGTAGATCATCGCGGGCACCAGCACAAACCCGCCACCGACGCCGAGGATCGCGCTCAAAATGCCGACCGCCACGCCGAGGCCGATCGGCAAGAGCGCGCTGATGTAGAGTTTCGAGCGCCGGAACCGCGTCTTCAGCGGCAAGCCGTGCATCCAGTTGTGCTGGTGCAATTTGCGGCGCGCGCCCCCAGGCCGCCGCTGCCGCAACAGCGCGCGCACGCTCTCGAAGCCCATCAGGAACCCCAGCGTGCCGAGCAACAGGACGTAACAGACCGAGATCGTCAGCTCGATTTGCCCGAGCCGCTTCAGCCAGGTGAACAGCCACACGCCAAACACCGAGCCGGCGAGGCCGCCGACCAGCAAGATAAATCCCATCTTGAAATCGACATTGCCCCGCCGCCAATGCGCGATGACGCCGGACAATGAGGCGCCGACCAGCTGGTTCGCGGAGGACGCCACCGCGACGGGCGCCGGAACACCGATAAAGATCAGGAGCGGGGTCAAGAGAAACCCGCCCCCGACGCCGAACACACCCGACAAAAAACCGACCGCGGCGCCGAGCCCCAGCAGGACGAAAACGTCCAGTGAGACTTCGGCGATCGGCAGGTAGATGTCCATGTCGGAAGGCGGCCGCCGGTTCGGTTCGCGGAATCGCACCCGCGCCGTCCCGGTTTAGCCGAGACAGCGCGGCCTGCAACAGCTTACACCCGAAAAAACGGCCGCAAAGCGGCAATCCCCCGGCTGCCACCATCTTTCCGTAGGGGATCGCCTTCTCGGAGGCTTAGGGGCGCAGCAGGCCGGTGATGTCCTGCACCTCGCGCAGGATGGGCATCGCGATTTCGGCGGCGCGCTCCGACCCATGCCGAAGAATCCGGTCGATGTGGCCGGGTTCGTCGAGGAGGCGACGCATTTCGCCGCCGATCCGGCCGAGCACATCGACCGAGAGCCCCGACAGGGCCTCCTTGAAGGTCGAAAAGTTGGCGCCGGCGAACCGCGCCAGCGCGGCTTCGCGGCTCATATCGGAGAGTGCGGCATAGATGCTGACGAGGTTATCCGCTTCCGGCCGCTTTTCGAGCGCATCCAGCGTGTGCGGCAATGGCTCGGGATCGGTCTTGGCGCGGCGGATCTTTAGCGCGACCGTCTCGGCGTCGTCAGTCATGTTGATGCGCGAATAATCCGAGGTGTCGGATTTCGACATCTTCTTGGTGCCGTCGCGCAGGCTCATGACCCGCGTCGCCTCGCCAAAGATCTGCGGCTCGGGCAACGGAAAGAAATCGCGCTCGTAGCGCCGGTTGAACGCGCCGGCGATGTCGCGCGCCAGCTCGACGTGTTGCTTCTGGTCTTCGCCGACCGGCACATGCGTCGCCTTGTAGAGCAAAATGTCGGCGGCCATCAGCACGGGGTAGGCGTAAAGGCCGAGCCCGGCATTCTCACGCTGCTTCCCGGCTTTCTCCTTGAACTGCGTCATCCGGTTGAGCCAGCCGAGCGGCGTCAGACAGCCCAGCAGCCAGGCCAGCTCGGCATGCGCGCTGATCGTGCTCTGGTTGAAGATGATGCAGCGCTCGGGGTCGATGCCGGCGGCGATATAGGCCGCCGTCACCTCGCGCGTCGCCTGGCGCAGCTCATCGGGATTTTGCGGCTGGGTCAGCGCGTGCAGGTCGACGATGCAGAAGATACAGTCGTAATCGTGCTGCAGCGCGACCCAGTTGCGGATCGCGCCGAGATAATTGCCGAGATGCAGATTGCCGGTCGGCTGGATGCCGGAAAAAATTCGGTTCATAGGGCCTCAGCTAGGCGATGGGGGGCTGTTAGCGTCCCGGCGGGACCGGGGTCAAGCCGGTTGCCCCGGAGATCGCGAACGCGAGCGCACGAGCTGGCCGCGGAGCTCGCGCCAGCCGGTGACGCCCAGCCCGAATGCCAGCGCACCGAACGCGATAAACCCGGCCGCCACCAGCGCCGACAATGCGCCGAGCCGCAACATGAGCGGGCCCGCCAAGGCCGGGGCAAGCAGCAGCCGCAAGCCTAGTACCGCCACTCCCATGATCAGCGCGGCGGCGGCGATGCGCGGCAATTTGCTGCGTGATCGCCGGTCGAGCCGGAAATGGCCGCGCCGCTCCAGCAGCACGAACAGCGTCACGGCTTGCAGCCAGCCGGCCGCCGACAAGGCGAGTGCGATCCCGACATGCGCCCAGAACTGCATCAGCACCAAGGTCAGGATCAGATTGGTCGCCATCGCCGCGATCGCGACCTTGACCGGCGTTGCCGTGTCGTGGTGCGCGAAAAAGCCCGGCGCCAAGACTTTGACCAGCACAAAAGCGGGGAGCCCGATCGCATAGGCGGCGAGCGCCGCCGCGGTCGCATCGGCCTCGGTGGGCCCGAAGGCGCCGCGCTGGAACAGGACCGTCATGATCGGCTGCGCCAACACGACAAACGCTGCCGCGGCCGGCAAGGTCAATAGCAGGGCCAATTCGACGCCGCGGTTTTGCGTCACGGCCGCGCCGGCGAGATCGCCGGTCCTCACCTGCCGCGACAAGGGCGGCAGGATCGCGGTCGCGACGGCGATCCCGACAACGCCGAGCGGCAATTGGTTGAGCCGGTCGGCGTAATAAAGGTACGACACCGACCCGCCGGGCAACAGCGAAGCGAGCGCCGTCGAGATCACCAAATTGAGCTGCGTGACGCCGGCCCCGAGCACCCCGGGACCCATGACGCGCAAGGTCTGTTTGACGCGCGGGGTCAACCGCGGCAGGCGCAATCGCAGCCCGACCCCGGCACGCGCGCAAGACGCCATGAGCCACAGGAATTGCGCCAGCCCGGCCGCCGACAACGCCCAGGCCAGCACCTCGCCGTCATGCCACTGGAAATGCGCCATCAGCCAAAGGCCGGCGATCAGAAACAAATTCAACAGGATCGGCGTCGCGGCCGGCGCGGCGAAGCGGTCGACCGCGTTCAACAGGCCCCCCTGCAATGCCGTCAGCGAGATGAAGAGGAGATAGGGGAAGGTGATGCGGGTCAGCGTGACGACGAGGTCGAACTTGCCGGGCTCGGCATTAAAGCCGGGCGCGATGACCGTCATCAGCCACGGCATGAAAATCTCGCCGAGCAGCACAAAGACGAGCAGCACCGTAAACAATACCGCGAAGGCTTCTTCGGCGAAGACGCGCACCGCCGGCTTGCCGCCCTCCGCGAGCGTCCCCGAGGCGAGCGGCACAAAGGCGGCGTTGAACGCCCCCTCGGCGAACAGGCTGCGGAACAGATTGGGGAGGCGCTGCGCCACAAAAAAAGCATCCGCCACCGGCCCGGCGCCGAGGATCGCCGCGGTCAGGATATCGCGGATAAAGCCGAACACCCGGCTCACCAGCGTGTAAGAGCCGACCGTCGCGACCGAGCGGAGCAGAGCCATTAGGCTGCCGGTGTAGAGGAAATTCCCGCGCGGGGAAATGGCGGCGGGGCAGCGGCGTTGCCGCAAACGCCGCTGCTTGTGTTTTTGCCCAGGCGCGGCAACGCTGTCCGCGGCGCTGACGGAGGCATGCCATGGCCGGGACCAGAATCGGGGTGATCGGGTGCGGCGGCCGCATGGGCCGCATGCTGATCGCCGACATCGCGGCGAGCGAGGGCTGTCAATTGGCGGGTGGCGCCGCCAAGCCCGGAAGCGCCGCTGTCGGCCAGGATCTCGGTGAGTTGGCGGGGGTCGGTCGGGCCGGGATCGCCGCCACGGACGATGTGCGGCAAGTGCTGCGCGACAGCGATGTCGCGATTGATTTCACGACCCCGGAAGCGACGGCAGCGCACGCGGCGCTCGCAGCCGAGCTCGGCCGCCCGATCGTTATCGGCACCACCGGCTTGTCCGGCGAGCAGGAGGCGGCGATCCGCCATGCCGCCGCGCGCGTGCCGGTCGTCTGGGCCGCCAATACCAGTCTCGGCATCAATCTGTTGCTTGGGCTGGTCGAGCAGGTCGCGGCGCGCCTCGGGCCGGAATGGGATATCGAGATCGTCGAGATGCATCACCGGGGCAAGGTCGATGCGCCGTCCGGGACGGCGCTCGCGCTTGGCCGTGCCGCAGCGGCGGCGCGTGGAGTCGTTTTCGACGAAGTCGCACAGCGCGGGCGCGACGGCATTACCGGGCCGCGCAAGGCCGGCGCGATCGGGTTCGCCGCGTTGCGCGGCGGCGACAATATCGGCGAACATCATGTGGTTTTCGCCGGGCTCGGGGAGAGCCTGGAGCTGACGCACCGGGCGACAAACCGCGCGATCTATGCCAAAGGCGCCGTGCGCGCGGCATGCTGGCTCGTCACCCGCCCGCCCGGCCTCTACGGCATGAAGGAAGTGCTCGGGCTTTAGGAATGGCGCCGCCTGTCGCGCTCAACGCCTTCGCCGCGGTGTTCGCGGTCCGCGATGTCGGCGTTAGCCTCGGCTTCTTCCTCGGCCGGCTGGGGTTTCGCGAGCATTTTCGCCTCGGCGATCCGCCGTCATATGCCATTGTCGAGCGCGACGCCGTCTCGATCCATCTGATGCCGGCGAGCGAGGCTCCCGAAGGCGGTGGCCGTTCGAGCATTTATGTGTTTGTCACCGACATCGATCGGCTGCACAGCGAATTGCAGGATCTTGGCTGCCCGATCGAGGTGCCTCCGACCGATTTTTCTTACGGCATGCGTGAGATGTCGGTGCACGACCCCGATGGCAACCGCATCACCTTCGGCCAGCAGGTGAACCCGTGAGCTCCAGCTTCAATTCGATGCGTTCGCCGGGTTGAGCGCGGCGCGCCAGCGGCTCAACACGTCGCGCAATGTCGCCGCGAGATCGCGCCGTACCGGCGGCGCGAGAAAATCGCCGATAACGATGCTCTTGCCGTGCGATGCGAGGAGCAGCCGGTTCGATTCGTCGCGCCGCTCTTCGAGCACGACCCGCAGCCAGAACGGCTGAAAATGCCACAAACGGCGCGCGCCATAGATGTCGACGCGCTCGACCGTGAACCGGTCGTCGGCGAGGCGCAACGTCTCGCGCTGCCGCGCGCTGCGGTAGCTGAGGCGGAAAGCAAGGTAGAGCAGCGCGATGTCGAGCCCGAAAAAGCCGCAGACCGGCCAAGCGCCGGCCGCGACAAAAATAATGCCGACAAGGAGGCTGAGCACGCCGAGCCCGAGCATCAGCAGGCGAAATCCGCGCGGCGGCAGACTGCGATGCGGCCACAACACCCGCTCGAAGAACACGGGCTTGGATAACGCAACGTCCGGGCTCATCCCGCGAAGATAAGCGCTGCGAGCGTACGCGGAAAGCCGCTGACCTGTTTGTGAAGAGCGGCAGCCGCTTCTAAACTCGCGCGTATGCCCGCCGCTCCGAAACGCCTCTCCGCAAAACGCTCGCCCTCCGCGAAACGCCCGCTTTCCGCGAGACGCCGGTCTTTCTCGAAGGCCGAGGCCGCCGAATTCTATCGCCGGCTCGCGGCGAGCCGCCCGATCCCCAAGACCGAGCTCGAATTCATCAACCCGTTCACCCTGCTGGTCGCGGTCGTGCTGTCGGCGCAGGCGACCGATGTTGGGGTCAACAAAGCCACCCCCGCCTTGTTCGCGCTCGCCGACACGCCACAGAAGATGCTCGCGCTCGGCGAAGAGCGGCTCACGGAAATGATCCGCACGATCGGGCTCTTCCGCACCAAGGCGCGCAACGTCGTCGCGCTGTCGCGAATGCTCATCGAGCAGCATGGCGGCCGGGTGCCCCGCGATCGCGAGGCGCTCGAAACGCTCCCCGGGGTCGGCCGCAAAACCGCCAATGTCGTGCTGAACGTCGCGTTCGGCGAGCCGACCATCGCGGTCGACACGCATATTTTCCGGGTTGCCAATCGCACCGGCATCGCGCCGGGAAAAACGCCGCTCGAGGTCGAGGCTGGGCTCGAAAAGGTGACGCCGGCCGAGTACAAGCTCGGCGCGCATCACTGGCTGATTCTGCAGGGGCGCTATGTCTGCAAGGCGCGCAAACCGGATTGCCCGGTTTGCGCCGTTGCCGATCTCTGCCGTTATGGCGCGAAGACCGCGCCCAGCGAATTGATCGCGGCGCGCGCCGAGGCTGTCACCCCGGCGCCGCTCACGGAACCGCGGCTTGGTCGGTCGTCCGCTAGTCGGCGGCCGGCGCGGCGGCGGGTTTGAGCTCGTCGTGCGGCTGGGCCTGAATGTCGCCCGAGATCTGGCCGCCGCATTCGATCTCGATCTGACCGTAGCGGATCGTGCCAGTGACCTTGCCGGTCGAGCGGATCAAGAGCCGCTTGCGCACGGTCAGATTGCCTTCGAAGCGGCCGCGCACCTCGGCCTCGTCGATCGAGGCCGAACCCTTGAACAGCCCCGTCTCGGAAATGTCGACATCGCGACAATTCTGCAGATTGGCCTCGACGCTGCCCTCAACGACGAGCTTGTTGCACGAATTGATCTCGCCCGAGAGCGAGATCTCGCGGCCGACGATCAGCGTGCGCACATCGGTTTCGCTGCGGCGCAGCGCGGCAACCGAAGCTGGCGGAGCGGCGGCCGGCTCGGGCGCACGGCGGGGCGCCTCGCTCGGACGCGGCATATCCGCAGCGGCAGGGCGCGCCGCTTCGGGCCTGTCTCTTAT